>NZ_JBBMQZ010000001.1:0-416696 GCF_038900275.1 Pseudoalteromonas sp. AS71 | reverse complement strand
GTCGGTGCAATGGTATCTATTTCACCAGTGCCTGTGGCAGTAGCTTCATTGCCTGCGGCATCGCTCACACTTGCGCTTACGGTGAAGTTACCTTCTGCAAGGGCTACCGGTACAGGGGCTGACCACGCGCCACTTGCGCCAACTGTCGCGGTAATGGTTTGCTGTGCACCGGCACTGTCTGTCACAATAATAGTGACTTCACTGCCTTGTGGCGCATCGCTTGTACCCGAGATAGTCGGTGTCGTGTCATTGCTAACATCATTGTCTGCAATAACAAGGCTTGGTGCGGTTAAGTCAATCTCGCCTGTTTCGGCGGCGCTGCCGATATTACCTAGGCCATCGTCTACCTCAGCGGTCACCGTGTATTCACCTTCGGCTAAATCAGTTGGTGCATCAATGCTCCATACACCACCCGTTACCGTCGTATCAACAGTGGTAATATTCCCCGCACTGTCTTCAAACGTTAAGCTAATGATTGTGCCATCTGCCGCATCGCTTGTACCATTTATGGTTGGGGTGGTGTCGTTGGTATCAAGCAATGCATTGATACTAATGCTTGGGGCCGTGGTGTTGAGTGTTGCGGTTTCACTTAATGTAGTGGTATTACCGGCGTTATCGCTAACGCTAGCTTCAATGGCGAGCTCACCATCGCTCAGTGCATTCGGTACATCCGCTGACCAACTGCCATCAGCTTGCACTGTCGCGGTGAACGTTTGTGTTGTGGTGCCATCGCTCACGCTGATGCTAATAACCGTACCCGCCGGCGCATTGGTACTTCCGCTGATAGTCGGGGTGCTATCGTTCGTTGCGCCCACGGTATCAAGCACAAGCGTTGGCGCGAGGCTATCAATGGTGCCCGATTGTACGGCACTATCGGTGTTACCTGCGGCATCGGTAATGCTGGCTTGCACACTGTAGCTGCCCTCTGGTAATTCAGGGCTGGTTGCTTGCCAGTTGCCGTTCGCATCGACTGTGGCTGTAATTGGTGTTTCATCGCCGTTACTGTCGGTGATGACAATATTCACAACGGTGCCTTCAGGCTCTGTTGAGGTACCACTAATCACTGGGGTGCTGTCGTTGCCTAAGCCCAATGCATCAACGGTGATAACGGGTGTAATGGTATCTACATTACCACTGCTGTTCGCGGTGGTGTCGTTGCCTGCAGCATCGGTAATACTCGCGGTTACAGTAAAGTCTCCTTGCGCAAGCGCACTTGGAATTTCAATGTCCCAGTGACCATCACTTTCAACGGTGGTGGTAATGGTTTGCACAGCCCCTTCGCTGTCGGTGATGATGAGTGTAACGGTGCCGCCAATTTCATTACTGGTGCCTTGTAATGTCGGTGTTAAGTCGTTTACATCGCCAACAGTTTGGATAGTTAATGTCGGTGCTTGCGTATCTAATGTAATTGTATCTGTAACTGTTGTCGTATTTCCTGCTTCATCAGACACACTCACTTCGATGGTGTTATCACCTTCATTTAAATCTGTTTGTGGAGTTACTTCCCAGTTACCATTTGTATCTACTGTGGTGGTAAGTGTTTGTTCAACCCCGTTTTCATCGGTAATAACAACCGTGATACTGGTACCAACTTCTGCATCACTAGTACCTGAAATGGTAGGTGTTGAGTCGTTAGTTACAGTATCAAAGTCAACTGTTAAGCTAGGCCCTGATGTATCTATGTTGCCTGTAGCCGTATCTGAAGCGCTATTTCCTGCAGCATCAGATACTTCAGCTTCTACAGAGTAATCGCCCGAGGCCAACTCTTGAGAAAGTTCAATAATCCAATTACCTTCTACATCTGTTGTAGTGCTAAATGTGCGAACAACCCCTTGAGAATCAGTAACCGTTAAATTTATAACTGTGCCTGCAACTATGTCTGTTGTGTTACCAGAAATAACTGGGGTTGTATCATTACTTGTATCTAGTTCATTTACTTGTATGGTTGGAGGCGTAATATCAATTACAGCATCAAGCTCTGCACTAGCCGTTCCACCACCTATGTCTGTTACTGTTGCACTAATTAAAATGGTGCCTTCAGCTAAATCTACAGGCGGAGTAACACTCCAAAGACCGTTTTCATCAACAACTGTGGTTAAAGTAATTGTTGCACCCGCTGAGTCAGTGATCTGAACTTCAACCGAGGAGCCAACTTGTGCATTAAAAGTATCACCATTTATTTGAGGTGTTTGATCGTTAGTTTCGCCAATAATATCAATGGTGATAGTCAATGCGCTTGTATCGATTGTACCTAAAGCACTTGCTGTGCCTTCATTACCAGCGCTATCACTGATACTTGCATCTACAGAGTAGGTCCCTTCTGCTAAAGCCGCTGACACTTCTGCAGTCCAACTCCCGTCTGCAATTACTTGTGCTGTAATTGTTTGTACTGCACCATTAGCATCAGTCACAGTTAGAGTAATAGTTGAACCAGCAGTCTCCCCACTAACTGTGCCTGAAATGGTCGGTGTTGTATCACTCGTATCGCCTAGCGCGTTAATAGTCACTATTGGCGCTATGGTATCAACTTCGCCGGTTGTGGCTGCTGTGATTTCATTGCCCGCAGTATCGGTAACCGATACTTCAACCGTAAATTCACCTTCGCTTAATTCATTCGGTACATCCACACTAAAGGTGCCATCGGCTTGCACTTCGGTGGTAATAGTTTGTGGGTTACCCGCTTCATCAGTCACAGTAATTGTAACAACTGTGCCCTCTGGCTCGCCCGTTGCTGTACCTGAAATGGTTGGGGTTGTGTCGTTAGTATCAGCCAGTGCGTCTATCGTGATCACCGGTGCTGAAGTATCAACTTCGCCCGTTGTTGTTGCTGTGGTTTCATTGCCCGCAGTATCAGTAACCGATACTTCAACCGTAAATTCGCCTTCGCTTAATTCATTTGGTACATCCACACTAAAGGTGCCATCGGCTTGTACTTCAGTAGTAATTATTTGTGGATTACCAGCTTCATCAGTGACCGTAATAGTAACTAACGTGCCCTCAGGCTCACCCGTTGCGGTGCCTGAAATGGTTGGGGTGGTGTCGTTAATATCACCTACGGGGTCAATAATAACTGTTGGCGCGACAGTATCAACTTCGCCTGTTGTTATTGCGGTAGTTTCATTACCTGCGGTATCGGTAACCGATACTTCAACCGTAAATTCGCCTTCGCTTAATTCATTTGGTACATCCACACTAAAGGTGCCATCGGCTTGCACTTCAGTGGTAATTATTTGTGGGTTACCAGCGTCATCAGTTACCGTAATAGTAACAACGGTGCCCTCTGGCTCGCCCGTTGCTGTGCCAGAAATTGTCGGTGTGGTGTCGTTGCTATTTGCCAGTGGATCAATCGTAATAGCAGGAGCTGAGGTATCAATAGTACCCGTTGTTACTTCTGTACTTACGTTACCAGCAGTATCAGTGATTGATACGTCTACGCTGTATTCGCCTTCACTTAATTCATCTGGTACATCAACAGTGTAAGTGCCGTCAGCGAGTACTTCTGTAGTGATGGTTTGTAGGTTACCAGCTTCATCAGTCACGGTAATAGTAACAACTGTGCCTTCTGGCTCGCCAGTTGCGGTGCCTGAAATAGTCGGTGTTGTATCGTTGCTATCAGCGAGTGCATCAATCGTAATGGTTGGTGCGGTATTATCGATAGTTCCTTGTGCTGAAGTTTCATTTTGGTTACCTGCTTCATCGCTAACGATGGCATTAACGCTAAAGTCACCTTCAACTAACTCATTAATAGCATCAGCTGTCCAGCTACCATCAGCTAGCGTTTGTGTTGTAATTGTTTGTGTATTACCACCAGCATCTGTCAATGTTAACGTAACCGTTGTTCCAGCGGGCACATTTTGTACGGAACCTGAAATTGTTGGAGTAGTATCGGCGCTATCTGGGATTGTATTAATTGCTATAATTGGAGCTGATAAATCAATTGTTCCGGTACCAGTATCGCTTGCTTCATTACCTGCAGCGTCTGTTACTGTTGCCGTAATTGTAAAGTCGCCTTCAGCAACAGCTTGGGTTGCCCCAACTTGCCAAGTTCCATCTTCTGACACAACCGCCGTCAATGCTTGAGACTCACCATTTGCATCAGTAACTAAAACACTAACAAGGCTACCCGGAGCTACATCACTCGTTGTTCCGCTAAATGTAGGCGTTGTATCGTTTGAATCAGCAGAGTCATTTACTGCAACTAAAGGAGGGGTGGTATCAACTGAGCCTAATTGTGAATCTTGAGCTGCGTTACCTGCATTATCAGATACATTAGCTGTTACTGTAAAATCCCCCTCACTTAAAGCAGTTGGAACCTCAATACTCCAAGTACCATCAGCACTTATAGTAGTAACTAACTGTTGCTCAGCCCCTAGACTATCGGTAACAATTAAAGTTACTTCACTCCCAGATGCTAAACCTTGGGTAGAGCCGGTAAGAATAGGTGTTGTATCGTTTGTATCTGCAATATTGTTGATAGTCACACTTGGTGCGGTTAAATCGACCGAACCTGTAACAGTTGCCGTACTGCTATTGCCTGCAGTATCGCTAACACTTGCTGTTACTGTGAAATCACCTTCACTGAGATCTGCAATAATATCCGCTGTATATGTACCATCTGTATTCGTAATTGTTGTAAGTGTTTGTTCATTGCCTTCACTGTCAGTTATTACTAATGTAACTTCGGTCCCTGCAGGTACATCAATTACATTACCGCTTACAGATGGGGTTACATCATTCGTATCCTCAATAGGATTTATCGTGATTGCCGGATCGGTTAAATCAATCTCTCCAGTTTCACTTGCAGAAGCTGTATTACCCGCAGCATCAGTTACAGTTGCAACCACACTAAACTGACCTTCAACCAATTCATTACTTGCCTCAACTGACCAACTTCCGTCAGCACCAGTAACTACTTGCACGGTTTCTGCTACGCCATCGCTTCCTGTAAATGTAACGGTTACTAACGCACCAGGTTCTACGTCTTGTGTAGAGCCGCTAATTGTAGGTGTTGTATCGTTAGTATCAATAATAAAATTAATACTTACAGTTAAATCAACATTACCTACTGCACTTGCTTGCGCTTCATTACCCGAGTCATCTATAACAGCAGCAACTACTGTAAAGTCGCCCTCCGGTAGAGGGGCTGTTACTTGTGCAGTCCACGAACCATCTTCTTGCGTCACTGCAAGTAATGTAAATGTACTCCCATCGCTTGCCGTAATAGTTAAAGTAATGGTTGTACCTGCAGGCACATTACCGGTGTTACCACTTAAAAATGGAGTGGTATCGTTAGTATTAGCAATTGCATCGATTTGAATTGAAATAGGAGCAAACGTTATTTCGCCGTTTGTTTGCGCAGTAGCCTCATTACCTGCTGCATCGGTTACTGACGCAGTTGCTGTAAACTCACCACCTGGCAAGATTTCATTAGCATCAACACTCCATGTGCCATCTTCATTTAATAAAGTAGTTAAAGTTTGTACGTTACCGTTAATATCGGTTACTAATACTGTAATAACAGAGCCCGCAGGAGCATCTTCCACCCTACCTACAAATGTTGGTGTAGTATCGTTAGTATCAGCAATTGCAGTAACGGTAATATCAGGGTTTGTTAAATCAACAACACCTTGGTTATTTGCTTGGGCTTGATTACCTGCAGCATCACTTACACTTGCATCAACCTCAAACTGCCCTTCAGCCAATGGCGTAGTTACGTCGATAGACCAATCCCCATCAGCGTTAGTTTGGGTTAATAATGTTTGAGTTTGACCATCAAAATCGGTAATAACCACACTAATAATAGAGCCTGCAGGTACATCTTGCGCGTTACCTGTAATCGTTGGCGTGGTGTCTTGAGTGTCGTTAATATTATTAATTTGTACCGAAGGCGCCGTTAAATCAATTACTCCTGAATCACTTGCTAATGCTAAGTTTCCTACACTGTCGCTTACTTGTGCATCAACAGTAAAATCACCTTCAGGTAAAGGAGTCCCTACTTCTACACTCCAGCTTCCATCGGCTTGGGTAACTGCAGTTAATGTTTGTATTTGTCCTGCACTATCTGTAACAGTAATTGTTACTTGCGTGCCCTCAGGAACACCATTTGTTGTTCCAACAAGTGGTGGTGTTGAGTTATTTGTTTCATCAGTTACATTTACGGTGATTACCGGAGCAGTTAAATCTACATTCGCTAAAGCTTGGTCTATAGCTTGATTTCCAGCTGCATCAATCGCAACAGCGCTTACGTTAAACTCCCCTTCAGATAAAGGTGAGGTAGTAGTAATAACCCAATTTCCTAGCGCATCTACCTGAGTAACTATTGTTTGTACCGTACCTGCACTATCCGTTAACGTGACTGATACATTATCCCCAGTATTCAAACCAGATACTGTCCCTGTCACTGTCACTGTTTGCGAAGCAGAATCGGCAACAGGATCAATAGCAATAAGTGGAGGTGTTGTATCAACCTCAATTGAAATAGTGTCGTTTATAGGATTACCAACAGGATCCGTCGCTTCAACAACAACCGTTACAGGGCCATCAGCAATTGGTGTTGGTAGGGTTATTTCAAAGGTACCATCAGGGCCAATTACAACACTAACTACTTGAGAGTTTCCATCAACATCAGTTACCGTTACATTAACCGTTTCGCCGATTAAGTTTTCGCTCGTACCGGTGATTGTGGGTTGTGATGAATTGGTAATACCTAGCTCATTAAGTGAAATAGATGCAGTAGTTGAATCAGGCACAATACCGTCAGAGGTATCTCTTAAATTAAAAGCTTCAGTAGCGCCTTGCTCAAAAGATGAATCAAAAGTAACACTACTAGGATCAACACTTTCAGAAATTCGGGTTAGCTGTACAAACGAACTGCCTCCATCTGCACCCGCAGCGTTACCCCCACCAGCGGCTGTTGCCTCTAAATTATCTAGAATGTCCCCATCACCTTCTAACGCATCTAAAAAATCTGTTACATCAGAATTAGCCGCTGTTGATGGGTCTTGCTCTGCCCCTAAATCTAAGCTTGCAATTGCTTCATCTAAACTTTCATCAAAAACAGTTGTTTCGCTAGAATCTCTGGCTTCTTTCGCTAATAAGTCTGGTGTTATTTTTACCTTTTGATTTGCGGGTATAGATAAGGTTTCACCTTGCACATCAATTTGTAAAGACGATTTAATAGCAGTAACAACTAAATCACCCACGGTGATAATGTCACCAACATTTAATGCTCTTATTGACCCATCATCCAGCACCACACCTGCCGAACCTTGAATATCAATAACTACCAGTTGATTTGCTTCCATTTTGGTACCCTCAAACTTATTAAAATAACAATCTAATAAGTTAAAGGTAGGACAAAAAAGCCACATAGATACTGTACTCAAGTACAGGTTTAGAAGAAAAATTCAAAAATAAAAAATCAACAAAAAAGTGGTAGAAATTTTTTTTTATGCTAACCAAAACGATTACTTGCAAAAATAGTATTCCTTTACTAAATACTTAAGGGAGTATTTACGGTCTTAACAGGATCTAAGAGGAAGAAATGATTACAAAAAACACTTTTAAGAAACATCAAGAGACTATGTTAATCGGACTAACGATTACAGCCGCAACTCTACTAAACTATGTGCATGCAAATGAACAATCAGCAATGCCACTTACCTATGTCTCAAGTAAAGCGATTGAAAACAATCCTGAAGTACAAGAAGCATGGCATACTTTTAAATCTTCGATTTATGGAGTAGATGCTGCCCGCTCAGGTTATTTACCAAGTGTTGATGTATCAGCAAGTGCAGGATATGAAAGAAGAAATTACGGTATTGAAGAAGAATATAACCGTAATACAGCCGAGTTAAGTGTTACTCAAATGCTTTACGACGGTTTTAGGACCTCGAATACGGTTGATCGCTTTAAACGCATTCAACTCATTAGGTACTTTGAGCTTATTTCTCAAACAGAACAAACAGCACTTGAAGCCTCAATAGCCCTGCTCGACGTACAAAAATTCAAAGAGTTAGTACAACTTGCAGAAGCTAATTTACAAGAGCACGAGTCTGTATATCAACAAATAGAACAAAGTGTAGGAGCTGGTGTAGCGCGCGCTGCCGATCTAGAACAAATTAGTGGGCGCTTATCTTTAGCACAATCTAACGTATTAACGGAGTACTCAAATTTACATGATGTAAGCGCTCGCTACTTAAGGGTTGTAGGAGAGCTTCCTATGAACGATATAAAGCAAGCTGACCTTGATGAAAAAAATATACCAATTTCAGTTAATCAAGCGCTAGACGTCGCTTACAAAAATAGCCCTTCATTTTACGCCTCTTTGTATAATATTGAAGCACAAAAAGCTAACGCAAAAGCACAAAAAGCAGCGTTTCATCCTAACGTAGATTTATCTGCCCGCTACGGTAGCCAAGATAGAGATGAACTTGGTCAAAATGAAACCAGAACAGAAGCGCGAGTCGGCATCGATATTAGCTATAATTTATATAATGGTGGTCTTGATAATGCTAATTTAGAACAAGCCTATCAGGATATAAACATTGCAAAGTATCAACGCGATCAGTCTTGTATTGATATCCGTCAGAGTCTGCAAATTGCTTATTACAACGTCACTATATTAGAACAAAAGTTACCGGCGCTTGATCAACATCGTGCATCATCAACCAAAGTTAAAATTGCATATAAGGATCAATTCGATATAGGCCAACGAACTCTACTAGACGTACTTGATGCCGAAAACGAGTCATTTCAATCAACACGTTCATACATAGTGGCGCTTTACGACCGTCAATCAGCTATTTTAACTATGCTAAAAGAAATGGGGAAATTACTGCCAGCACTTAACGTGATGTCAGATAAATACCCTACATTAAAAGAGCTAACTGACGACCCTATTGTTCATAACGCACAAAATATCTGTCCGAGTTACGATGTAGCAACCACTTTTAGCCGCAAGGCATTTCTTCAAAAAAAAGCTAAGCAAGATAATGCATACATGAGTGTAACGGCTATGCCAAGGTACTTAGATATACCGCTGGAAACCGACACGACAGCAAGCAGCTTTACCGATGATGATGGTGACGGCGTACCAAATGAGCAAGACACTTGCCCAAGCACACCTTTGAGTACAAATGTAGATTTATCTGGTTGCACAATTTATAGCGCATCAACCTCGAATATAGAAATTGGTATTCCTTTTTCTGCTGACTCAAGCGATGTAAGGTCTCAATATATTCAAGAAATTAGTCGGCTTGCAGATTTTTTAAAAGAGAACCCAACTAAACAGGTTGAAATACAAGGTCATGCCTCTTTAGATGGAGACCGTAAATATAACCGTAAACTATCAGAAAAACGTGCGTTTGCCGTAGCTGAAATTCTGATTAAGCAATTCGATGTAGAACCTAAACGTGTTAAATCGTTCGGGTATGGCATCGATCAACCACGTGTAAACGAAATATCAGTAAGAGCAAATGCTGCGAATCGACGTATCGAAGCTGTAATTACTGATACCTAAAGACAATTAACGTTATGTAAATAACCTAAACTCGGCATGAAATATTTAAGTCGAGTTTAGGTTTACTAGTAACAATCCTATGCAGTTCTACATAACATTGGATGGTGTATGGAATTAAACGATGTACTTGATCATGGTGGCATCCTCGTTGACTGCCTAGCAGTTTTATGTCGTCATCATGGTAAAGAGTTTTCAAGAGAAGCACTATTAAATGGACTTCCTCTAACTGATGGAAATCTTACTCCATCAGGTTTTTCGCGCGCAGCAAAGCGCATCGGCTTTAAATCAAAAGTAGTTAATAAGCCATTACAAAAAATTAATACAGCACTGCTACCTGCCATCTTAATTTTAAAAGATAACCAAGCCTGTGTTATTAATTCTATTGATTACGATAAACAGTTGGTGAGTGTAATTTACCCAGAACTTACAGAATCAGTTATCGAACAAAGCATTGATGAGTTAGCTGCTAACAGTGTAGGTTTAGTTATTTATGCTCAACCAGAGTTTGCATTTGATGAGCGAACACCTGTACTTGAAAAACTATCAAAAGACGGATGGTTTTGGGGAGTAATTAAAGAATGCCGCTCACTTTATAAAGACGTAATTATTTCGGCTGTTGCTTTGGGTTTTTTGTCGGTTGCTATGCCTTTATTTGTAATGAACGTATATGACCGCGTAGTGCCCAACCACGCAACAGAAACCTTATGGGTACTTGCCATTGGCATTTTAATAGCACTCACTGCTGACTTTGTTTTGCGTTTAGTAAGAGGCTACTTTGTAGAGCTTGCTGCAAGCAGAATAGATGTCAAAGTATCGGCTGTAATAATGGAGCGGGTATTAGGTATGAAACTAAAAAACCGCCCATCGTCCGCAGGCTCCTTTGCTAGCAACATTCAATCATTTGAAGCTGTACGTAACTTTTTTAGCTCCATAACGCTTGTCGCATTAGTCGACTTACCATTCGTAGTTTTATATTTAATTGTTATCGCCATTATTGGCGTCCCCCTAAGTTTACCCATTATAGCGGGCGCACTTATATTATTAGCTTACGCTATAGCCGCACACCGCAAACTTGAGGCTCTTTCAGAACAAACAATGAAAGCAAGCTCAATGCGAAATGCAGTATTAGTCGAAAGCTTAACCAATATTGAAGATGTAAAGAGCTTTCACTCAGAGTGTAAAACACAGTCTGTATGGGAAAAGTCGACCATTTACATTGCACAAGTAAACGCACATAGCCGACTCGTTTCAAGCTCCATATCAAATACAGCATCATGGATACAGCAATGCGTAGGCGTAATAATAATGATAATAGGCGTACACCTCGTTATTGAAGGTGAGCTAACTCAAGGCGGGTTAATTGCAGCCTACCTATTATCGTCTCGTGCTATGGGCCCAATCGGGCAGTCGGCCGCTGTTTTAGCACAATATCATCATGCCGCAATAGCAATGCAATCGCTGAACGAGATTATGGAAAAAGAGGTCGAGCGTCCACCTGGTAAGCACTGGCTAAGCCACCCAATTTTAAAAGGTGATATAGAATTTAAAGACGTCTGTTTTAAATACTCTGACGAATCTCATAATGCGCTCAACGGCGTTAGTTTTAAAATTAAAGCCGGTGAAAAAGTCGCCATTTTAGGACGCAATGGCTCAGGTAAAAGTACATTAGAAAAGCTTATTTTAGGACTATACGAACCCTGTTCAGGATCAATTTTGATGGACAATAATGATATACATCAAATTGACCCAGCTGAGCTTCGTCATAATATTGGCTACCTACCACAAACCGTTGCCCTGTTTTATGGAACCTTGAAAGACAACCTCACCATGAGTGCTTGGCATGCCAAAGACGAGCAAATTATTGAAGCCTGTGAGCGAAGCCAATTATTTGATTTAATTAATTCGCACCCAGACGGATTTGATTTACAAGTAGGCGAGCAAGGTCGTCAATTATCAGGTGGCCAGCGCCAAGCTGTAGGTATGGCAAGAGCCATAATTAACGACCCTCCAATACTATTACTAGATGAGCCAACCTCATCGCTAGATCATAATAGTGAAAGTAAAATTATTAACAATTTAAAGGGTTATTCTAAAGATAAAACCTTAATCGTGGTGACTCACCGCTCATCATTACTTGAGCTTGTTGACCGAATTATAGTTTTAGATAACGGAAAAGTAGTTGCTGATGGACCAAAACAAAAAGTAATTGCAGCGTTAAATAATAAGACAGTGGAGCAAGCCTCATGAGTGACAATAAAAAACCACTTGAACAGCGCTCCTTTGAATCTGTTAGCAGAGCAATAGAAGCAAGAAAACAAGGCAAGCCATCAGTATTTAATAAACTATTTAAAGGATGGATTTCTCCGCCTAACAGCCAAGACTGGGTAGTAGATGCTCAGTGGGAAAAAATGCAACAGGAGCCAGCAAGCGCTAGGTTATTGCTCTATTTAATTTGTTTAACGTTTATATGCCTTATTGTGTGGTCTGGTTTTGCTAATTTAGATGAAGTTGCTCGTGGTGAGGGGCGTGTTATTCCCTCCAATAAATTACAACTTATTCAATCTTATGATGGTGGTATGGTCGAAAAAATAAATGTAAAAGAGGGGCAAATAGTAAATGAGGGTGATGTACTCATTAAAATAGACCCTACCCGCTTTATTTCTAGCTTTAGAGAAAACCAATCCAAAGTTGAGTCGTTAAGCGCAAAAGTAGCGAGGCTCAGAGCACTCACTCAAAAAAAGGAGCTCATATTTAGCGAGTCTGTTATTAAAAATGCGCCTAGAGTTGTGCAACATGAGCGTTCTCTTTATTTGAGTAACAGCCAAGAATTAGAGCAACAAGTAAGTATTCACAAACGCCAACTAGAGCAGCGACACCAAGATTACATTGAAGCCAAAGCGGCACTTGAACAGCATACGAGCGCGCTGCGCTTAACAAACAGAGAGCTCTCTGTTACTCGCCCATTGTTACGCACGGGCGCTATCTCAGATATAGATATTATTCGTTTAGAGCGCCAAATAGTTGATCTAAACGGCGAGATAAACAGAACCAAGGCAGTGATAAATAGGAGCCTCTCGGCCATTAACGAAGCTAAAAATAAAGTAACCGAAGTTGAACTCGTTATGATTAACCGTTGGAACAATGAACTCTCTGAAGCGCTACTTAGACTAGATTCAATTAAAGAAACTGAATCTGGCTTGGCCGATAAAGTAACTCAAACTGAAATACGTTCTCCTGTTAAAGGCACTGTACAGCGATTATTAGTTAATACTGTTGGCGGTATTTTACAGCCCGGTAGCGATGTTATGGAAATTGTCCCGCTTGACGATCAACTTGTAGTAGAGGCAAAAATTCCGCCTAAAGACATTGCATTTTTACGCCCTGGGCAATCTGCGATGATAAAATTTAGTGCCTACGACTTTGCCGTATATGGAGGCCTTGAGGCAGAGGTTTTACATATTAGCGCCGATACCATTACAGATGACCGTGAGAATACCTTTTATTTGGTGCAACTAAAAACCACCAAAAATAACTTTTCAAAAGAGCTGACTATTATTCCAGGTATGACCACTCAAGTGGATATTATTACCGGTAAAAAAACCGTACTTGAGTATCTTTTAAAACCAGTTCTTAGAGCTACATCGCAAGCAATGACAGAGCGTTAAGCATTTAATAAATGGAGAAATAATGCGCCAAAGTATTTTTATTACACAGCCTGAATTTGAATCGAAACACTGGCATACAGCGTTTCCTGGTTGCTTGATATGCACAAAAGAACCACACAGAGTCACGGCATCAAGTATTATTTGGGTTTTGGCCGGTACATCTAATTGGCTTGAGCTTGTTAAAAAGTATTCTCAGCAACGTTTACTGGTTATTGTTATGACCAACGAACTAGAAATAAATCAACTAAGAAGTGCGCTTGAAGCAGGAGCTAGGGGCTACGTAGAAGCGCTCGCTACTAAAGTAATTATCGAACAAGTACTTGAGACTATTTGCTCTGGCGGAATATGGTTACCGGGGCAATTGCTCTCTAACTTAGTGGGGGCTTTATCAAACACACCGTTTAAATATGCGAGCACATGCGAGCTTGAGTTACTCACAAAACGAGAACGCCAAGTAGTTGATATTGTTGTAACAGGTGCAACTAATAAGCAAGCTGCAGAATCTTTAAGTATTACGGAGCGTACAATTAAAGAGCATATGAGCTCTATATTTAATAAGCTAAAAGTACGCGACCGCATTCAATTAATGTTAGTTGTAAAGGGGCATTAACCGCACGGTTAATGCCTGTTACTTACTCTTTGATAACCCCATCAAAACCTAAGTTAATAAGCGTATCTATATCATCTTGACTTGTTACACCTTGAGCCACCACTTTAATGCCAATTGAATGCGCTAACGTGCACACTCCTCGCAGGAATGTTTGATTATCTTGGCTGTAACTAATATTGTGGCCGTAAACGCTATCAACCTTAATCATTTCAAGACCAAACTCCTGAATTTTATTAATTTTAGTAAATTCAGGGCCTACACGTTTTAATGCTACTTTAGCGCCCATGCACCGTGCCTGCTCACAAAAATCTTTGAATATCTCAATTTCGCTAACGGCAATACTTTCACGAATATCAAAACAAATTTTAGAGGCTAAATCAGGAAACGCCGAAAGGTACGTAAGAATCGAAGCAAGTGCAGCATCATCAAGTAGCGTTTGAGCAGATAATTCAACCGAAATCAGTTCACTTGGTGGTTCAGCATTGTACTGGGCAACCAACGCCTTAATTAAACCCCAATCTAAACGCGCTAATAACTTTAGTCGGTTAGCCCACTGGTAATAATAACTTGCACGATATACTTGCCCACCAAGTTCTAGGCTCAGCCCTAATTGATTTTGCATTAACTGCCCTGAAAAGCTCGTTACTGGAAACGCATTAATTTCGAGTGTTTTGTTATCTAAGGCCTCTTCTATTGCCTTTTGCCAACTTCTTGCATCATCAAATAACTCACTTTTTTGCTTATTGTCGCTTACTTTTGCTTGTACACCGGGTTTATTATCGGCTGATTTTAAAAGTTCATCTGCTCGTTTTAATACATCAAACCGCGTGTCATTCTTTTGGATGTAAGTGCAACTATGCGGTATAGCTAATTCAATATTTTTATACTCTTCAATAAAAGATTCATGAAGCCTAACTACTTTTTCACTCAATACCTCAATATCATCAGTATCACTAAACAGTACAGTAAAGTCATTATGTGATATTCGGGCTATGTAGTTTTCTGAAAAGTGTGCTTCATTAGATTCTAAAAACTCGATTAAAACTTGCGAAAAACGACGTAAAAAATTAACCATTTCTACACGGCTAATTTGTTCGCTCATTTTATCTAGGTTCACAACTCTAAATAAAAATAAGGCTCCATGAGCATGATCTTTCGACTTTTGTAAGTGAGCCTCAAGCGTTGCACCAAAGTACTCTCTATTTGCTAAACCAGTTAGCTCATCGTGTTGCGATTTAAATCTAAGCTCTTCTAAACGTTTATTATCTTCTTTAATAATACGGCTAAAACGAGTAGATAACTGGTTCATTGATTGCACTAAACGGGCAAACTCAAAAGTGCGAGGAACGCTCGATTTAATAAAACGTTTTTCACCAAATGCATTAGCCTGATACACAACATCATCTAGTGGTTTTAATATCCTACTTAAAAAGTAAGCACTAACTATACAAGCAAAAAAAGCAACAATTAAAAAACTGAAAAATAGTTTAAGCGCACTTTCCCATAAGGCTTGCTCAGCATATTGACTATGGCTTTCTATAAACAAAGTACCAAACTGCTGCCAACCATCATTTACTTGCCCAACCCCTGGCTCTACATTTAATGCATAAATTGATCTAAACCACTGTGGAGCCGTCGCTTTAAGTTCATCGGTAAACGTGCGTTTAACAATCACCTCACCATTAGGGTCTTGTAGTTCTATTCGCTTATAGTGACCGGTATCAAATGTGGCCGATACTAATAATTCAAGCTCAACGGGGTCTTTATCTAATTGGCTAATCATTAACGCAAGTGAACTGGCGTTATCTACATTTTTTAAGTACAGCTGGGTCGAAAAATAACTTTTAGCCGAATTAGTGCTAATTAAAACACTACTTATAAAGCCTACAAAAATAACAATTAAAAGAGCAATCCATAGCTCTTGCCTGAGTGTTATTTTTCGTTTTTTAAGGTACTTAGATAAGGAAAATGATGCCATTACCACATAACTCCTTCTTTGGTTGTCTGCTCCAAAATTTTACGCCAGCGTGAAAGTCTTGCTGTTGGGCTGGCTACACTTTTGGTTGAATTATTAGCCCATAAACCTTGGCTGTTAAAGCTAAACACTGGGCTTAAATCTACACGTTTTGCAGCAGGTAAAACCTTTGTTATTAAACTATCTAAAATAAGTGGCTGAGCGTTTGGTGTAGCAAAATAACCTAGCACCATATGTGCTTGCGTTTTGTTAGTGCCCGCAATTTTTGCTTTTACATAGATAAGACGTAACTTGTCGTCGCTCACCCCTAGGGCTCTTAAGCTTATATACTTTGCTATTGCGTAATCTTCACAATCACCTAAGCCTCTGCCTAATGTTTCTAAAGGGGTTGCCCAGTAATCGTTTTGTTTCCATAGCAAAATATCAGTTTGATAGCGTAAATTACGCGCAAAAAAATCATTAACAATAAGAATTTGTTGTTGTTCTGGTTTATTTTGAGTTTGTACCAACATACTTTGCCAGTTACGTGCAACAGCCGCTCGCGCAGGTCCATATTTTTGACCCATCAGCTCAATAAAGGTATTAAATTGAATAGTTAGTCGGCTTGCAAGCACGCCACTAGAGAGTACAAAAAACAGCAATAGGTAGCGCAAATTGGCTTTGCACCATATAAATAATTTAGGATTTAAATGAGTTGGCTTAAACGCCATTTACAGAGCCACTGTTAATATAAGTGGCAATAAAATACATCTGTTGAGCACTACGCAATCTACTTAAAAATTAATCCTAACAACAGCATAGCACTCAATATAAGAGGATGAGATATTTTGAATAGCTTTTTTAGTAGTACGTTACTTTTTTAACTTCGCGTGGTTTTACTTCACCTATGTATAAATCGTGCACACGCTTCATGTTGAGCTCAAGCTCGGTTACATAGATATCATCAACAGCATACGTTTTTATAATTTGCGCACCTTTAATGAGCCCCTGCACTTTACTTTCTAAGTAATCGTCTTGAGCAATTGAACCTTCCACCGTTGTTCCTGCGGTAATTTTTTGCCCATATACTTGTTCAGTAAGCTCGCGGTAAGCCTCAAGCTTAGAAGCTTTAATTGCCATAAGTTGCTTTTGCGACGCGTTAGCGCCTTTTTGTAAGCTAATAGGTGCATACCCTATCGCTTTTAAAACTGGGTAATTATTTGGCTCTACATATTTATATTCAACGTGCTTATCAAAAACGCTGCTACAACCACCTAAGGTTAAACACCCAAGTATAATAAGTAATGAAATCGCTCGCATAGCATCTAGCCCTCGTATAGTAATTAGCAGTACATATGCACGTTTAATGCCATTTATAGTATTACCAAATAACATTGGTACAGTCCTTGCTCTACCTAGTTAATAGCTAACGTTTAATTGGAGTAAAAGTATGAAGTCGTTTTTATCATTGGCATTTGCAGGGTTAAGTGCAACGGCATTATTAACGTTCTCCCCTTTTACTAAAGCGCAGTGGTATGAATCAACGGGCCATGCGAACGTTCAAAATGGTGAGACGAGCGCTGCCAAATCTGCCGCTATAAAAGATGCGATTACACAAGCGTTAGTGTTCTCTGGCGCACGGGTTAGCTCGGTGCAAACCTTGGTAGATGGCGTGTTAATGCAAGATCAGCTAAAAATTAGCAGCCACGGCGAAATTCAAAAAATTGAACTGGTCAGCGAAAATAAATACGACAATAAATTTGCTATTACATTACGACTCGATATTTTTTCTCAAACAGAGCAATGCCCACAAAATAGCTTTAATAAGTTTGTGGCCGTTACACAAAGCCAACTTGTTCATCGTGAACACGCTAAAATGGGTCAAATATTTGACGTAAGTAAAGCGATTAGCAAAAATATTTTTACCTCACTGCAAAAATCAAAAATGAGCGCAGTGCCTATTGCTTACTATAATAATGCAATAAGCGTTGATAAATACTTTTCGCAGCAGCACGACTATTCAAACGCTCAATTAGAAGAAATATCTTCGCGCAGTAACGCTCAATATGTATTGCTTAGCCAAATAACCAGCCTTTCGACTAGCGACAAACTCAATAACGATTATGCATTTTGGCAGGACGAGGCGTATGAGCGCAGTTACAACATTGAGTTTGCACTATTTGATGGCACTACCTATGAGCAGCTTTGGCAAAATAGTTACCATACTCAAGCAATTTGGCCATTTGAAAAAACAACCATAGTGGATGTTAATAGTGATAGGTTTTGGCAATCGCCTTATGGGCAAAGCATAACCGATATCAACCAATCAGTGAGTTATGATATTCAAGCAGCCATGGCATGCCTACCTACACAAGGCAAAATAATGCATATGGAAAATAGCAAAATCGTTATTAACTTGGGTAAAGCTCATGGGTTAAAAAAAGGCCAAATGCTAAGCATTGCGCACCATAACTATTTAACCGACGCGGCAGGTAATGTAATGCCGCACACCATCACCACGCTTAATAAAATTCGCGTAGAGCAGCTTTATCAGCAAACCGCAGTAGCAGTCAGTATTGATGACAAACCACTACCTGGCGTGCAAATTAACGATGTAGTAGAAATAATCAGCCAAGATCTTTAGAGTTTTTTACTCAATTTAGCTTTTAAATTAGGGTGAGCCGATAACCACTCGCCCAATTGTTCTACACCCGATAAATGCGGATAATGCTTTCTGCATGCAAACACCACGTTACGCTGCTGATTAGGGAATATAGGCAAGTAATCAATCCCTACACGGTCGGTACATGCTAACTTTGGTACAAATGTAATACCGTCATCCATAGCCACTAACGCTAATAATGTTTCTAAACTATTACCTTTATACTGGTTAGATACATCGACCCCTGCGGAAAAACAAAACTTTTGGGCTTGATCTTTAAAGCAATGACCATCACTTAACATTAATAGGCTGCATCCTTGAAGATCGCTCAGCGCTACTTTTTTATGCTTAGAAAGCGCGTTATCGTGTGATACCGCCACTAAAAAATCTTCTTTGTATAAAGCAACCGTATGGTAATTAATAAGCTCTGGCACATCAGCTAGAATAGCACAGTCGAGTTCACCCTTGTTTAAAGCTTCTAAAATTGTTGCTGTTTGCATCTCAATAAACGAAAACTGGCTATCAATAAATGCCGCTTTCATTGATGTTAATAACGCAGGCAACAAATAAGGCGCAATGGTAGGGATAATACCAATAGTTAATTTACCTTGTAGAGGCTCGTTAGAAGTAGCAGCAAGTTCTTTGAGTATTTGCGTTTGTTCTAAAATAATTTCTATTTGCGTCAACAAACATTCACCTTTTGCTGTTAAGGTGACTTGCTTGGTTGAGCGATCAAACAAAGTAACGCCAAGCTCATTTTCGAGTTTTTTTACTTGACCACTTAATGTAGGCTGGCTAACAAAACATGCATCGGCAGCTTTGCGAAAATGCTTATATTGCGCTATTGCTTTTACATATTCAAAATCTTTTAAGTTCATATTCAGCTCTACGTGATAGTTTATAACTATCAGTTTAATACAAACAAACGATTGGAACTATATTTAATTATTCACCATAATGGCTATCAACAAATCAAGAGGAACAAAAACTATGTTAAACAATATCGAAGGTCAAACAATCCCAAGTGTTACATTTGCAACTCGCGAAAATAATGATTGGAAATCAGTAACAACAGATGACATTTTTAAAGGTAAAACTGTTGTAGTGTTTTCACTACCAGGTGCATTCACACCGACATGTTCATCAACTCACTTACCACGTTATAACGAATTAGCAGGCGTACTTAAGCAAAACGGCGTTGACGAAATTGTATGTTTATCAGTAAACGATACCTTTGTAATGAACGCATGGGCTGAGCATCAAGAAGCGCAAAACATTACTTTATTACCAGACGGCAACGGCGAATTTACTGACGGCATGGGCATGTTAGTAGACAAAAACGACCTAGGCTTTGGTAAGCGCAGCTGGAGATACTCTATGCTTGTTAAAGATGGCGTGATTGACAAAATGTTTATCGAACCAGATTTACCAGGTGACCCGTTTGAAGTATCTGACGCAGACACAATGCTTGATTACATCAACCCTAAGCAAGCTAAACCAGAACCAGTAAGCATCTTTACTAAACCTGGCTGTCCTTTCTGTAAAAAAGCGAAAGAGCTTCTTGCAGAAAAAGGTTTCGCATATGAAGAGGTTGTTATGGGTGCAGGCGCATCACTAACAAGTCTAAAAGCTGTATCTGGTCGTGAAACTGTTCCACAAATATTCATTGGTGGTAAACACATCGGTGGTTCAGACGACTTAGAAAAATACTTTGCTTAATCAATAAGTAAATTAAATGCCTAACGTAAGTAGGTAAAAAATAGGGGCTTTTATGCCCCTATTTATTAGAGGAAAAAATACTATGAAAGAATTGCAAACCGATGTTGTTGTTATAGGCGCAGGCACTGCTGGTTTAAGTGCTTATCGTAATGCTAAACAGTTCACACAAAATGTATTAATGATCGAATCAGGCCCATACGGCACCACATGTGCACGTGTTGGTTGTATGCCAAGCAAGTTATTGATTGCAGCCGCCGAAGCCGCACACGCAATTGAAATGGCACCTGCATTTGGTGTTCATAGCTCAAAGCCAGTTATTGATGGCAAAGCAGTTATGGCACGCGTTAAAAGTGAACGAGATCGTTTTGCAGGATTCGTAGTAGAAGCCGTAGATGAATTACCAGAGGGTGATAAAATTCGTGGTTACGCTAAATTTTTAGACACAAACCGCGTACAAATAGACGACCACACAATTATTACAGCAAAACGCTTTGTAATTGCAACCGGCTCACGCCCTTCATACCCCGGCGTATTTAATAACTTTGGCGACAAACTTATTATAAACGACGACGTATTTGATTGGGATGACCTACCAGAATCAGTCGCTGTATTTGGCCCTGGTGTAATAGGTCTTGAAATTGGCCAAGCACTTAGCCGACTAGGCGTAAATGTAAAACTATTTGGTGTAGGCGGCGCAATTGGCCCACTTACAGACCCAGTAGTAAAAGACTATGCAAATACTGTTTTTGCTGAAGAATTTTTTGTAGATACCGACTCAAACGTATCTGACATGATGCAAGTTGGTGACAAAGCACAGCTAACTTACACCGACAAACAAGGTGAAAAACACACCGAACAGTTTGACTACGTACTTGCAGCCACAGGCCGAGTACCTAACGTAGATAAACTAGGCCTTGAAAACACAGGCATTGAACTTGATGAACGCGGCGTACCGCACGCAGACACACATACAATGCAGTGTGGTGAGTCAAACATATTTATAGCAGGCGATGCGAGTAACATGCTCCCATTGTTACACGAAGCATCAGACCAAGGTGCTATTGCAGGTCAAAATGCAGGGCGCTTCCCAGATGTACGAATAGGTCTGCGTAGAGCAAAAATTGCAGCCGTATTTAGCGACCCACAAATAGCAATGGTCGGCGAAAGCTACAAGCAAATTACCGACCGTTTAGGCCCATGCGGTTGTTTTGAAGTAGGCGAAGTCAGCTTTGAAAATCAAGGCCGAAGCCGAGTAATGCTTAAAAACAAAGGTCATATGCGTGTATATGCAGAGCAAGGCACAGGCTTATTTTTAGGTGCTGAGTTTATTGGCCCACAAGCCGAACACATTGCTCACTTACTAGCATGGGCTGTACAAAACAAAATGACCGTACCAGAAATGCTTGATATGCCATTTTACCACCCTGTAATTGAAGAAGGGTTACGTACCGCCCTTCGCGACTTAAACGCCAAACTTAAATTTGGCCCAGACATTGTAAATTCATGTATGGAATGTGGCCCAGGCGCATAGCCTATTTACCACACATACAAACTTGCTAAGCAAAAGCCAAAACTAACGTTTTGGCTTTTTTTTATAATTTTTTTAAGCCGACCTCTCAAAAAAAATTTTAGCTGTTACACTTAATTGTTAATCGAATCAAAAAAGATAAAAACATCACCTAGTTCTAGCGCAATTTTCTTAACGTTAGATAGACTCTCTATATAAGCAGATTTGTATTATTTAATAAAGTTATCTCTGAGTAACGACACTACTTCGTTAGTACGACCATTTAGTACTGCTTTAAGGCCAAATAAAGCCGTAGAGGCTACCTGCCCTGCTTCTATTTTAGGCGGCATGACTAACTCCATTCTATTTACTTTTACTTCTAATAAAGCCGGTCCTTTTGCATCTAGCCATGCGCGCATCGTTGAAGGCAGTTCATCAGGGTCTGATACTTGCCAACTGTGCAAGCCAATTTGCTGTGCTAATAGAGCAAAATTAGGGTTCGAGAGACCTGTGTAACTATCAAGTAAGCCTTCTACCCTTTGCTCCATTTCTACAAAGCCGAGTGAGTCATTGTTAAAAATTAAAATTTTAACTGCTATTTTCTCTTGCACTAAGGTAAGTAAATCTCCCAATAACATGGTGATCCCGCCATCGCCACACATTGCTATTACTTGCCTATCAGGATATGCATTTGCAATTCCTAATGCCTGAGGATACGCATTTGCCATAGTACCATGCAATAAACTGGCTAAAAAACGGCGCTCTCCTGTAGCCTTTAAATGCCTTAATAACCAAACCATTGGACTTCCTCCATCGGCGGTAAAAATAGCATTATCAGTGGCCTGTTCACTGAGTAGCTGCGCCAGGTACTGCGGGTGAATAAGGTCAGAGTCGTGTTTTGCCTTTTTATTGTAGCCCTGAGTGTCTTTTTTCCACTGCTCAAGCGATTCATTCAAATGTCTATTATCTGATTTTTGTTCAAGTAGTGGGGTTAACGCAGCTAAAGTATCTTTAACATCGCCCACTAAACCAAGTTCGATAGGCGAACGGCGCCCTAAATGGTTAGCCTCTTTATTGATTTGCACAATACGGGCTTTTTCAGGATAAAATTGGGTATAGGCAAAGTCAGAACCTAAGCAAATTAACAAATCGCAATCGCTCATTGCTTGCACTCCTGCAAGATTTCCTAAAATCCCTGTCATACCAATGTTAAAAGGGTTATTAGGCTCTACAAATTCTTTTGCTCGCGAACTATGAGCTATCGGAGCGTTTAACTTTTTTGCCAAAGTAATAAGTTGATCATGCGCCTTTCGGGCGCCAATACCTGCGTAAATGGTAATGCGCTTTGCATCGAGAATCATACCAGCAAGCTTTTTGAGTTCGTCGTCACTTGGACGAATAACCGGTTGAGGCTGGTGAACCGACCAAGGCAAATCATCATCTATTTTCTCCTTAAATACATCGCCATTAACTACAACCACCGCCACCCCCTTATGTGCCAATGCCGCTTGAGCTGCCTGGGTTACGATACGCCGAGCTTGATCTGGGTGGCTAATACGCTTACAAAATACAGAGCACTGCTCGTAAATTTTGGTTTGGTCCAACTCTTGTGGAAAATCCATTCCTTCCTCCGCCCTATCAATGTTGGAGGCTATTAAAACAACAGGGGCACCATTACGGTGGCTTTCAAAAATACCATTTACAAAATGTAAGCTGCCAGGTCCACACGTTCCAGCACAAACAGCAAGCTGCTCTGTCATATAAGCTTCTGCACCGGCGGCAAAGCCACCTACTTCTTCATGACGTACATTGACCCACTTTAAATCGGTGTGCCTAATCGCATCAGTAAAATGATTTATTGTGTCGCCAACAATACCATAACAACGTTTTGCTCCCGCTTGTACGAGAGTGTCTGCTATAACGTGTGAAACTGTTGTACTCATTAGTAATGTCCTCTTTTATGTGCTAATAACGTTGTTCCCATTGCATCGGTTAAATTTTTAATTGGCTTAAATGTATCTTTAGAAGCAGCTTCCCACCAATCGCAATACGCTGTATCGCCAGGGGTATCAAGCAAACTGTTAGGAGGTAAAAATGGATGGACTTCCATAATTGACTTAGATTGTGCTGCATCTATGCGCGTTATAATTTGATGGGGATCTAACTCACTAGGATGAACGCCACCGCAGGAGCCCACAATTTCACCTAATGCAGCTAACGTTTTAGAATGAAACAGCGCTGCTCTTTGTGATTGTATTTCTATATCTAACGAGCGTTGGCGCTGTGGATCTTGGGTGGTGATCCCCGTAGGGCACGTCCCTTTGTCACAACGCTTAGCTTGCACACAACCAATGGAAAACATAAACGCACGCGCGGCATTACACCAATCAGCGCCTAAAGCAATATGCTTAGCCATGCCCATACCATTATAAATTTTACCACTGGCACCGAGCTTTATATGCTTCCTTAACCCCGTACCCACTAACATATTTTGCATCATTACTAAACCATCCTCTAAAGGCATACCAACCCAATCCGACAATTCATTAGGTGCAGCGCCCGTACCGCCTTCTGCGCCATCGACCACAATAAAATCAGGGTAAATTTCAGTGCTAAGCATAGCTTTACCCAACGCCATAACCTCGTGGGGCATACCAACGCACAGCTTTAACCCTACTGGCTTACCGCCAGAAAGCTCACGCATATGTTGTGCAAATTCAAGTAATTCAACGGGTGTTGAAAAAGCAGAGTGCCCAGCGGGCGACAAACAATCTTCATGAGCGGGAACTTTACGGGTGCGGGCTATTTCTTCAGTTACCTTAGAGCCTGGTAACAAGCCACCATGGCCTGGTTTAGCACCTTGACTGAGTTTTATTTCAGTCATTTTTACTTGTTCACTTTGTGCAGTATCAGCAAACTGCTTTGGATCAAAATTGCCGTGCTCGTCGCGACAACCAAAGTAGCCAGTGCCTAACTCCCATACAATGTCGCCACCATGCTTTTTATGATACTCACTAAGCCCTCCTTCCCCGGTATCATGATAAAAGTCACCTATTTTAGCGCCTTTATTTAATGCCTCAACTGCTCTACCCGATAATGCGCCGAAGCTCATTGCCGATATATTTAATAAGGATGCTTCATAAGGTTGGCTAGATTGCTCATTACCAATAGTTACCCTTGGCTTAGTATCTGGCTGAGATTTAGGTGCCATAGAGTGGCAAACCCACGTATAACCATCTTCTTTTACGTTGCGTTCTGTACCTAAAGGCCGCGTATCACTTTTACCTTGCGAGCGAGCATAAATAAGATTACGCGCTTCAAAACTGTAAGGTGTACCTTCTAAATCATCCTCCACAATGTATTGGCGTAAAAATGGTCGTAAGTCGTAAAATATGTGCCTTATCCATGCTATTACCGGATAATTTCTAAGCAACGTGCTACTAGTTTGCAACCTGTCTTTAATGCCTAGTGCCACAAAAAAACCAGCAATAATGATGACGAATATTGAGAGGTAATTATAAGGATTTAAAAACAGAACTAGCACTAACACAATCAATGCACTGATCGGTAAAAAAGCGCGCATTAATAAATGAAAAAAAGAAGCCATTTGTTTCATTATCGTATTTCCCTTTCTTTTGAGTGAGCAAAAGCAAGGTGAAAGCATATACTAACCCAAGCTCGAGCAATTAATAATCTACTCTAGGGACACACTATAATAAGCAAACTGAACAAAAACTGATGAAAGAGACTAAAAAAGGAACAAACAAAAATGGGTTACGCTCAATCAACTAATAGCAATTGCATTAAATAAGTGATCTATTATAGCGCTAAGAAAATAGCACAATGACAAGGCAAAATTGTGATGTATAAAGTCAAAATTTGATGATCATATACAAAGCTCCTAGAGTTTTTCGATATAGTTGTGTTGACCAAGACATAAACGTTATCAGAGGAGCTTAGTATAAAACTATATGGTGGGGTGGAGTTGACTTGCATTCAAATAATAGTGTAATTCCTATCATTAATGAACAGGGTGAAACGCTTAACTGCAATCGTTTAAATAATGACATCTCTGTCATTTTATCTTTTTAGCCCCTTATAAATACAAGCTAGCAGGACTTGTTGTTGAATCAACATTTAATTTGTATTGGTTAGTTGATGCATTAATAGCTGCAAAGTTTAAACTTCACTTAGCGAATCCAGCTGCAACCCAGCAATACTCTGGTTAAAAATATACCAACGAGCATAGTGATGCACGCCGGTTAGCTGAAATGCTAAGTCTAGATATACTCTCTGGAGGCTATATTTATCCCCGAGAACTCAGGGCTGTTCGAGATTTAATGCACAAACAAATGGACATTGTTCAACAGTCCACTAAAAACTTATTATCGGTGTAAAGTTGTTATATGCGTCATCTTGGTTATAAGCTCGGTAGCAACAAAATGACCGTACCAGAAATGCTTGATATGCCATTTTACCACCCTGTAATTGAAGAAGGGTTACGTACCGCCCTTCGCGACTTAAACGCCAAACTTAAATTTGGCCCAGACATTGTAAATTCATGTATGGAATGTGGCCCAGACGCATAGCCTATTTACCACACATACAAACTTGCTAAGCAAAAGCCAAAACTAACGTTTTGGCTTTTTTTTATAATTTTTTTAAGCCGACCTCTCAAAAAAAATTTTAGCTGTTACACTTAATTGATAATTCAATTAAAAAAGATGGAATAGCTATGCCCGATAATAAATTTAGACTAGTCACTCGCAGCGATTTTGATGGCTTAGTTTGTGCCGTATTGCTTAAAGACTTAGACCTAATTGATGATATTTTATTTGTTCATCCAAAAGACATGCAAGATGGCAAAATAGACATTACCGAAAACGACATTACGACCAACCTCCCCTACGTTGCAGGCTGTCACATAGCATTCGATCATCATCTTAGCGAAACAGTACGTAACTCAAGCGACATAAAAAATCATATTATTGACCCAGAAGCCCCATCAGCAGCTCGCGTAGTTTATGACTATTATGGCGGCGCTGAAAAACTTCCAAATATTTCTGTTGAAATGATGGACGCGGTAGATAAAGGCGATGCTGCTCAGTTTTCAAAAGATGAAATATTAAACCCGACCGACTGGGTATTAATGAACTTTATTATGGATGCGCGAACAGGCCTTGGCCGTTTTCGCGAGTTTAAAATTTCAAATTATCAATTAATGATGAAACTCATTGATGCATGTAAAGATCAGAGCATCGAAGAAATCCTACAAATGGAAGACGTAGCCGAACGTGTTGCTTTATATAACGAGCATAACGAAAAAGCCAAAGAGCAAATCTCTCAATGCGCTACCGTCCATAAAAACTTAGTCGTCCTTGATTTAACCCAAGAAGAAACAATTTACGCCACAAACCGATTTGTTATTTATGCCATGTACCCCGACTGCAATATCTCGATTCATAAAATGTGGGGCCTTAAAAAGCAAAACGTAGTGTATGCTGTTGGTAAATCAATCACTAACCGCAGCTCAAGCACCAATGTTGGCGAACTGTGCCTTAAATACGGCGGTGGTGGTCATTTAAATGCAGGTACTTGCCAAGTAGAAACAAGTCAATCTGAAGCCGTGCTTAGTGAATTAATTGATACAATTACAAGTGATGGTTAATATTAACTTACAATAACCAGAGTTATATAATAGCTCTGGTTATTTTATTTTAGTATGGTGAGTTTTAATCACTCACTTTTTCCATATAAATTTCTGTAATAATAAAAGAAATAATGAACTCATGTTAGATACTAAAAACTTCGAAAAAACACTTTATCAAGATACCAAAAAAGCATTTAAAAACATTATACAAAAATACGGTAACGATCTTTATGTAATGGGCTTTTACCACACAGGTAGCTACTCACTACTGCCAATGTTTAATACCTTATCGGATTTAAAAAAAGTATTTGAAGCAGAGTACAACAACGATGTAAGTAGCTTTTACATGGCTAAATGGAATCCAGAAGACTACCCGATGTTTGAGGATTATTCCGAATACTTTGATGAAACAACTCTAGAGTGCCAAAAACTAGAAGACAGCATTGATTTGTTTCAATCAGATATAGAAGCAATGGATAATTGGCATCAATGGCTTACGACAATGGAAAAAGTGCTCATACAATTAGATGCCGAAGGAATATTTTCAAATGGTATCAAACGCGAAAAAATCACTTTAGCAATACTCGCCTATGATGAAGAAGAAAGCATTCAATTTAAAAGAATCAAACGACTTAACCCACCAACTGTTCTAGCACAAATTCAAGCCGACTTTGAAGCCATGGTTTCAGAGCGTGAAAAATGTGAGCAAGAAGCTTTAAACGCCTTTAATCAATAAGTGCAACACTACTACACATGCGCTATACATGAAGTATGGGGAAGGTAAATAAAACACCGCATTAGCATGTGCTGTTTTTTATTGAGAGCGAAAAGCTAGACGCATTAAAAAAATTATTCGCCATTACGCGTTAGAAGTTGATGGTGACGAAAAAGGCGCAGCCGAAAACCGCTGTGACTTTAAATAAATAGACCCAAACAAAGGCTCTGCAACTGGCTATATTTTAAAATACA
Source organism: Pseudoalteromonas sp. AS71 (assembly GCF_038900275.1). NCBI lineage: Bacteria > Pseudomonadati > Pseudomonadota > Gammaproteobacteria > Alteromonadales > Pseudoalteromonadaceae > Pseudoalteromonas > Pseudoalteromonas sp. AS71. The sequence continues at coordinate 388,440 of NZ_JBBMQZ010000001.1, read as the reverse complement.
TAGCGAAAAATATAGATGGTGAAGGTGTAGGCGAAGATAAATTCGGTAACGATTCGCTTCTTGTAGCGCAACGTATTGATGCGTGGGCATCGTGTTGGTGCATACGTCAGTTTCAACAAATTGGCGGTGCTAGCGTATCAGTTTGGCGCGAATTAAGACGTTTGCGCTCTATGTTTAATGATAAAAAAGATAGCCTATTAGAACAAGCTCGCTTTGCTGCTGATAACAGCGATTGGAAAGGCTATATACTCGCTATGGGCGGTTTACACACAAAGCTAAAAGATAGACCTAACAAATTACACACCAATTTAAACATAGTAGAGGAAACTGGCGAGTGCTTACAAAGCTATTACGATGGTGAACTCATACTTAAACTGTGGTTCGCAGGTAAAGCCGCTTTTACGAGGTAGTAGCACTAGGCAGCACTATTTATGGAAGGCCGAAAAAGCATAACCTAAAGCTAGAACGTATTAGCTAAAGCTCCTCATTACCCAATAAGAGCTAAAGCTATCACTTTTAAATAAAATTGCAGTTAAATTTAACATCTCAAATAGCTAAAGCTCTTAACTAAGCTTTGATCATATCGAACACCAGTAAAAAGCCAAAAATTACCTTTAACTTACCATTTGCCAGAATGGCAAAAAGGCTCTTACTTGAAGTTCTGTAAATAACTGTACTGATAATTTATTGATGCCATATTATTGACTATAAATATTGTTAGCGTATGGTAAAGATCTAATTTATAAGGAATTAAATATGGCTATTAATCCAATAATTAATGCTCAACTAAAAAACTTCAAAGAAATGAACCCAAATGAAAATTTGAATGAGGCTGATTCTTTCGAAGTTATGTCTATTTTCTCAGTTGAGAACGGGATTCTAAGTGAGAATATAGACCCTTTTAGAGTACATTTAAAAGGCTCTGAATTCGGAATTGATGGTATTGCTATCTACATACAAGGTTCTCTTTGCACAGATATAGAAGAAGCAAAAGAAGTACTTTCACATGGTAAAAATCACACTGCAGAATTTCATTTTTTTCAATCTAAAACATCTGATAAGTTAGACTACGGTAATATTTCAAAGTTTCTAGATGCTATTAACGATTTTTTTACTGATCAAAACTTATTCATTGGTAGTCAACTTGAAGAATTAAGTGACATTAAAGATCAAATATACTCAAAAGCAGCCAAAACTAGCCCCATCTTAAGATGTTTTTACTGCACAACAGGATCAGGTCAAATAGCAAGTCCAATACAAACGCTTATTGATTCCAATAAAGAACGATTAAATGAATTAAATATTTTCGATGAAATATATATTGAATGCCCTGGAGCCAAAGTAATACAAAACGGCTTTCGTTCAGCAACAAACTCCTCATCTGCTAAATTAAATTTTCAAAAGGCTGTAACCATGCCTAGCCATGAGAAAGTTGATGAAGCGTATATTGGCTATGTACCAGCATCGGAAATACTGGGGATTGTTCTTGGTGAAGAAGATAATGAAGGTAACCGCCATATAAACAAAAGCTTGTTCTACGATAATGTGCGTGACTTCAACCCTGAATCCGATATTAATAAAGCTATTGCTGCTGAAATAAACTCTGGCGACGGGAGTGACTTTGTATTTAAAAACAATGGTATAACAGTCGTTTCAAAAAGTATTGATCGTAAAAGTGATACCTTTACTCTTGAAGATTATCAAATAATAAATGGTTGTCAGACTACAAATATATTAGCTCATATGCGAGATAAAGTAGAAAATATTTCTGTTCCATTGAGGTTAATCGGTTGTAGTGATGTAGAGTTTGTCTCAAACGTAATAATTGGAACAAATCAACAGAATGAAGTAAGAGAGGATCAATTTTGGGCTTTAAGACCATTCATGAAAGATCTCGAAGAATACAGTTCAGCTCAAGTGGCAGAGCTAAAAATCTATATTGAGAGGAGAGATAATCAATATAGAGACATTCAAATTGAAAGAACAAGGATTTTAAAACCAACTGATTTGATGAAAGTAGTTGCAGCAATGTTCTTTTATCAACCAAATAGAGCTGCTCGAGATTATAGAGGAATCCGAAAAGAGTTTTCTAGTAAAATATTTTCAGAAGATCACAATGTAGAACTCTATCATTTAGCAGGCTTAGCACTCTATAAATTCGATTACCTTATTAGAACTGGCAAAGTTGATAGAACTAGAGCAATATTTAAATACTATGCTCTATATGCGCTTGTCAGAATTCATAAAGATCAACCAGATTTATTGGAAGCTACAAGTAAAACACAAAAACCTATAATCAATTTTTTAACTACCACTCTTAAAAATCACGAACAATTTGCTAAGCATATAGAACAAGTGGCAAATATTCTCGAAACAATTATTGAAAAATCAGGCATTACGATTACAGCCCGCGAGAAAGTGAGAGACCATATAAGAACTGAAAGCTTCGTAGCTGAATTCGATAAAGAGTTAACTAAAAAATAAAATAAGTGACCAGTTTAGTTAAAACCTACACTGGTTTTTAACCTTTGCAACTGCTACATATGTTCTACACAGAAATTAAATAAGAAGGAAAAATAAATGTAAGTCATTGATTTAATCGGTAGCCCCTGCAACCACCAAAACAACAAGCCAAGCTGTTGATTTAAAGTTATTTAGCAAACACTAAAACCGAAAGGTGTAACATAGAGTGTAACAAAATTTCATTTCCACTCGTTTGAAATGCGATGTAAGAAAATAAGTAAAAATAATTAAAAATTGAATATCGAAGAATAGTTATGGAAGTTTCTATATTTAATTACTGGGGCATAAAGAAATACTGCACCTATAAAAGGCGCAGCTTTAACTTTATCTGCTATAACCAACCATGACCCTTAAGTTGCTCCCACGAGGAAGTTACATGCTCTAAAGACATTAAGCTCTTCTTACGCTCATTCCAATTTTGAATAGCCATAAATGCTTGCTCAGGTGTGTTTGCATGCTCTTGTTTAGCAACCCAATGAACTGTCGCTAATAACTCTACACCATATGGTGACTCATACCCTTCAATTAAATCTGTAACACGCGCTATTCTAGAACTTATTTCAGGGTTAGAGCTTGCTAAAAATAACTTTGCATCTTCGAGTGTAGTTTCAACTGGACGGATCTCTGACTCAACAACCCCATCACCAACACCTTGAATATAATGACCATCCATTGCATTTAAAGCATGCCTTAACGCATCAGCATAAGGACCAAACTTATCTTTAACAAAGTTAAGTCGCATATCTTCACCAGCTGCCTGTAAAAAGTAGGCAAGCTTTTGCACTTCAATTTTTGATAAGCCATAACTAACTGATTGGTACGATTGTAATAGAGCTAAAATTGCAGCCCTACCTGGAGTCATTTTTGGCTTAGGGGTACTTGTTTGCATGTCTTGTGCTTTTATAGAATCTGTCGGTTCATATAAATAAACATCAAGTTCTGGAATGTTAGTCAGATACCTTAACATTAAAGGTTTTACTATTTCCCAATCGAGTCCACCATTACCACAACCTAAAGGTGGAATAGCAATAGATTGAATATTTAACTCTTTAATGCAAGCAACCAAATCTTGTAAACCCGCCTCAATATCTTTTAAGCGAGAATCACTGCACCAATGACCTTTTGTTGGGAAATTAATAATAAGCCGAGGAGTGACAAGTGCACCCAGTTCAAAAATAAACATTTTACCTAGGGCAACGTCTCCAGCTTTACAGGCTGTCGCATAAGCTTTGTAGTTACTTGGCCATTTCTTTTTAAACTGTAACGCAATACCTTTACCCATAACGCCAACACAATTAACGGTATTGACTATAGCATCAACATTTTGCTGTTGTAAAAGATTGCCCTCTACTGATTTAATACTCATACAGCCCCAAAATAACTCTTAAAAATACCAAGCTGGCATAACAACTACTGGCAAGTCTAACTCAAAGCGTCTCAAAATAGCATTAACTTCTTGCGCTTTTGTTTGGTTAGCTACACAAATTCGTACTCCCCAATTAAGTGGTACTTGCTCTTTTATCAAAAATTCCGCCATACGTTTTTCTAGCCTTTGTGTATATCGAGGGTTAGTAGGCACTGCATGAAAAAATTTACAATATCCATCTAAACTAGGCTGTTCAGTTAGAAGTTCCCAGTCAATTAATGTATGTAATTGTTTTAAGTCCGTACTTGGTTTGCTATACGCAATAGTCGCATTTCGATCAAAAAATATATACTCACGCATACCTGAGCGATAAGCTTCCTCGATTGTTAATTCGAAATAAATAATATCTGTTTGACTATACTTACATCCCTCTACTCGCCCATTATGAATTGCAGATAACATTGGTGAACGTGGTGCAAAATAAAAAGGCACATAATCATGAATACTTCCACCAGGAGGGTTAATCACCTTTTTGTTAGCACGAGTGCTTTGCGCGCCTTTATGTGCAATATTATTGTATGTAATACCTAATCCAGTTGACTTCGTTTTACTCCACAATGCTTCGTGCTGACAAATCATCGACAAGTTATCAATCGCAGTAATATGAAATATTCGTACAGGTCTAGGCATGGTCATAAACGATTTGTCCTTTTAAAAGGGTTCTTTTATCGGCATGTATTTTATCCGCAGGTTCTAGCAAACCTATTGCATCAGTGAAATACCGCAGTCCAGCCCATTGGTTATAGCAGCCAATTATATAAACTCGCTTTTTAGCTCTTGTAACAGCAACATTGAGTAAATTAGGTTTACTAGCAGCCCACTTAGCAGCCCCTGCACTATCAGTTGCACCTAAAACAAAAATTACTAATTCTTCTTCTTTACCTTGGAACGTATGAACAGTTCCTACACGCCCAACTAGCCAAGTTTTAAACTCGGACTCACTAAATTGCTGGTGTGAAAAATGTTTATTGAGGTATTTAATCACGCCCTTTTTAACATTCGAAAATGGCGAAATGATATAGCAGTCAGGTAAATGATCTTCTCTATTGATGAAATCATAAAGCATTGAGAGTACATATTCAGCTTGCTCAGGGACAAAATGTTTACTCTGCTCTGCTCCACTAACGTCAAACCAGCTACTAGGGCCCCATATAAATGACTCTGTCTCAGCTATATCATCTAAACCATGAATCATTTTATTGTTATAAGCTATTTGATTTGATATTGAAAACATAGGATCACTACAACGACGATGCACACGCAAAGGGCTACCCAGCCATTTATCATATGCTATTTGCGAAGTTCCGTAAGGGTTTACTCTATCGGCAAGTTCCTGCACTGAAGTCAAAGAGGGCGACCAGTCAAGCCAATCATCTTGTAATAAACGCTCTCCCAAAAATTCAACTATGTCTGGCGGTATAGTAAATACAGGCTCAATTTGTAGTGGATCGCCAACAACTACAGCACGTTTTGCTCGTAATAATGCCCCAACGGCTAGCTGCGGTGCGGCTTGGCCAGACTCATCGATAAATAACCAACCTATATCACCTTGCCCAAAGCTTGAAAACTGATTCGTTACCGATGCAAACGCAGAAGAGACTACCGGACAGATCATAAAAAACAATTGCCACATTAATTTCGCATCGTCTGATTTAGTAATTTTGTCTTGCAATAAATCAGGGAGTTTATTGAGAGTTTGACTCAGGCCATTATTGTAACTCGCCACTAGCCAAGCTTCATGCAGGTTAAAAGCTGCAATCGTTAATTCAGAGCGAAGTTTATTAAGTGCTTGACTGTGCCCAAACGCCTTGCGCTGGTGGACTGTTGTATCTAAGTCATCGTTAGCTGATACAAACATCACATCAGGATGAAGCGCCAGAATTTCTTTACACGCACTCTCCTCAGCATGTACTTTAGCTTCGAGTGTTACTACTTGGATTTTTAAAGCTTCAAAAGCTCTCTTTCTTTGTTCAACTCGTAAACAGAATACACTATATAACACCCTTAGTTTACAGCTTTTAAAGATACGATAATGCCACCAAGGCAAACATTTCTGATGAAGCTTTGATGCAAAAAAATGACATTTTTTATAGCTGACTTCACCCTCTAAGCACTTTTGCTTTAGTTGCTCTAAACTATGCTTTAACCCAGTAAGCGCCTCTAAACGATGTAAATCTGCTATCGCTTTATTTACCGCCTTTTCCGCTTTTACATATAGCTGTTGTGCATCTTTAAATAATGTTTCAGGTTCGCCTTTTTGGCTTAATAATTTAATACCATCAACCAAAGTTGTATAGCTTTTAGAGACCTCATCGGTCTGCATCTTATCTGTTTTATCGAAGAACACTTTATTCGTGAAGCGCTTTCTATTGCCACTATTTCCTAATGCAGCTGCAATCATGCCCCAACAGTTATCTTTTTCTTCAAGACCTATTAAACGTTTTTGTTTTATTTCAACATCGGCTGCTACTTTTTGAGCCACTGATTGAAGATAGGTTAAGCAATTAAACTCATTCCCTAGCGCCTTAATTTGAGGCAGCTCCTTCGTGATATTTTCAACAGCATTATTGTTGCTAGAAACAACAACCATTTCAAAACCGGTGAGTGCAGGTTTCAGTACTTGTATTGAAGAGGCCTCATCACCTATTTTTATTTTCTTTGTTTTAGAAAATGCACCTTTAGCGCTTTTTAATCGAGACAGCACTTTTGCGCGCTTTACAATATTAGCCGCAATAATATCTCGCAGCATAGTTGTTTTACCAGTACCTGGCGGACCGTTCACTGAATATAAGCCACCAGCTTTTATATGTTCACTAGCTGTATTTATCGAAAACTGCTGCATTAAACTCATAGTATGCTTAGCACTATCAGGCCATCGCCCTAAGGGCGTATAATCATGAGAAAGCTTTTGTTTAATGATACTCTCGCCTGATTTACTCAATAAATCTGCATAATAGTTAGGTTTATTAAGTAAATATGAATACAACGGAGAACTAGTATCTAGCTCATTCTTTTCAACCAATTTGATAGAACGGGCTATATCTTCAATAAAAAAACTATTGAGTATAGGTACATCATTTTCATTAGTGGAAGAATCAAGCTGCTCGACAGATTCTGCGGCTACTTCCTCAACATCCGAGCTATCTTCTTTTAATAAATCAGTAAGTTTACGTAACTTTTCTAAGGCAGCATCAGAAATCAATTTTGAACTTTCAGGGGCGGGCTCCCTGGGTGCTTTGTTTAATTGCACTATTAAGGAATAACATGTTTGATCTGGTTTGAATCCCGCCCACTGGGACAAAAACTTTAAGATTTCAAATAGCTCAAAATGGGTAAATGCATCACTTATATTCGTTTCGTGTTTGATGTTACTAGCTAACTGATGAATTTTTTTTAATTTATCAGAAAAGCCCTCTACATCCTGGTCAAAGTCACTTTTTCGCAGACTATCTATTTCACCCTTTAACAATTTCCCTAAAGCCCATGGCGCAGTAGACATTTCAAGAGAGTCGAGCTTAAGTTCCGCTTGTGCATTTAGTTTAATTTTAGCACAGCAAGTAATACCGCCATCATCACGTCGCTGTTCCCAGTCCTCCTCTTTTTGTAAATTTATGGAGTGATTATCGGCTAAACCTTTAAAGTACTCTTTTGTCTGCTGTGCAAACTCGTTACGATTAAAAATGCCAATATAAAGAGTATAGCTATATGCTTTATTCGGATGATAATCTTTACCAGCCAAACGAATTTGCTGACGGTTAAACCAAGGCAAACTATTTGGATCGTTTTTTAAATCACTTGCTGTGTATTGTAAAAAACCATCATCAGCGCCTGGTAGCATATTTTTTAAATCAAAGGTATTAAAAAACTCAGTTTGCAGCCAAAACTGCAGAACCTTTAATGCATGGTTTTTATCAAAATTCATTAAATAGAAGATCCTTTTCATTTTTTATTACTGGCCCATCTAAAGTATCTGAAATGATATTTCTATCAATAAGTTTCAAAACCGACCCATCAATATCAAAAGGTAATACTTTGAGTGTAAGCCCATTATCAAAAATAAAATCAGGCAAAGGTTTTAAAAACTTAGCTGTCATAGGGTAGATCAGCCAAATCACTGCGGGCTCTAATTCACCCTTCTGGTAAGTTTGGTTATAGGCCAGCATCTGGTATATATCGCCCTCACTTATTCCATACTTTTTTTTAGGTAAGTTTTCATCAATCACCTTCCACTTAGTATCACCAATAATTAATTTATTTTCCGCTTGAATATGCAAGTCAGGCCTTAATTTGAAAAGCTTACCATTTTTAGTGCGTTTTTTATTATCACTAGGCGTATGGCTTATTAAATATTGACTGCGAGTTTGTGTTTTAATGTCATATTCTTTGAATTGTTTTTTTAAACAAATTGGTACGTAATCCTCAAATACGCGTTCCATCGGAAATAATATAGACAACATACTTTTAGAACCGTTTATCGATGTAGGGCTTTGATCTTTAAAAATCATCTCGATCCACGGCCTAATCGCTTCATAGTGAGACAAATGCCTGCCCCGTTGCCAAGCATTGAGATCCTGCCACATAGCTTTTGAGCTTGTTACTTCTTCAAAATGAAATAGTAACTCCCTGCAAAGATGTTGCGTTTTTGCTGTCACGCGCTTGAGCGACCAGAGCAAAGCACTTTTAATTAAACGGTTTTCAGGGCGATTAGTAGTCAGCTCATCAAAGGCTATAAAGTGATGGTGTTTATTAACTAAGTTATGCCTGATTTGCTGGCTAACCAGTATTCTACCTTTAATAAAAGGCTCATTACTCTCGTGCGTTTCATACTGCCTTGCAACACCACGCTTAATTAATAAGCTTACTTCTTGCAAAAACAATTGTATGAATACATCAAGTAACGGCATTTTAGCCATATCTAACGATGCATCGTCAGCAACCTTACCTGGTAAATACTGTGTTGCCTTTAACATCTTTATGAGGTTAGAGCGATTACTATCAATACCACTTTCATCACTCTCACTATTTACGCTTTTTCGATGTGTTTTAGGCAATATTTCAATTTGGTCGCCGCAAGGTAAGCAAATTACACCAACGTAGTTTTGGCAAACTAATACCTCTTGTCGCTTTTCAAATCCATATCTAAATAACTTATCATGGTCTGCCTCACTGCAAGTTAACAGCTGTTTGAGCGCTTCAAATTGAGAGTGCTCTAGGTCTAAATGATCACCCTCATATTTAGTAATATTACTTTTATACAAGCGAGAAAACTCATAAACAGACCATGTACGCATAAACCTTCCTTAGTTTTGCTCTTGTTCAGAAAAAAGCGCGGCAAAATTTTTGTCATCAATACCTTGATAAACAGCTGTATAGTTTTCAATCTCGTCAAAAGCTTTACGGTCTACAAAGTAAGACTTCGCTGCATACTCATCAGAGTCACCAAGCCAAGTTGTATGAGCATCTTTGAGCTCTGAAACAAATCTGTTGCCGTTAAATACTTGCTTAATTTTGTCCCAATCTTCAAAAAAGTATTCTTCCAGTAGCGGTATAATATTAGTGATAAATACTTGTTTAAGATCCGCTAAGTTACTAACTTTCATTAATAAAGCATGGCCAATAATGTGCTCTCTATCTAATAAAAGTTCTATCCGTTTGTTAATAGTAAATAAGAGCTTTCTTACATCAATACCATCTACATCACTTTTTAATAATTTGTATTTAGTTCTTAGTTCTATGAATTCAAAGCGGCGTCTTAACGCAATATCTATATGAGTTAAAGAGCGGTCAGCCGTGTTCATAGTACCAATAATATCGAGGTTGCTAGGTACCGAAAAAGGTAAGTTTGAGTATGGCAAAGTAACTGTAAGTGAATGTTCTTCACCAGCCCGTTTATCTATTTCAATAAGACTTATCAACTCACCAAATATCTTACTAATATTGCCTCGGTTAATTTCATCAATCACTAGTGCATACTGATGGTTGGCGTCAGCTTCCGCACGTTTACATAGGCGCTTTAAAATACCAGGCTTTACAACGTAGCTAATATCGCCATCATCATTAGTAACTGGCCTTAAACCTTCAATAAACTCCTCATACCCATACGATTGATGAAAGGTCACAAATTCAAAGCGCTTTATTTCTTTTTCGACAGGGGGACCTGCCTTAAGCTCATTTAGTAGCTCTTTATAGCCCACTAATAGCTCATCACCCTTATTAACTATAAACCAATTACTCTTTTCAGTTTTATCAAAAATTAAAGGTTCAGTTCGCTTTTCATACTTTATAGTTTTAGACTCTCTGATCGCATGGACTTGCAATGCAGACCAAGCAGTTTGACGGAACTGTGCAGTTCTGCCATTAAGCGCTAACTTCTTTGTAAAATACTCATGATTCACAATATCTGTTACAGATAAATCGTTATCTGCAGCCAACAAAATAAGCGTAATAATTTCAAACCAACTTAAATCGTTTAATTTACTATTTAACCAAACACCTAGCTCTTCAGAAGTTCCTGTTCCTGTATATTTTTCTTTTAAACGTTTTTGAAGAGTATATGTTTTACCAGTACCTGGTGGGCCGAAGTAAATAACGTTCTTGCTCATTTTAACTTCCTTTAATCTGCCGTTCGGAGAAGAAACAGGTTTTCCCTCTGAATTTTTCGTTAGCTCTCTATTTTTAGAGTAGCCAGCAGGCAGCAACCCTATACCATCATAAGGAGGCCATTTTGCTAAAAAATTCGCGCCATAACTTTCATTTTTAATATCATTATAATCAATCTTTTCTAGATCAAACGGCTCTTTTCCATACTCACTTTTTACGCTTGGAGAAGTGTAACTAACCGTATAACTACTTTTAGAATAGGCGATTTTTACAAACCCCTGTGTTGCAATTTTTTTTCTCTTCTTTTTTCTACCAGCTTTCAATGGTGATCTTTTATTATCTGTAAAAAACCAATCAAAACCCTTTTTATGAAGTGTATATATAAATTTTGCTAGCTCATTCCTATGCTTTTCATTTTGAATAACTTCGACAAACTCTTTCTGACCAATAAAGTGGATAAAAAAATCAGCAACTTTAAAATCTAATAGCTTTTTTAGTGCTGCTCTAGCGGCACCATTATAAGTATTTCCAACTTCTTCTTTATTACCATTAACTTTATATATGTCATATAAATCAATTAAAGCAGGTATTTCTAAGTTAAATACTTTACTGCCGTAATCTTCCTCAATACGATTTAAGCCTGATAAATAGTTATCTGCCGAATTATCAGAAACAGGCTTAACCTCAAATGGCTTACTGAGCCCCTCAAGGAGACGTTTTCTAAAATCATTCATTTTTATTTTCCTTAATCTTAGAGAGTATTATTGTGCATTTCCATCAGCCAACCCAACATACCTTCAGAGTTAAGTAGTCCGTGGCAAAGTATTGAATACCAGTTATTACATGTACCTGTTTGTTCGTCGTATCTTTCTAAGCAATCTTTAAGAGCCTCAATAACGTCTACTTCTGTAACTTGCTTTCGCCTTGGTAGTGTTTGTATGACATTGGATGGTTTTATTTTTAATTTACCTAGCTGCCTCTTTAACCAACTTTCAACTCCAGATTTTATAACAATGTTGTAAGTATGAAATTTGATTGATGCTATTTCAGGATGTTCGGGGCTTATAAATATCAGCTTCAAATCAAAAAATTTAAAATTATTACGGGGTATTATTTTGCAACTCAGTAGTCTGTCAGATAGAAATTGATCATAGTATGGATGCAAAACCCTTGCCTGAGTAGCTGCGTCACCTTTTAAAGCGGAACCTCGCTTTAAATTACAGTCACACGCAGGCACTAAGTTTTTTGAAAAAATAGACCAAACCTGATAATCGGCTTTTGGTAAAAGATGATCCTTTGTAAACGGCTTAAACCCACCACACATAGGGCATACATCAGGCGATGAATTAGTAATTTTGTCAAAATAATCTATAGAGCCTGGCGGGGATGAATAATGAGAAAGTAGTCCTGCTTTTAACTTTTCACAAATTATAGGGCTTGTGATTAACCAAGGATTTCCACAATTAGTGTCATAGTCTTTATAAGCCTGAACAACTAACTCCTTCTGCCTACTCAGCTCTGGGTATGATGTTAGGTGTAGCTTATCATTCTCTGCTAACTTATCTAAATGACTTAGATCCCTCACTGTCTCTGGAGTCAGCTTTTTCAATGTTCAAGTTCCTCAAACCTAGCTTTTAAATCCATCAAAGCACCAAGCGATAATTCTTCTCCTAGATCCTTCTCAACATCTTCAAAGCTTTTATGCTTAACTTTTTCAAAAATTTTATCGGTTAAACGGTTTTCAATGTCCTCATCAAAAACGAATTGTGAAATGGATTCTATATCAGCACCAAAAGTTCTTAACCTAGGCGTGGATATATTAATAACGCCTTCACTATTAGCTGAAAAAATATGGACCTGCTCACGCCCAACCTCTCGAACAAAATAGGGTGAGTGTGTGGCTATAACAGCATAAGAACCAGTATGCTCTAAAATATAATCTAGCAATTCAATAAACTCACCCATAAAGTTAGGGTGCATATGTGTTTCAGGCTCATCTAAGACTATAAGAGTTCCATTTTCAATATATAAGCAACACTGTAGGGCAAACTGGAAAAATGTTAATTGACCGCTACTCAATGGAAAGAAACTATCATTTATTTTAATTAATACCTGCTTACTTGTTTGAATATTTTCATTAATTATTAAGCCTTGCTCATAAAAGCCACTTGTTATTCCAAGCCTTTCTAGTGGGTGATATTGCTCTTCATCAGCTTTAATATACAATAAGCCTACATCAATAACTTTTGATATTGCTCTCTTAAATATATCAATTCTATACTCATCTCTAATCAAGTCTTCACTTCTTGATAGCTGAGCAAGCAGTGGTCCTATATAGTTTCTTTCTTTCGCAGGAACATTATTATTTAAGTTAATTTTGCGATAATAAGTTTTCTGATTGTTCGCATATTCACCAGGAAAAGTTGTACTAGCTTCACCTGGGCTTACAAGTGCAATCAGACGATTCAACATTAATTTAGCTTCATCATGATTAATATCATTAAGCTTTGTAGAACTTGGCTCTTCTCTTTGTAAAATAGCTCGACATAGCTTGTTAAGCGTTAAACTTTTACCTAGTCCATTTTTACCTATTAAAACATTAATTCTATGTGGGATAATTGGATTTGAATTAACTCCAAAACGGAATTTAATTTTATGCTCATTTTCAAAACCACCTAATTGAAATTGAAGATCAAATTGATTGCTTATCGCTGAGTAATTTTCAAACTCTACTCCAGCCAAAAGGGTTTCAGCGTTATGGAAAGCAAAGAAAGCTTCCGAATTTCTCATAAAAGCTCTTCTAAAAACCGCTAACTGCGTTATTTTTTTATATTTATACTGCGCTTCAATAGACTTATCTTGCCCAAGAAATACTATATTATTCAATGAATATAGAAAACGTTGAGCTTCTTCTACCCCCAATTCCTTTATAACTTTGCGATATTCTTGCATATTCGGAAAGTGGGTAAAAAAATCAAACTGAACACCATTTGATTTATACATTAAAGCTTTATCAATGCTACCTAATAGCTCATATTGCTCGTTATCTAAGGCGTTTAACTCAGACTCCGTCTCTACCTTAGGAATAAACCCAATAAGTAAATCGCCTTCAATTGGTACAGCACTCTCTTTAGACTGAGCTTTATATTTAGCATTTATCAAATAACTAAAGTCATTCCAGCTACTTGATTGTTGTATTAAGATCATTCCTGCTAAAGGGTTTGGTAAGTTCACATTATTAGGAAACAGAGTAACGTTATATGAGTTAGATTCCATCTTATGATGCCTGTTCGACTAAGGCGTCGGTGAGATGGAGCTTAGTAGTTTGTGCGTCGTTTAAACGCGCTTTGAGTTGATCGCAGAGTGCCATTAATTCATTGACTTTAGTGACTATGCGGTGTTGTTCTTCGAGTGGAGGGATTGGTAGCTTTAATCGCTTTAACTTACTCGCTTTAATTCCCCCAGCGGCAGAGCCTGTTTCATTATCTTTAACAGACTTTTGAAACTGGCTCGATGTTAATGCAATGCGAAAATACTCAGGGCTGAAGTCTGAAAAACGCTGTAGACATATAGTTCGTTGTGCCAAGGCAAATTTGTAATCTAGATCAACTTGTGCAACAAAACCCATTGTGTGGCCTTCAGTAATGAACAACACGTCTCTCTTTTGAGGCAAACCTCTAACCATCCATTGCTCATATAATTCTTCAGATACATACTCAACAGGCTCATTTTTTATAAATCCATTTCGGATATTTTTTGCTGTGATAATTCGTATACCACTCGATGACTTTTTAGGGTTTTTACCTCTGTAATCGATAAACCTACAAATGTCTTGTAACTCTGCCGATAACCAACCTTCCGCTAGTAACCAATCACAGTTTTCAGTAATAATTGAGTCTGTAGAAACTGACTTTTTGATTTTTTTATCTTTAATCAGTTGGGCTTTTTCTGCTGCGATGCGCTCAAGGAGTTTGCCGGCGGGTTCATCAACAGGGTTTTGTGGAACGAGTTTGCCCATTACAGCTAGTTGTAAAATGGTTTGCTTTAGCGTGTCGATACTGGCGGTGGTGGTGAATAGCGTGTCGAAGTGCTCGCTTAAGCGTTGCCAGTTTTGTTGGAACTGTACTGTGGCTTGTTCGGATGTTGCGTTTTGCTCTGGCGCTTGCAGCAAGGCCTCTAACAGCACTTCAATTAAAGTTTGGTGTGCCGCAATACTATTTTCAGTTTGCGCCTCAAGCGCATCACACAAGCCCATTAACTCATCGACTTTAGTAACGATGCGTCGTTGCTCATCCAATGGTGGGATTATAAGTAGCATTTGCGATAGTTTCCCTAAGTATATCCCCTTTTGAGCAGTGCCCTTTGCGTGTTTATCAAAGTACCTCATACAAATAGGAGATATAAATTGATTACATATAAACTCAGGGATTAAATCTGTACTAATAACAGCAACACTTCTTTGCAATACGAACTTAGGTGCCATTGACGGTACAACTGCCGAGCGCCCTATTGAACCGACGATAGTGAGTAGAACATCATTTTCTTGAACTAGGGTTCTAGAGTGTTCCTTATCATAATTTTCTTGATCTACGTACCTCGAAGGATTTGCAAAATCGATTTTGCCATAATTTACGTTTTGCCCACTTAACATAGGGTATCCTTCCCCGTTATTTCTAGAAGGATTATGAGAGCCATCCGTCAGCTTTTTTGCTATCTCGCCTAACCTCGACCACTCCCATCTTTTCGGCAATTCAAATGGTTTTTCATCTTCATTAATCTCTGGCAGTTTTTTTGGCTTTTTAATTTTCTTATCTATAACTAACTGTGCTTTTTCAGCGGCTATTCGCTCAAGCAGTACTGAGGCAGGTTCGTCGGTTGGATCTTGTGGCACTAATTTGCCACGTACGGCGAGCTCTAAAATAAGTTCGCGGAGTTTTTTTATGCCGTGAAGTGAAAACTTTTTAGATGAGCCTCGACCTGCTGACGATTTTTGCTCAATGGCGGTCGTCCAAATATCAAGATGCTCGGTGATTAACTGCTCACCGTTTGTGCTTGGTGTTTTTGAGTCAGCCACTACTTGCCCTCAACATCTTTAGAAAGCGCTGCTGACAATATACCTTTAAGCTGATCGCGCAGTGCTTGTATGTCGGCTTGCTGCTTTGAGTAGTCAGCTAATAGCTCTTGTGGGTCGTGGCTGATTACTTCGCCTACATGCGGGTTTTTAATGTCGAGATTGTAGTTACGGGCAATAATATCGTCGATTGATACTTTCCATGCTTGCTCTGTTTCAGTTCGGCTTGCAAAGCCATCTGCTTCTTTGCCCCACCATTCGAGCTCCGTTTTGAACTCTTCAAACTTCATTGGTTTGGTTTTGTTGTAATTTTTTACACCGGCTGGGTACGGGTGCTCGTAAAACCACACGTCTTTTGTTGGTGTGCCTTTGGTAAAAAACAGTATGTTGGTTTTAATGCTTGTGTACGGGGCAAATACGCCATTAGGTAAGCGTATTATGGTATGTAAGTTACATTCCTCTACCAATAGCTTTTTAATTTTAGTTTTAACGCCTTCACCAAACAAGGTGCCATCTGGCAATACTACCGCAGCGCGACCTTTAGTGTTGAGCACTTCTATAATGAGCTGTAAGAACAAGTCGGCTGTTTCGCGGGTTTGCATGTCGCTTGGGAAGTTTTTTTCGATGCCGTCTTCTTCAGTGCCGCCAAATGGTGGGTTAGTGATGATTACATCTACTTGGTCATCCCAGCTTGAAAGCGGTTTATTTAGGGTATTGCCGTGTTTAACTTGTACCGGTACCTCAATGCCGTGAAGCATCATATTGGTAGTACACAATAAGTGCGGAAGTTGTTTTTTTTCTACGCCGTGTATTTGCTTTTGAAGTATTTGGTGGTCGTCGCCCGATTTAACATAGTTTGCTTTTACATGGTCGAACGCACACGCTAAAAAGCCGCCGGTACCACACGCCGGGTCCATGATTGACTCCCCTAGTTTTGGGTCGGTTACTGCCACTATAAATTTAGTAATGGCGCGCGGGGTATAAAATTCGCCCGCGTTACCTGCGCTTTGTAAGTCTTTTAGTATTTGCTCGTACAAGTCGCCAAATAAGTGGCGCTCTTTTGAGTCGGTAAAGTCTATTTCGTTTAGCTTATTAATAACCTGGCGCAGTAGCGTGCCGTTTTTCATGTAGTTAAAAGCATCGCTAAAGGCCTCTTTAACTACATAGCCGCGTGGATTTTTATCTATCGGTGCGGTTAGGTTTTTAAGCTCTGGGAATAGCTTGTCGTTTACAAACTCTAAGAGCTCATCGCCGGTTATGCCTTCGTTATCGGCCGCCCAATTGCGCCATAAAAATTGCTCGGGGATTGGCTCGCGGTAATCGTCTAATTCAAGCTCTAGCTCTTCTTCTTGCGCGTCGAACACTTTTAAAAAAAGTAACCACGACATTTGGCCAAGGCGTTGTGCGTCGCCATCGACACCGGCGTCTTTACGCATAATATCTTGAATGGATTTAATAGCTGAACTGATAGACATAGTATTCTCTTGTTTGATTATTTTTATAAACAGCGGCTAAAAGCGACTATGAAAGCTGTTTACTTTAAATGGGTTAATATTTGCTGACGCTAATACATAGCATCAGCAAACATAACTTTAGGCTGTTTTAGGCACTGGCATTTGGTAAATTTCGGCCTCGAGCTCTTTAAGTGCTTGCTCATATTGTGGTTTGCCACCAAAGCCTTTTTTTACTATTTCACTTAGACTGCCAATTTCGTTAAATGGCGCCACTTTAAGTGCTTGCATAGATTCTATTTCTTGCACGCCTACATCGGCGTATTTTAACAGAAGGTTTTCAAGTACGATGTGTGCGGTACCCGAATATTTAGTAAAATAGTTACGCTTTTGTACGTTATCTGCGCGCTCTTTACGGGTAAGTGGTGGTTGGTCGTAAACTACATGGCAGATCATATCAAATGGGTCCATGTCTTTGCCTACTTCTTCCTCAAGCGCTGACCAAATAATCCCTTCTTCGGAAAGCTCGTCGATGATTGCTTGTTTGCGATCTGACTCGTTCCAACGCTTTACAAAGTCGTCAAGTGAACTGAACTGCTTGCTCATGGTTTTACGGGTGTAATCTATAAATGACTCGGTAACGAGTTTACCGTCGGTATCGTAATACTGTACTCGCTCTGCCACTTTATTAACGGTAACACCTGATACGCGGTACTTAACCATTTTGTTAGTTTCGTCGTCCCATTCGCCATCAAGCGTGCCATCGCCTTTAGGGTCGTTAATTGTGTCGTTATTGGCATCGGTTGTATCGTCAGCGGTTGATTGATCATCGAATACGCTATCAGTCTGCTCGACACCGGTTGTATCTTCTTGTGATTCAAGATCAACGTCTTCGTCTTCAATGTCGATGGGCGTTACCTTAATTACTTTTTCTGGCGTGCCATCAAAGCGTTCATCGGCAAACAACTCGGTGGCTTTTTTAAAGTCGAGTATGGTAAACCATAGCTTGCCGTAGCGGTCGTCAATACGGGTACCACGACCAATGATTTGTTTAAACTTGGTCATTGATTGTATGTTTTGATCAAGCACTACTAACTTACAAGTTTTAGCGTCTACTCCTGTGGTCATAAGCTCTGAGGTGGTAGCAATGACTGGGTATGGGCGTTTAGGGTTTATAAAGTTGTCGAGCTGGCCTTTACCTAGTTCGTCATCGCCAGTGATTTTCATCACGTATTTGTCGTTTTTTGCCATTTGCTCTGGGTTTAAGTTGGCAATGGCACGGCGCATACGTTCGGCGTGATCTATGTCGTTACAAAACACGATGGTTTTAGCCATAGGGTCTGTACGTTTTAAATAGTTGGTAATGGTTTCGGCCACCAGCTGTGTTCGCTCGTCAATTACCATTGTGCGGTCAAAGTCTTTTTGGTTGTATATGCGGTCTTGTATTACTTCACCGTTATTATCAACCTGCCCTTTTGTTGGTCGCCAGCCTTGTAGGTCTACATCAAGATCGACACGTACCACTTTGTATGGCGCTAAAAAGCCATCTTCAATACCTTCTTTTAGAGAGTATGTATAGGCTGGGTCGCCAAAGTAGTCTGAGTTTGATACTTCTTCGGTTTCTTTGGGTGTTGCGGTTAAGCCAACTTGAGCAGCACCTTTAAAGTAAGTGAGTATTTCACGCCAAGCGCTATCTTCACTTGCGCTACCACGGTGGCACTCGTCAATAATTATTAGATCGAAAAAGTCTGGGTCAACCTGCTTAAAGGCTTTTTGAGACTCTTCTGGTCCTGTTAGTGCTTGGTAAAGTGCTAAATGTATTTCGTAAGCTGGGTCGATTGTTCTGCCGGTAATTTTGGTCATTGAAGTACCAAACGGCTGAAAGTCATTTATACGAGTTTGATCAACCAATATGTTTCGGTCGGCTAAAAATAATATGCGTTTTTTAGCGCGTGACTTCCATAAGCGCCAAATGATTTGAAACGCGGTATAAGTTTTACCGGTTCCTGTTGCCATGACGAGGAGCACGCGGTCTTTACCTGACGATATAGCCTCTACTGTTTTATTAATTGCTTGAAGCTGATAGTAACGCGGGTGTTTGCCGCTGCCATCGTCATAATAGGCTTGGTTTATTATAGGTAGTTGCGATTCTGTATAGCCCTTGTAGGCACAGTATTTTGTCCACAGTTCTTGAGGTGATGGGAAGTCTTCTAAGCGTATTTCGGTTTCAAGGTTATGCGCATCAGGCGTGCCACTTTCATTTGAAATTAAGGTGGTTTTATCGTGGAATATAAAGCCATCACCATTAGAGGCAAATACAAAAGGCACATCAAGTAAGTTGGCGTAATCGAGGGCTTGTTGCATGCCCTTACCTACTTCATGCTTATTGGCTTTAGCCTCAATTACAGCAAGCGGCATACTGGGTTTATGGTAAAGTACTATGTCAGCCGATTTAACCGTTTTACGTACACCAAGTTGCCCACGGACGATTACTTTACCGTCACGTAGTTTAACCTCTTGGCGTATTTGGGTTATGTCGTCCCACCCTGCGGTTTTAACTGCGGGTAGAATAAACTTGCTGATTATATCGGTTTCGCTGAGCTTTCTTTTATCCATAACTTAAACTATCCCTAAATACTACGCTATGAGTGCGCACAACTCGTTGATTCAACGCGTTTCATGCTATTTAGTGATGCTATATAAAATAGGGTAAATAAGCAAAAATAAAAGGTAGAACAAATCGTTTATTTAGTGCTAACTTTGTTCTTCTATGTAAACAAACCACTATACTTACATAGCCTAAGGAAAAGATGTGTTCCATATTTGTTCCGCACTGTTCCGTTTAACTCTAACCAAATTCGCTTATAAATTCGCAGCTACCTACAATTTAATATTTCGTAGCTTTTAGTTGGCAATTTATAGCTGGTGATGACATTTTATATACCATCAAATGTTTTGAAATGTTTTGATTTTAGAAAGTTTTGAAGAACCGGCAAACCAAAGTAAATTTAAGTTTGCCTAGGTACTACTTCATGGAGTCTTAGCTACACTAAATGTTTAGGTATCTAGCTCTCCGTAATCAGCTAACCACTCAGCATTAGTTTGGTCCTGTGGCTTTGCTTTCTTACCCTCTTTTAGTGATGCTATAGGGGGAAAGGTATTACCTCTTACCGCATCACCTTGATTACTTATATCGTAGTTATTAGAACCCGTAGTAGTTAATGCCCGTGGTTCATTATGCACGTAGCTATCAATACACGTAGTTTGATCTTTCGCTACGCCTTGCCATGTATGGTTATTGAATGATTCCTTGCCACTACCGGATGCCACTTCACTTTGCCCCCTTGAACTGCCACATGTGGATGCCGCTAGAATGCCACTGCCTAGCCCCCTATTTGCCACTGATATGCCACCGCTAAATGCCTCAAGTATTTGCTCATGTGTAATATTTGCTAAGCAAAGTGTTTGAGTATCTAGCTTACTACCTTTACTAACTTCAGCTTGCCAAACATAGTTTTTCATTATGCTTATCTTCTTATAAAGCTCGCTGGGCCTTCTAGGTTTTGGTAAGTTAGATCGATTCCAAAACTTTAATAGCGCTCCTTTAGCTGGTGGATTAAAACGCTTACCAGTTAAGCGTCCGTGCTTTGTTTTGCGGTTCAGCGATACATTAAATATTGTGAAGTAATCTTCATGGGTGTGTAGATCAATAAAACTCATTGTTAGGCCATCAAACCTATTTGAGTATCGTCCCACTGTAAATTCTAAGAACTGATATATTGGTTGCTGAACCACATCACAAACCTGCTTAAGCAAATAGCCTTGGTTGCTATACAACCAACCATCTGGCACCGGCCTGCCACTCTTGGGGATAATATTTAATTGACCGTTAGCGATGCTAATAACGTCACCACGGTTAATTAAATCATTAAGCTTAACCATATAACCTCCTAATTCCCCAGGAGGTGCTTTATTGGTTTTAAAAACTCACCTTTTTGTTCTGGCGTAAATTCAGCTAATTTGCGATGAATACGGCTTTTTTTTATAGCTTTAATGATAATTTCAGCAATATCTAATGAGCTATAGCTATATTTATAATGACTACCGATACCATCTGAATTTGGTGTTTTTTCGCGAGTAAATGTAAAGCCATAGCTACGCTCAAGATCTGTAAAGTAGTTTCTCCCACTCGATAAACCAGCATTACGTAAAATATCTAATTCAGTTGCGCCCTTTGGGTGAGCTAGAATGTATAAATTAGCGCGCTCTGTTTTAGACTGTGAATTTTTAGGGGCAAGATTAGCGGCTTTAATTCCGCTGAAAGCACTCATTATAGTGCCTCTTTGTGGTGTTTAAAATTAGGTAGGTTTGTAAGCCATTGCTGAACGTCGCTTTCAAGCCAACCCACCGAATTTAAACCTAACTGCTTTCTGATAGGAAATATCCCAGCTCTCTCTTTACGCCAAATAGTTGCGCGACTTAAGCCTGTAAGTTCTGTTACTTCTTGAATACGTAATATTTTATTGCTCATTGTAATTCGCCTTGTTGTTTAATAGTTCAAGGCGATTATTCCTGATTCAAAAAAATGAACGAGAGTGATTTAAAAGTATTTTTTCTCAGTGAAAAAATAAATATGAAAAACTACCTGAAAAATTAAATTTAAAATTCTCCGGTAATATTGGTAAGTGATAAATTGTCACATAATAGTGTATTTAGTAATTTACTTACCTTTGCATTACCACCTGATAAATCTTCACTGCCAATTACTTCCCCAAAAGGATATACACAGGATGCAAGAACTCGTTTGGGTATCACGCTATCAATTTGACCTTCCCATATCATAAGATCTAGTAATGGTATTATTTTATAAGCTTTAATCTTTGAGACTTCTGAAGATTTAATAAATCGTTTTTCTGGCTCAGGAACTTCCATTTTTTCTCGCCATTTAGGCAAGTGTCCCTTTAATGAAGCTATTATCTCGTCATCTGTGTGTGAGCTCAGGTCTATCTCACAAGCAACTACGTCGTCATTAAATATTTTGGAAATTGAACTGTAGAGCGTATCATCTTTGAAGTAACTAAATTCTTTATCCTTTTTATAAATGCCTTTAATTTCTATCTTTTTGTTATATTCAATGATTTGAAGTATTTCTATTGGTGATATGGCCTCATCATAACTCAACACATCATCTAATAGATGCTCATTAGACTGATAGTTTTTTTGCTCATCTTCTGGGAGAGTCTTTATATAGTTATTAAAGTCTTCATCTTCATCTGAAAACTTTTTCTCTAATAAAGCATTAGTATTGGGCTTACCACTTAATATTCCTTTCCAATAACAACTAAGTAGCTCAATTTCCATCAAAATCGTATCTCGGTTATTGTAAAGCTCTCTTCGCCTTGAAAATTCATTTAATAAATCAATATCACTTAGTTCAGATATATAGTTATAATTTTCAATTCTGAACCAAGGTATATCTTTTGTTGAGTCTATCCGTTTCAAAGTCATCTCCTTAAATTACTTTTAAATACTGACTACCAGTAACAGAATAATTACCTTTACTAGCTTCTTCAATGTGTTCAGACCACCAGCACATCATTTTACGTCTGCGTTCTAAATAATCAGTTCGATTATAAGCAGCGCGCACTTTATTACTGTCTACATGCGCCAAAGCAGCTTCTATAACATCAGGATCAAACCCTTGCTCGTTTAACGACGTACTTGCAAGCGCTCGTAAACCGTGCGCAGTTTGTTTACCTATTAACCCCATACGTCTAAATGCTGCGCCCAATGTTTCACGACTAGCATGTGTTCTAGGATCTTTATCCGCAGGGAATATAAACTCTCGATGAGCACTAATAGGCTTAAGATATTCGAGTATAGCTAATGCTTGCGGGGTGAGTGGTACCGCGTGGGATTTACGCTTTTTCATTCGTTCGGCTGAAATATTCCATAGCTTATTTTCGAAGTCTATTTCATGCCAAGCTGTGCCAGCTGCTTCTCCTGGACGAACCATAGTATGTAGTTGCCATTCAAATAAACATCGCGTCATTAACTTAATACTCGCGTTATTCACTATACTAATAAGTTTAGGAAGCTCTTGTGGAGTGAAACTAGCCATACTTTCATGGGTAGCTGAGTCGAATGCTTTATTGATGCCACTTAAGTTATTAGATTGTATTCGTCCAGTATTTATAGCAAATTCCATCACCTCGTTAATCCTACGGCATATACGCCCAAGTATATCTAGCTTATCAGCTGCGGCTAAAGGCTTTAATGTCTCAATAGTTTGTTGTGCCGATAGCTTACTTATAGGTACCTTGCCCAAATAAGGGAAAAGATGAAGCTCAAAACCTCTGCGTAAATTAAAAGCATACTTCGCAGTTACCTTTGGCTCTTTGAGGGCTATCCACTCTCTAACTACTGCCTCAAACGTATTTTTAGCTTCAGCAGCCTTATCATTATTAAATGCCTCTTTATGCTCTTTGGGATCTATATCTTTTGCTAATAGAGCCCTAGCCTCGCCTCGGCTTTTTCGAGCATCAAATAAAGTTACATCTGGGTACATACCAAAACTAATCTGGGCTCTTTTTTTTGTATAAGGTTTGGAGTATGTGAACAACCACATTTTTGATCCATTGGGTTTAACTCGTAAAGCAAGACCTTTGCCATCAGCCAAAAGATATTCTTTATCTTTTGGTTTAGCTTTTTTGATTTGCGTGTCATTTAATGGGGTAACTAATTTAGGCATCTAACGCTCCACTGTCGAACGGGCAACCAACGCTTATAAAGCAAAAAAATATAAAAATCTTAATTCTTTCTATAATTTTCATTTGGTTACGGTTTAATGTTACACCGAAAGTACAAAATATGATCGGTGTAACATCCAGTGTAACTAAAAAATTGCACTATGGCGATACCTCCTGAAACAGAGTGAAAGCTAAAAGCCTTTATTTTAATGGGTTTCAAGAGTTTTTTGGTACAACGTGAAGTGGTATGAAATGTGTTTTTGGTAGCCCCTGCAAGAATCGAACTTGCAACTGCCCCTTAGGAGGGGGCCGTTATATCCATTTAACTAAGAGGCCACAAATAAGCTGTGTGCTTAGAGATGTGAATTATAACGGCATCTGGTTTTTTATATCAAGCAACAACTGAACTTAATTGCTTGATAAGTATATATCTTCTTTATTTAGTACATAAATTGGGATTAGTTTTCGACTACTCGCGACGATTTTTTTTGTATGCGCGTTAATTACACGTGTATTTACAACAACAGCATCATTGCGATAAATTAATGTACCCGCTAATACATGGCTCGCCATTTGCTCTTCGCTAAGCTTTTCAATATCGCGCGAAAAAGCAAAATCACCACGGCTATTTACATCTATTGTTTGGGTTGTTTTAAAATCAACCACGCCATAACCAAACTTTTGTAACTGATGAATTAACGTTTCAGAAATTTGATTGCCCAATTGATTACTCTTAGTAAGCGATGAATCAAGATCGACCAAGGTAGTAACGGCAATATTAATATTGGTGTCGGTATCACTTTCAAACTCAAGCGTATCAACCAAATCAAGCGCCATTTGCTCTACATAGTTCACAAGTGTTTTATGGTGCTGAAGTGGTGTAAATTGATTACCGTTAGCATCGTCTTGAGTTGATTTTTGCTCGGCTGTTTTAAGCATACTTGCTAGGTCATAATTTACTTGTGTGGTTGAAGACGTATTAATTTCAGCACTTTCACTATTTTGAGTAAAGGCACAACCAGTTAAATTAGCTAAAGCAAAAAAAACGATAAAGCGGTTAAATAATTTACTATACATAATTATCTCACTTGCTTGCTTGTTTTAACATTATGCCATCAGTGCGATAGCTACTATTAAGCGCATCAACAACCGACTGTGGAATAAACCCCTGTGCAGAACCTACTACGGCCTTACTTTCTAGCCCAACAATACGTGCATTAACAAGTACACCACCTTGATGGTTTACAAGCGTACCGGCAAGTACATATTTAAAGTTTTGATCTTGATTTAGCTCTAAATAGTCGCGACTAAATACAAAGTCGCCTGTTGAGGTAACACGCATATAATCAGTTGTTTTAAAATCAATAACGGGTACACCAAAGCTGTGTAATTCATGCATGAAGCTTTCTGCAATTTGGTTCCCTAGTAAGCTACCATCGTTGTAGTCTTCATCTAAAAAAACAAAACTCGAAACAGCTAACGGTGTTTGTTCACTTACGTACTGTAAGTTTTCAACCATGTCTTGCATTATGCCGCGCACATAATGGTTAATATTTTTGCGCATTGGCGGTGTTGCTTTTGTGTAGTTATCCTGTGGAGCCATTCCTGACTGAAATAAGTTATCGTCAGAAACAGGCGCTGCAACGTCGCGTTGGTTACTCACCAGTTGGTTGCTTTGCTCACTTTGTGGTGTTGTGGTGTCTGTATTCATTGTGCCTAGTATTTGAGAGCAACCAAAGCCCAGTGGTAAGCATAATGTAATTAATAGGTTTTTCATTTTGTGCTCCAAATTAGTATTCGCTTCGGTATAAAAGTCCGTCACGCTGCTGAATTTTCTCATTGCCCCACATTACATTAATTGGGATCTCGGTACTTCCCGCAGAGAGCACCTGTTTATTTTCTATATTCACAAGCCGTGCATTAACTATGTATGCATGCTGCTGGCGAGTCACTGTGCCTGTGATAACTAAGTCAATATTTTGGCGATTACGTAATTTACTTAAATCGCGACTTAAAATACTGTCTGAGTTTTCTGATAAAGAGAGGTTATTCCCAAGTCTGTACTCAACGGTGTGATAACCCAGTTGAGTAAATTGTGTAAGCAGACTTTCTTGGATCTGCTGACTTAAGCCTGAGGCCTGCCCTGTCACTAATTTTGTATCTAGTGCATCTGCATAAAAGAAGCTACTAACGCCAACACGTGCATTAGCATTTAATGCTCCGTTTAGGTGGTTAAGTTGCGACGTTAAATTAACTACATAGTCATTAACCGTAAAAGGAGCCATGGCTGCTTTAGGTGCATCTGTAGGCACACTTGGTTCTGGCGGCGGCACCAAGTTACAAGCAGCTAAATTTAAAAATAATAAAGGCAGTAAAAGGCGCATAATTGCCATCCTCTTCAAAACATACTGAGGATGAAGCAATTTGTATGCCGACTTAGCTATTGTGCGATAAAGGGCTGATCTACGTAATAGCTAACTAAACAATTTATATTTTGGCTCTTTAATTTTTGACAGTCAGCCATAGCGTTTTTTTTGTCTATGTATGCGCCTAGCTTTAAACGGTTATACATAACTCCTTTTACATTTATTGTTTCAACATTCATCACAAAGTTATCGTCTAGTAAGCTAGGAAGCTTTTTTTGTAGCTGCCTAAAAGCTAAAGAGAGTTGTTCTTTTTGCGTTATTGAAAGCACTTGTAAAGCAAATTTAGGATCAACTGGTTTTTTTAATTGTAAATTGGAGCGATTAATTGTGTTGGTATGAACGATTTCTGCTTTTATTACGGGTGCGTTTTTCTGCTCATTTTCTTTTGCAATTGTATTGAGTTGCGATATTAGTAAGCTTAAGTCTTCTTCAATAAGTAATAAACGCGCAAGTTCTGGCTTCATATTTTGCCACTGCTGGGAGCTCATTTTTAGAGTTTCAAGTTCCTGCTTTGTTATTTTTACGTAGCTTTTTTCGTCAGTTATGTTGGTCTGAGTAGCACTCTCATCAATTGCTTTATTATTCGCACAACCATAACTTAGCAACATTGCACTGATTAAAAATATATATTGAACTCTTTTCATCCTAATTCCTTTAATGGAGTATTTTATGTGTTTCAACAACACAATTTAATCCTTGCGCTTTTACTGAGTCGCATACAGAGATAAGCTCTGGCGAACTGTTTGTTGCGTACGCTAAGGCTAAAATAAATTTATTTTTAGCTTTATCATGCATATAAAAAGCTTCTTGCTGCTCTATTCGTGGTGCTATTAAACGGTAATAAATTTTTAAGATATTTAACGAACTAAAACTTCCTGCATTGGCAATGCTTCCAGTTGTTGCACTGAGCGCCTTTAACGTTAAATCAACGCCCATTACTACATCTCCTTGAGGCGATAAATTAACTGTTATATTTTGAGTGTTTTTTAGCTGCTTGCGTTGTTTATATTCATCATCAATTACTGCTTTATACTGCCCCGGTTTAAGGTCTGTAAATAAATAATAGCCATCATATGCTGCTTGAGTTTGTGCAACTTGATCCCCTTTTTCATTCAACAGCGCTATATTTGCAAAGGGTTGGATCTGTGTTGTATCACCTTTTTGTTGATAAACAACTCCCTCCACTTCACTTGCATTATTTAATGCAAAATCCATATACTCTACAAAACCAGCCCTTGGGGTAATAGAAAAACCCTCGTTAGCTGATATTAAAAACGGATCTTCAAAACTATTTCTATCAAGTATTATATCTGTTGTACGATTTGCTGGCATTGAAGTTAATAGCGCAACGCCGTGTTCGTCTGTAATTGCTTGACGATAATTGTGAACGCCTTTTACTTTTACGCCGGCAACGCCGTGCTCATCATCATCCATAATACCGTTATTATTTTGATCTAAGAATACGCGTAACATTAAGCTACCCGTGTTAGTTAAGCTGCGCTTAGAGACAAAATATGTATTGTGTTCAACATCAAAACCTAAGCTAAAACGGCTATAAATACCGAGCCGCCAATCATCGTTACTGTTGTAGTTTAAGTTACTCGTTAAACTAAACTTGTCGCTTTGCCAATTGAGCCCTAATTCGGCCGATTGAATATTATTACGAAGTGAATCAATTAAAGTCAGTTCGGCTTGTAAATCTCGGCCCAAGTTGCGGCTAAACTCAGCCTCGTAACTAACAAGCTCACTTACTGGCGATATACTATAATCTATACCAAACCTTGTGTAGGTTCTCCCAAAGCGCTTTTGAAAACGTGTTGTTCCAAAAGTACTCTTAGAGCTATCGTCTTGTTGCCACAGCAATTGGTTACTTAGTGCAAACCCTGAGTATGAGTAGTTGAACTGGTTACGTACTTGCTTAAAACGCCCTCTAGTATCACTCTCGTCATATAGGATGTTATTTTGATAAGAAAGGCGTCCATAGGTATTATTCATTAGCCCACCAGCTAAATTTATTTGGTAGCTATTAAAATCTTGCTGCTGTTCGTCGGTACGATTTGTAGCGCTAAAAAGTAGTGATTGTTCGGCAATTTGAGTTCGGGCTGTAAATTCAAATTCTTGTTCATTATTATTATTTTTTTCAATATTCGCATTTAATAATAATCGGTCAAATAAGCTTATGTTGGTGCCAAATGCATACTTAAGTAGATCGTCATCTGTGTTTTTTTGACCTGATGCAGCAGTGTATACAGATATATTATCTGTAAGCCCTTGCTCATATCTACCCGCAACTTGCCAACCCTGCCCCTGCGAGCTTGAAACATTGTTATTTAGTAATTGCTTGCCTTGTTCAGTAACCGACAATTCATAGTTACCCTGTCCCTGCTTAAGTTGATTTCCGTCCACAAAGTAATAATCACTTTTACGCTCAACTTGACCTTGAGGCCCATAAAAAATAAGCTCAAAATTATTAGCTCCGAATAATAGGTTTATATTATCAAAAATATAACGCCCATCTGCGAGGCTAAGCTGCTGGTCTATTAATATTTCATTACGATACAGCTCTACATCCCAACCTGGCTGTATAGCACCGCTTAAGTTAATTTGATTATTGACTATTTTTCTATTGGTTACATTATTAGAAACTTTAACACCACGGGCATACTGACTACTGTAGCTATTACCAACTTGCGTGGCGATAACATCACCAAAAGATATTTCAGTAGGCATGAAGCCGTTTTTTATTTCTTTGTCTAAGTTTTGCTTTGTAAACGTTAACCTAGAGTTGGTAAGTAAGTCAGTACTTCGTCCAGACAAAAAATACTCTGCAGATAAATACGCAAAGTCTTGAGTGCCTAAAAGTGAATAGTTCGTAGAATGTCTATCATCGCTCGCGGTAAAATTTAGTTGTAAGTCGGCAACCGGAGAAGATAGCGCTTTATATGGGCTAGCTTTCCATGGCAGCGTAGGTGGCGATCTTTTGTTAGGTGATTTAAGGTTGCGCGACTGTCTGTATCTTTGTTGTTCAACCGGTAAGGGGCTCTCTGAGCTTATAAGTAATTCTAAATCTGGGTAATCAATATTAAACTCTAGATTTAAAGCATTATGTAAACTTTGAATATCTACATAAATATCATCTTCAATGGTAATTTGATTTTTTGCTAATAAGTAGCTCTGTGTAGGACTAGTAAATACAGCGGGTGTAACCGCTGCATTTAGAGAAAGAGGTTGTTGATTTGATCCAACACCTTGAGCAATTCGATTGCTAGCATCAACATTCATTGCAAATTGTAGAATATCAAATAAGTCGCTTAAACTAACTTGTACACTTTGCTCGCTTTTAATTGCTGCAACTTCACCTAAGTAGTATGAGTTTAAATAAAGCGAAAGTATTAATAACTCGCCTGTGGCGATACGCTGTTGCTGATTTTCTTTGTTTTTATAATCAATTACTTCAACGGGCTTAGTTAGCTTTAGTTCAATTGCGCGTAGTGTTGTTAAAGCATCCCCTACGGAAGAATTGGGATTAGCTATTACACTATTACTAAGCAAACTACTTATGCTTAGTAATAGTGCATACAATAAATTATTTCGCGTCATTCACTGTTAAAACATTAAGTAATTGTGAAGTTAAAGGCAGGGTGTATTGTGCAAATGTAAGGTCTTTATATTCTTGACTGCCTTCATATTTAAAAATAACTTTTCCTGCTTTATCTAAATTTTTGTCACTAAATAAACTAAGGGTTACAAATGCATTATCCACTTCTGGATAAATACTTAAATTACCAATTTCTGCAATTTTAACTTGATCGTTATTGCTATCAACAAAGTAAGCACTCAATTTACCGTAGCTACTAAACTTACCTTCTCGTTTTATATTCAATAAAAACTGAGGACGTTGATTGCTTTCATTTAGCACTAGCTTAGCTTGCTCTATGGCAACTTCTGGCTGTTTCATGTCTTTACGTAACAAAATAGGAATGCTGTAGCTCATAATCATATTAACTTTTATTGAGCTTGTTTTATTAGTATTTTCACTAGGCAATGCTTGAAATAGAAGATGAGAGCGGTACTCACCAGAAGCTAGGCCTTTAGGTTTACGTATTGCTATTTTTACTGTTTGTTTTTCACCTGGTGCTAAACGCATTTGTTTTGGTGACAAACGTGCCATTGAACTTAAACTTTCGCTTGTAGCCTCTGCCAACTGTATGTAGCCACCGCTAGGTTGCGCTTGCTTCTCACTCCATAAAACACGATATGTTTGATATTCATCCCCCGTATTAATTACGGTAACTTTAGCGGTTCGTTGACGTTCATCAAAACTAATACGGGTTGGAGAGATAAGTAAATTTGCGTATGCATTTTTTGCTAAAATACATACACTCAGTGCGAGCAGCACTACAACTTTATAAAGCATGTTTTTCCTTTAGTAATCAATCGTAATTTCTAATTGGGTGTCAGTAATAAAACTACCATCTAAGTAACTTTGGCTAGTCCCTGTCGTTATTAGACGGCCACCTACTTTGAGTAAAAGTTCTCCAAACTCATCGCTAGTTTGCGTTCTTGGTAAATCCACTAATACAACCGAAAACTTGGCACTATTAGCTCCAAGTACTTCACTTTGCAATGTAGAATCACTCGTTTTGTTAAACGATATTTGAGTAAGGGGAGGTAAATCGGTAAATAAAAGTTCTGCGGGATTCCCCTCAGTTAATACGTAAATATTACCAAATGTGGTTGTTTCACCTTCATGGCTAATGGTTATAGAACTTAAAGTATTATTTTGAGGGATTACTAAAGTGCCAAAATTAAGCGCTTCTTGTTGTATGCTTGCGCTATAGGCTTGCTCGCTAAACATTAACGAAAGCCAAGCAGAAACATACAAAAAGCGCATTGTTTGTTTAAACACTAATTAATATGACACTTCAATATTAAAGCTACCAGAATACTCACCATCAGGGTAATCCACACTTGATGCGTTTGATGAAGTAGAAAGAGTCGCGCCTATATTAAATGATACAGCGCCATCAACACCAGCTTGTAGGTTAGGAGTACCCTGCGTATAAAGCGCTCCTGCATTTGTTCCGCTCGTTATAAAGTAAGTCCAAGCATCTACAGTAAAATCAGGTTCATTTAAGCCTTGGCCAGCTAAGGGGAGTATTAAAGTATTTACTGGGTCGCTAATGGTTAAAATAGAGTTTGGTACTACATCTGACACACTAAAAGCACCCGCTTCACCACCTTCAATTATTGAGATACTCGCAGCGTTACCAGTTGGATTCTCTTTTGAAGTAACAGGGCTCGCAGCTGGATCAGGATTAACTGTCAACGTTGCTTGTTCGGCGCCTAATGGATCTGAAATAGCACGAATAGTACCAAAATTTAAATCGTTATCTTTTGTGAGTATTACAGCATTTTGTACTGTTACTTTCGCTTCAAATGACTCTGTAGCAGCATAAGTGCTAAACGAGCTGACCACGGTGGCTACAGCTAATGCAGATAAATAAAACTTCATGCTAAATCCTTATAAGAAAATGGGCTTTATCAAATATTTGCCCAACTATAGTTAGTATCGACTATTAGTACAAATACTTTAATACTATATAAGTTTAAAAAGCCTAATTTATTAATTATATTGGTTTTCCGACAAAAGCAGCAATATTACATACTTGATCAAGCTGATTAGCTAAATAACAAAACGCACTTACTTGAGCATCGTTTTTAAATGGACCTACACGTAATCCATACAAAGTCATATTATTATTTTTACGTTCAAACATAGTAAAATTAAATTGAGTAAATGCACTGGGGTATAATTGCTTAAGCCTTTCGACTCTTGCTTTAACAAGCTCTGGCTTTAAATACCAACCAAGCTGTGCTCCAATTTTAGTTTCATCTGTTAAGGTGAGTTCTGAATTTTGTAAGTTTGGTGTTTTTACTTCGGGAGTGTTATTTAGTGCCGTCGGTTCCAAATTCTGTGAAGGCTGATTACCATAGGTGATATCGGTTTTACTTTGCATGAGTAAAGGAGGGTTTTCAGTTAATTCACTTTGAGACGATAACGCCATAATTAACAGCTGTAAATCATCTTCCATAGCAGTTAAACGACCAATGCTTTCTTGCTGTAAGTGCCACTGCAAAACATACTCTTTTACTTGTTTATCAGTTATTAAAGAATGCTGCACGCTCTCATTATTTACAGTTGCGCTGCTACATCCATATAAATAAAAAGATAAGAATAAAACTGATATTAAATGACAAGACTTAAAATACCGCATTGCAAAAGCACTCTACTAACCAAGATAATAAATCAAAGCAAATTTTGCGCCACTTTACACGCTTTAAGTTAAAGCTTTACAGGTTTATCTGTGTAGTTACTTACTATGCAATCGAGTTTATACAGCTTGAATACGGCACAGTCTGCTTTTGCATTTTTAAAATTTTGGTAAGAGCCAAGTTTCAGCCTGTAAAACATTTTGTTGTTTATTTTGGCGGTTTCTACGTTAGTCAATATTTTGTCTCTAAACAACGGTGCTGCTTTAGTATTTAGCTCTTGCCATGCTTTAGCCACACCTTGCTCTGAGTCAACCGAAGCGACTTGCAAAGCAAATACATGCTTAGGCTTATTTAATTTTACAGTTTGTTTTTTATTACTGTAGTTTTGTTTAACTTGTTGGCGTGACTTAACATTACGTGTGTTTCGTGGTGAACGTACAGACTTGCTGCTATACCCTTGATTAGACTGCGCTATTGCTTTGCTGTTTATAATATCAATATGATTTACGAGATAAGTTATTTCTTTTTCTAACCTTAAAATTCGCTCTATGCCTTCACGAGCTTGTTGCCACTGCATTGCGGCATCTTTTAGCTGAGCAAGTTCAAGGGCTGTAATTGATACGTAGTCAGGCGAGTTACTTTGAGGCTGTTCATCAATAGTTTTTATTTCAGGCGTAACGCTGCATGCTGTGCCAAATAAAAGCATTAGCAAGCTGAGTAAAAACCCAATGTTATTTTTTTTATATATAAACATATATTTGCTGTCCTGAAAGCAGTGTTCTTACACTACATTTCAGTTAAACATTCTCACAAGAAAGCGTTTAACTTTATTTAAGCTGTGAGCTATAAAACTTAGCTCTTCGCATGCTTGTCAGTGTTTCGTAAAACACAACGTTGCATACTCCACCCCTTCCTTGAGAGCATTATTTAATACAAATTCAATGCCAATTAACACAAACTTTACAACATAAATAACAATATGTCTGTAATGACCTAAAAACTTTTATTTTAGAGAGCCTCACTTTCTAATTCTAGGGCCTGTTGACCTTTCAGGATTAAAATTTGTTCAATCTAGAGGCTATTTAATCGCGGCGCGAGGTTTGTAACCTAGTGGGCTCGATAACTGCTCCTGCGTTATTCTAATGGCTTACATCCATGTAAGAATAAGTAAAAACCGAGTAACAAAGAGTAAATTGCCCCTAGGCAGAACCCTTCGGGCAGCGCATGTTTGGCATTTATGCTACGTTATCGCCTATTTATGGGGAATAACCACACTTCATAGGCTCTGCCTTGCCTAAATACCAAACAGCCTGCTGTAAATTTAACCTCGAAAGATAAACAGACTCTAACAAAACTCATAAAAAAGGCGCCGATATAGGCGCCTTTCATGTTTTACGTTAACTGTTAAATCAGCTTTTTAATAAATGATTTTAATTCATCGGCAAATTCATCGCGACGAAGTGCAAACTCAATCGTTGCTTTTAAGTAACCAATTTTACTTCCACAATCGTGGCTACGGCCTTTTATTGCGTATGCATCTACTTTTTCGTGTTCCATTAACATCGCAATTGCGTCAGTTAATTGAATTTCGTCGCCTGCACCTTGCGGCGTTTTTGCAAGTAACGGCCAGATATTTTCGCTTAATACGTATCGACCCACTACAGCTAAGTTTGATGGCGCTTCATCTACTGGCGGCTTTTCTACCATATTAAGAATTGGCGAGCTTTCACCTTGCCTTAAGTCAACATCACCTAAATCAACCACACCAAACTGGTTCACTTGTGCCATTGGTACTGGTTCTACCATAATTTGGCTGTGCTTATTTTTCTCAAAGTTAGCGATCATTTCTGCTAAGTTATCTTTTTTAAGATCGCTCTCTACATCGTCGATAATTACATCTGGTAAAATAACTACAAACGGTTCGTTACCAATAATAGGCGCTGCACAACTAATAGCATGGCCTAAGCCTTTTGCTTCACCTTGGCGTACGTGAATAATGGTTACGTCTTTAGGGCAGATTGCTTGCACTTCGGCAAGTAATTGCCGCTTAACACGCTTTTCTAAAGTAGCTTCTAGTTCAAAGCTCGTATCGAAGTGATTTTCGATTGAATTTTTACTTGAGTGCGTTACTAACACTATTTCTTTAATTCCTGCAGCAACGGCTTCGTTTACTACATATTGAATTAAAGGACGGTCTACCACTGGAAGCATTTCTTTAGGAATTGCTTTAGTGGCTGGTAACATACGAGTACCAAGGCCCGCTACTGGGATCACTGCTTTCATTTTATGTTTTCCTTAATCTTTTATTATACTGAAAATGGATATTGAATCGCTTCATGGCATTGATAGCCTGTTACTTCAAAGTCGTCTCGTGTTACCCACGTTTCTATGTCTTCTAATGATTTAATTTTTGGATTAATTTTTAACTGAGGTGACGCAAATGGCTCACGCGTTAACTGCACATCTCGCATCAGTTCAAGTTGGTTTTCGTAAATATGTGCATTAGCAATTTTATGGTACGCCTTACCCGCTTTGTGGCCGGTAATTTGAGCCACTAACGCAAGCAACACAAAACACTGAATTTGATTGAAATTAAGGCCAAGCGGTACATCACAGCTTCGCTGGTATGACGTTAAGTATAGCGTATCGCCAAGTAGTGAAAAAGTGTGCGTATGCATACACGGGCGCAAACAACCAAGCTCAAACTCACCTGGATTATAAAACGTGATTATTTCACCACGGTCATCAATGCCATTTTTTAAGTTATTAATAACTTTGGAAAGCTGATCAAGCGTTGAGCCATCTGGTCGTTGCCAACCACGGCCTTGTACGCCGTAAACACGGCCCATATCGTCCTCGCCTTTACGGTGAGGATTATTAAGCCATGCATTGTTATCGTTTGCGTTAGCATCCCACGTTTTACAGCCAATCTCACGAAACTGCTCAGCGCTGTCGTAACCACGTAAATATCCTAGTAACTCAGCAATAGCTGCTTTGTAGTAACTTTTGCGCGTCGTGATCATCGGAAACTTATTATTAGCCACATCGTATTCTAAATCGGCATTAATAACGGTTAAACAACGTGTACCTGTACGTTTGTTTTCGACCCACTGACCTTCGTCAACAATACGCTGACATAATTTTAAATATTGTTTCATGCTTTTCTTATTATGCCTTAGCTGGTGTAACGTGTTGTGGTTGCTTATATGCCCAAATTAATAAGCCTAAACCACCCACTATCATTGGAAGTGAAAGTATTTGTCCCATTGAAATAAAGTCGGCAAATAAACCGAGTTGTGCATCGGGTTGGCGGAAATATTCAATACAGAATCTAAACACGCCGTAACCTAATAAAAATACACCGGCTACACTCCCTGCTGGACGTGGTTTTTTAATAAACCATTGCAGGATTAAAAACAGCACTAAGCCTTCAAAAAATGCTTCGTATAATTGCGATGGGTGACGCGCAAGCGGACCGCCCGTTGGAAATACCATTGCCCATGGCACATCGGTAACTCGGCCCCATAACTCACCGTTTATAAAGTTACCAATACGTCCAGCTAAAAGTCCTACAGGAACGAGTGGTGCAACAAAGTCGCCCACTTGAAGCAGTGACTTTTTACGCGTCCACGAAAAAATTGCGACGGCGGTTATAACGCCAAGTGTGCCACCATGGAACGACATACCGCCCTGATCTATTCTAAATAAATACAGTGGGTTTTCTATAAAATAACTAAACTGGTAAAACAATACGTAGCCAATACGCCCGCCTAGTATTACCCCTAACATGCCGTAAAACAGTAAATCGCTTACTTGGTCTTTAGTCCAACCCGAATTTGGCTTTGACGCTTGACGATTAGCAAACCACATCGCAAATGCAAAACCTATTAAGTACATTAAGCCATACCAACGTACGCTTAGCGGTCCAACAGAAAAAATAATTGGATCAATTTGAGGAAACTCAAGTGCCATAAAAAATAAACCTTTAGCTAAAAACCATTTTAATTGCGATAACTACAAGCAGCACCGCGAAAACTTTCTTAATTGTATTAACAGGTAAATAGTGAGTTGCTTTGGCGCCAATAGGCGCAACAAACCACGAGGTAATAACAATCCCAAATAATGCAGGTAAGTAAACAAACCCGGCAAAACCATGCTCTAAATCGGTAACATGCCAGCCTGCGCTGATGTAACCAATAGAGCCAAATAATGCAATAACAATTCCGCACGCTGCCGCACAGCCAATTGCTTTTTTTATATCAACCGAAAAATAATTAAGCATAGGTACTATTAAAGCTCCTCCGCCAATCCCTATTAAACCTGATAATCCGCCCATTATTGCAGAAACGCCCCCTAAAATAGGACCTGCCGGCAACGGTTTTTCTGACATCTGTTTATTACGCGCGGAGAGCACCATTCTTGCTGCAATAAATACAACGCTTATAGCAAACACTGTACGTAATATTTGTTCAGGGATTAAACTTGCTGCAAAGCCACTAACAAGTGCGCCTAAAGCCACACCCGACATAACCCATGGTGCAATTGCCCAAGGCACGTTATCATTTTTATGATGAGCCAGCGCTGAAGACGTTGAAGTAAATAAAATAGAAGCGAGTGAGGTTGCAATAGCAATTACTAATACATGATCAGCCGACGTTACATTAAATGAGAGTAGCAGAGTGCTTAGTACTGGAACGATAATTAAACCGCCGCCAATGCCTAGTAATCCAGCTAAAAACCCAACAATACAGCCTAGTAGTGCGCAGCTTGCGACTAACAAACCTAAGTCATACATAGTAATCTCAAATACCTTTTTAAGGTTTATATATTAAAGGATTATAAAACTAATAGCATCTGTGTATTGCAATTAATTAGGCGTACGAGCTTATTTTGGGGTGTAAAACAAATCACCTAATTTATGCTCTAGCATAAAGCTTCGCGTTAAACGTAGTACTTGTTTGGCTGTGGATTGCGCTAAACATTCACTTAGTAGTTGTTCCATGTCACTGACATTTAAACGCCTAAGTACCCACTTCACTTTATTGAGCGATGATAAGTTCATACTAAGGCGTCTGTAACCCATGGCAATAAGTAAAATAGCCCCTTCAGGATCGCCGCCTAGTTCACCACACAAACTAAATGGCAGTTCATATTGCTCACATTCGTGCGCCACTTTATTTAGTACTCTTAGTACACCTGGGTGATAAGGGTTAAAAAGTTCGGCTACACGTGCGTTAGCTCTATCTACTGCTAATAAATACTGTGTTAAATCGTTACTGCCTACTGAGCAAAAATCGACTTTTTTTGACCACTCAGGAAGCATAAATACACTTGAAGGTACTTCCAGCATTATACCTATGTCGGGTCTTTCTATGGTTTGCTCTGGGTATTTTTCACTTAATTCAAAATAAGCCTGTTCAAATAACGCAAGTGACTCATCAACTTCTTCAGTGCCACTGATCATAGGGAGCATTATTTTTAAATTACCTAAACCAATATTTGCTTTAAGCATCGCTTTTAGTTGATCTAAAAATAACTCGGGATGATCAAGGCTAATACGAATACCACGCCAACCTAAAAATGGATTCTCTTCGGTAATATTAAAGTAATCAAGTACCTTATCGCCCCCAATATCCAATGTACGCATAACCACAGGATTAGGATGATAGCTAGTTAGTACTTCTCGGTACCAATTTTCTTGCTCTGATTGCGAAGGAAACTGACCCTTTTGCATAAACCAGGCTTCGGTTCGATAAAGCCCCACACCGTCACAAATATGCGCGCTACTTTGCTCAGTATTAAGCTCAAGGCCTGCGTTTAATAATAAGCTAACATGTTCACCGTCAAGCGTAATTGATTCTGAGTCTTGCTCAGCTAAAAAGCGGTTATTTAGTAGGTTATCTTGATGCTGTAACTCTGTGTATTCATCCATCAGCATTTGTGAAGGCGATATATATAAACGCCCAGCAAATGCATCTAAAATCATCGGTTTGCCATTAAACTGCAGTAGAGGTAAATCTTCTATACCCCAAATGGCAGGGATCCCCATCGCACGCGTTAATATAGAAGCATGGCTATTTGCAGAGCCATTTACGCTTACAACGCCTGTTAAGTGACCTTTTGGCACTTCAGCAAGCATGGCGGGTGTTAAAGTATTAGCAATTAAAATAGTGTTGGGCGGATAATTTTTAACAGCGTGCTCGGTATTTACAAGATGATGTAATACACGAAGACCAATGTCTTTAACGTCAACAGCACGCTCTTTTATATAAGGGTCTTGCATGGCATTAAATTGAGATATTAAACGCTCTATTACAATTTTTAGGGCGCTTTTAGCACACCAGCCTTCTTGTAATTGCATTTCAACATTATGCCCTAAACTTTTAGCATCAAGCAGTTGTTGATACACATCAAATACCGCAAGAGCTTCATGCGGAATCGAGTCGCTTAGCGTCATCGATAGGGTATTAAATTCTTTGCGCGTTGCAGCTACAGCTTGAGTAAATAAACGGCGCTGCTCAGTGACGTCACTGTCTTTTAAAAGCTCTATAGATTTAAAGTCAAGTTTTGGTAATACAACAAATGCTTGTCCTATACCTATTCCTGGCGCGCTCGATACACCTTTTAAAACAGACGTTTGATGAGATGACTCATCTTGGCGTAGTATTTCTTTAATTTCAGCATGCGCTAACTGTGACGCAAGTTGAGCAGAAAGCGTTATTAAAAACGACTCTTCGTCTTGGCTAAATACACGTGCCATTTTTTGTTGGACAACAATAACGCCCAATACTTTTTTTTGATGAACAACGGGCACTGATAAAAAAGCGTTGTAGCCTTCTTCATTTACTTCGGGGGAGAGCTTAAAACGAGGATGCGATTTAGCAAATGCAATATTAATAGGTTCTTCGCGTTGCGCTACTAGGCCAACTAAACCTTCGGTAAAACCAATTCTAAACTTACCTACCGCATCGGGGTTTAGCCCTTCGGTTGCCATAAGTACAAAATTGTCTTGGCTGTAATCTGCAAAATAAATGGAGCAGCACTGGGTTTTCATGGCATCTTTAACCATTTGCACAAAGCACACTAATGCACTGTCTAAATTCGCTTGTCGCGATACAGACTCCGCAATAGATCTCAGTGTAGCCAGCATGTCCTGCTCCTTTATTCTATAGAGAAATTACTACCTTTTACTTCGCCAATGATCTTTATGTTGTTCTCTCTTATTAAAAGGCATGGCGAAAGGAGCAAACTCTTTCATTACACGTCGATAAACATCCCGTTTAAACGATACAACCTGTCTTACAGGATACCAATAACTTACCCAGCGCCAATCATCAAATTCAGGATGATGGGTTTTAAGTAAATTTACATCTTCGTCTTTACAGCGCAATTTTAGTAAAAACCATTTTTGTTTTTGCCCAATACACACCGGACTAGAGTCTCGGCGGATTAATCGTTTGGGTAATTTATAGCGTAACCAATGTTTTGAGCTTGCGACTATTTCTACATCTTCTGGTCGCAATCCTACTTCTTCGTGTAATTCACGGTACATAGTTTGTTCTGCAGTTTCACCATCATCAACACCACCTTGGGGAAATTGCCAAGAGTGTTGACCATAACGTCTGGCCCAAAAAACCTGTCCCTGATTATTGCAAATCACAATTCCGACATTGGCACGAAAACCTTCGGCATCAATCACCTTAGTGCCTCATTTGTAAGTCGATTTTTAATGATTGTTCCACATTAGCCGCAATACGGCAAATACTATTATACCCAACCCGATTAGTAAGCTAAGTTTAGGCTTTTAGTACATTGATAAATTAATGGAGAATAGGTAAATATTTAGAAAATAACTTAACAAGGCTATTGCGGTTCTTGTTTTCCTCTAGTTACTCACAGTTTGTGCATAACTTTTGTAAAACACGCTCATTTTGCAAACAAATCCACAATATTAGATCTTAAAACTTGGCTTCTCCACAGATTCTGTGGATAAACATGTTCATATAGTTGTATTTATCCTTACAACTTTTAAATGGCTTAATCAAAACTGAACGTGCAAATTTAAAAAAACCTGCAGCGTCAGTAACTTAAAGTAAAGTAGCTTAATTTCAATATGTGCAAAATTAACACAAACAGAAGAAGGGCAAAAAACGTACAACCCTAAAGATATCCACGGCTTAGCCTATTTGCTATCATGGCTATGGTATTTATACAACCGAAATTAAGAATATGCGACCTACAAAACCACACTCAATAAACGATTTAATGCAACGCGTTAATAATATTGCCGGATTAACGCTAGGGCAGCTTGCTAACAAGTATAATTTTAAAACGCCAGATGATTTACTGCGCGAAAAAGGTTGGACTGGCCAGTTGATTGAATACGTACTAGGTGCTACAGCGGGCTCAAAACCACTTCCGGATTTTGAAGATTTAGGAATTGAGCTAAAAACATTGCCTATTTCTTATAAAGGTAGGCCACTGGAAACTACGTTTGTATCGGTTACACCTTTAATGAACGTTACAGGAATGACTTGGCATACCAGCTCTGTGCGTAAAAAACTAAATCATGTTTTATGGCTGCCAATTTTAAGCGAACGTGATATTGCCCCGTTTGATAGAACCATCGGCAGCGGCTTTTTGTGGCAACCCACACCTGAACAAGACGCTTTATTACAGCGCGACTGGGAAGAGCAAATGGAGCTAATTGCGCTAGGTAGAGTCGACGAAATATCAGGCCATTTAGGCGATGCGATGCAAATACGCCCTAAAGCTGCTCATAGTAAAATAGTGACTGATGCTATTGGTCCAAATGGGCAAATAATTAAAACCCTACCCCGTGGCTTTTACTTAAAAACCAGTTTTACAGGTGATATTTTAAAGCAGCAGTTTCAGCTTTGAGCTGTGCAGAAAATATTATGAGTTAAGCAAATCCTTTTTCGCACTTCGTGCGCGTCAGCGTTCTTAACGCCTACAAGGTATTTCACCTTTTTAATAAAATAGTTTGAGGTTTAAATAAAGAGTTTTCGTTTTTGTTGTTCACCCTTTTCGCACTGCGTGCGCGCGTCAGCAAGCTAAACGCCTACAATAAATTTTCATCTCTTTGAGTAGAAATATTTGGCATAAAAAATCCCCGCCTGAGCGAGGATTTTATAATTGTAAATTAAAGAGCAGTAATTACTGACCTTTAACTTCTTTAAGACCGTTGTACGGTGCTTTATCACCTAATTGCTCTTCAATACGAAGCAATTGGTTGTACTTTGCAACACGGTCAGAACGGCTCAATGAACCTGTTTTAATTTGACCTGCAGCAGTACCAACAGCTAAATCAGCAATTGTTGAATCTTCAGTTTCACCAGAGCGGTGAGAAATAACAACAGTAAAACCAGCATCTTTAGCCATTTTGATTGCAGCTAAAGTTTCAGTTAAAGAACCGATTTGGTTAAACTTAATCAAGATTGAGTTAGCAATACCGTTGTCGATACCACGCTTTAAAATCTTAGTATTTGTTACAAATAAATCATCACCTACTAATTGGATTTTATCACCCATTAGTTTAGTTTGATGTGCAAAGCCATCCCAATCAGACTCATCAAGACCATCTTCAATAGAAACGATTGGGTACTGATTAGTAAGATCTTGTAAGAAGAAGTTAAATTCTTCAGAAGTGAACTTTTTGCCTTCACCCTTAAGGTCATAGATGTTTGCTTCTTTGTCGTAGAACTCAGATGCAGCACAATCCATCGCTAAAGTAATATCTTTACCTAGCTCGTAACCTGCGTTTGCAACAGCTACTTTAATTGCAGCAAGAGCCGCTTCGTTAGATGCAAGGTTAGGTGCAAAACCACCTTCATCGCCAACCGCTGTTGAATGACCATCAGCTTTAAGTACTTTAGCAAGGCTATGGAATACTTCAGCGCCCATACGTAGGCCTTCGCGGAAGTTTTTAGCGCCAACAGGTTGGATCATGAATTCTTGAATATCTACAGAGTTATCTGCATGTTCACCACCATTGATGATGTTCATCATTGGAAGTGGCATAGAGTAAACACCTGGCGTGCCGTTTAAGTCAGCGATATGTTCATAAAGCTCAACTTTTTTAGACTGTGCAGCTGCTTTCGCGGTTGCTAGTGATACAGCTAAGATTGCGTTTGCACCTAATTTTTCTTTATTTTCGGTACCGTCTAAATCTAGCATCACTTTATCTACAGCGCTTTGATCTAATGCACTTTGGCCTTTTAAAGCATCAGCAATTTCGTTATTGATATAACCAACTGCTTTTAATACACCT
Organism: Pseudoalteromonas sp. AS71; assembly: GCF_038900275.1. Lineage (NCBI taxonomy): Bacteria > Pseudomonadati > Pseudomonadota > Gammaproteobacteria > Alteromonadales > Pseudoalteromonadaceae > Pseudoalteromonas > Pseudoalteromonas sp. AS71. The sequence continues at coordinate 345,627 of NZ_JBBMQZ010000001.1, read as the reverse complement.
TTACCTAAGTAACGTGATTTATCACCGTCGCGTAACTCTAATGCTTCACGAGTACCAGTAGATGCGCCTGAAGGTGCTGCTGCACGACCCCAAGAACCATCTGCTAAATGTACGTCTGCTTCAACAGTTGGGTTACCACGCGAGTCCATAATTTCGCGACCGATTACTTTTACGATTTCTGACATCTTGATTCCTCTATATTCCCAAAATGGTGAGTTCAGCTAACTTTACTACGTTTTATATAGTTTATACCAATTGCATTTAATTAGTGAGCTATTATAGCGCTAAGAAAATAGCTCAATAACAAGGCTGAAATTATGACATATAGTTGTTCTATATGAGTAATTTTTAACGCAGTGAGTGAGTTATTTAATGCGATACAATGCTCATGTTTTTAATAAAATTGGTATCAGTCAGCCCTTAAAACAAAAAAGCCATGCAATATGCACGGCTTTTAAAATTACGAATTCGCTTTTTGGTGGATATGCGCGGCTGCTACAAACCCTTCAAACAACGGATGACCATCACGTGGAGTTGACGTGAATTCCGGGTGGAATTGCGCGGCAATAAACCATGGGTGATCTTTATTTTCGATAATTTCTACCAGTTTTTTATCTTCTGATAAACCAGTAAAGCTTAAGCCTGCTTTTTCAAGTATTTCTACAAAGTTATTATTTACTTCGTAACGATGACGATGACGTTCAACAATTTCGTCGCTGCCATATACTTCATGAACTTTAGAGCCTGGCGTTAAATGACATTTTTGTGCACCTAAACGCATGGTGCCGCCTAAATCAGATTTTTCGCTACGTGTTTCAACATTACCTTCAGCATCTAGCCATTCAGTAATTAAACCAACTACTGGCGCTTCTGATTTTGCATTAAACTCTGTAGAATTTGCATCCGTTAAACCTGCAACATTACGTGCGTATTCAATTAATGCTACTTGCATGCCTAAACAAATACCTAGGTATGGTACTTTATTTTCGCGTGCGTATTTAGCCGCTAAGATTTTACCCTCAACACCACGTCCGCCAAATCCACCAGGTACTAAAATAGCATCTAAGTGTGAAAGTAATTCAACACCTTTGCTTTCTAAGTCTTGTGAATCTACATATTCAATATTAATTGTTAAACGGTTTTTAAGGCCCGCATGCTTTAATGCTTCGTTAACCGATTTGTACGCATCTGGTAATTCAATATACTTACCAACCATACCAATGGTCACTTCACCCGTTGGGTTAGACTCTTGATAAAGTACTTGTTCCCACTCAGCTAAATCAGCTTCTGGTGGATCTAAGTGAAAACGACGACATACGAAGTTATCTAATTCTTGTGTTTTTAATAACGCAGGAATTTTATAAATGCTGTCTACGTCAGGTAGTGAAATAACCGCTTTTTCTTCTACGTTTGTGAATAATGAGATTTTTGCACGCTCATTATTAGGTAGTTTACGGTCTGAACGACAAATAAGAATATCTGGTTGAATACCTACTGAGCGTAACTCTTTAACAGAGTGCTGTGTTGGTTTCGTTTTAACTTCACCGGCAGGGCCTAAAAATGGCACTAGCGTTAAGTGAATAAATAGCGCGCGTTCGCGGCCAATTTCAGTTCCCATCTGACGAATTGCTTCAATAAACGGTTGTGATTCTATATCACCTACAGTGCCGCCAATTTCTACAATAGCAATATCATAACCTTCAGCACCGTCGTATACACGTTGCTTAATATCGTTAGTGATATGTGGAATAACCTGAATAGTAGCACCTAGGTATTCACCACGGCGCTCACGACGTAATACGTCTTCATATACACGGCCTTGTGTGAAGTTATTACGACTAGTCATTTTGGTACGAATAAAACGCTCGTAGTGACCTAAATCAAGGTCAGTTTCTGCGCCGTCTTCTGTAACGTAAACTTCACCGTGTTGAATTGGGCTCATTGTGCCTGGGTCAACGTTGATGTAAGGATCCAGCTTTAAAATGGTAACATTTAAACCACGGGCTTCTAAAATAGCGGCCAGTGAAGCTGCGGCAATACCTTTACCCAACGAAGAAACAACTCCGCCAGTAACGAAGATAAATTTTGTACTCATGCGAACCCTAGAATATCAGGAATTAAAAGGAATATAACACCCAAAGAAGAGCCTAAGGGTATATCATCAAGACGGGGCGAAATTGTACCAAAACACTGCTTATCAATCCAGCTAAAATTAGCTAATACGCGCACAAAAAATGTGCATTATTTAACATTAAGTCTATTTTACTTTTTTAATCGCATCCCACGCACTATCCATCTCTTCAAAGGTGGCTGTATCTAAGCTTTTGCCTTGCGCGTGCAAATAAGCGTTTACCTTTTCAAAACGCGCTGAAAACTTATCATTAGCGCTACGAAGCAGTTGCTCAGGATCTCGTTTAACATGGCGTACAACATTAACAGTGGCAAAAAGTAAGTCGCCGAGCTCTTCCGCTGTATGATCAGATAACGGGTCTTGCTCAATCGCTTCTTTTACTTCAAGCACTTCTTCGCTCACTTTATCAAGTGCACCATGATACGTTGGCCAGTCAAAACCAAGTGCGGCAACGCGTTGTTGAATTTTTTTAGCTTTACTTAAACTTGGCATATTTGCAGGAATACCTTGCCAAAAAGAAGGTGATTCGGTTTGCGCTCTAGCACTGCGTTCTTGGGCTTTGATTGTTTGCCACTGCTGCGATAGCTGCTCGTCTGTTAGCTCTTTTTTGTCACCAAATACATGCGGGTGACGACGGGTAAGCTTATCGTTTAATTGCTCCACTAGATCATTAAAATCAAATAGATTTTGCTCTTGTGCAAGCTGCGCATAAAAAACAATTTGAAATAACAAATCACCCAATTCGCCTTTAAGCTCACCTAAGTTGCCTGACTCAATACAGTCAGCAACTTCGTACGCTTCTTCTAGTGTGTGCGGCACAATAGATTTAAAATCTTGTTTGAGATCCCACGGGCAACCGCCCTTGGGATCTCGCAGTGTTTTCATTATGCTAAGAAGCTGTGTAAGCGCTGTATTATCATTCATGATTAATGACCACGCTTGGCATCGTGTACACCTTCAATTTGGTGTAACTTAGAAAGAACACGGTTAGTACCCGATAAGTCATGTACTTCTATTTGCATCGTAAATATAGCTAACTGATTATCCTCAACTGTATTTACGTTCATGTTTAAAACATTTACTTTTTCATTAGCAAGTACTGAGCTTATGTCGCGTATTAGCCCTGAACGATCGGTGGCTTCTATTTTAATACTTAGTGCGTACGAGCCGTTGATATCATCAGACCAACTTACTGAAATAACACGTTCTGGATGCTGATTTTTTAAGTTATTAAACGAATCACAGTCTTCCTTATGAACACCTATTCCTCGACCTTGCGTTATATAACCTATTATTTCATCGCCAGGTACAGGACGACAGCATTTGGCTACATGGCTCATTAAGCTACCAACGCCATCAACCACTATGCCGTTTTTGTCACCAGTTACTTTGCTAGGTGCTTTAATACGAATAACCGGCTCATCTTCTGTCCGATCACTTACAAAGTTAAGCATTTGATTGAGGCGTACATCGCCCGCACCAATCGCAACCATTAAGTCATCAAGTTCTTTAAAGTTAAAACGCTTGATGGCTGGCTCTAAATCTTTGTATGTTAAATTAAGCTTTTGTAGTTCACTGTCGAGAATTTCTTTACCCGCACTTAAGTTTTTGTCGCGGTCGAGCTGTTTAAACCAGTGATGAATCTTGGCTCTAGCGCGCGATGACTTAATGTACCCTAATGACGGATTTAACCAATCACGACTTGGATTTGGTTGTTTTTGGGTCAGTATTTCTACCTGATCCCCAGTTGTAAGTTGATGCGTAAACGGCACTATTTTGCCGAATATTTTTGCGCCAATACAACGATGCCCTACATTTGAGTGAATGTAGTAAGCAAAATCGAGCGGTGTAGCGCCAAGTGGTAAATCGATAATATCGCCGCTTGGGGTAAATATGTATACGCGGTCTTCTACTACTTGGTTTTTAAGCTCTTCTGCTAAATCGCCACCATCAACTACTTCTTCTTGCCATTGGAGTAACTTACGTAGCCAGCTAATTTTTTGCTCATAACCCGAGCCGCGCCCCGGTAATGCACCTTCTTTGTACATCCAGTGTGCAGCCACACCCAACTCAGCATCTTGATGCATATCGCTAGTACGAATTTGTATTTCTACTGTTTTACCTTCAGGCCCAAATACCACGGTATGAATTGACTGATAGCCGTTTTGCTTTGGAGTTGCTACATAGTCGTCAAACTCTTTATTTAGATGACGCCAATTGGTGTGCACAATACCCAGCGCTCCATAACAATCTTGTAGGCGTTCAACAACAATACGCATTGCACGAATATCAAAAAGCTGATCAAACTCGTAGTTTTTTTGCTGCATTTTTTTATAAATGCTGTAAATGTGCTTGGGGCGGCCATAAACTTGGGCCTCTATGCCCGCTTCACTTAAACGGCTTTTTACTTGCTCAACCATATCTTCCATATAGGCTTCGCGCGTAAGGCGTTTGTCGTCAAGTTGTTTGGCTATACTTTTATAGGTGCCTGGGTGCAAATATCTAAACGATAAATCTTCCAGTTCCCATTTTAATTGCCCTATTCCTAATCTGTTTGCCAATGGTGCAAAAATATCAGCCGTTTCTTTAGCGGCAATGACGCGGTCTTCTTCATCCGCATTTTTTACATCACGTAAATGACATACCTGCTCGGCAAGCTTAATGACCACGGCGCGCACATCTTCAACCATGGTTAATAACATTTTTCGAATATTATCAACTTGCATAGTTCCTTTACCTTGATGAGATAAAGTACTAATAGTGGCCATTTGTGCAACCCCAGTTAACAGCATGGCTATATTACTACCAAGCTGCTCTTCTATGGTTTCAAGTGATATTAAATCGTTTAAAAAATACGGGGTTAAATACGCAGTAGCTAACGATTCGGGATCGAGATTTAGCTCAGCTAAAATTTCAACCATTTCGATTGCAGTAGTTTGCCTGCTTTCATTATCACATTTTACGCATAGCGCTTGCGCTTTAGTAAGTAGCTCTGTTTTTTCTTCAGACAAAGCAAGAAATGAAAGCCGAGTGCTAAAATCTGTTGTCTCATCTTGTTGATGTGATTGTCGTGTAGCTACCATAATGCGTTCTACCTCCGTTGAAATAACGCCATAGTTTCAATATGCCCTGTATGAGGGAACATATTCATTAGCCCAATTTTATTAAGTTCAAAGCCAGCTTGTGAAATAATTGCGCTGTCACGGGCTAAAGTAACAGGGTCACAAGATACATATAAAATAGTTTTAAACTGCTTTAAAGATAATTGCTCTAATACAGCTATTGCACCAGTCCTAGAAGGATCGAGTACAAGCACATCTAAGTTTTTACTAAACCATGGGGCGCTCTGTATGCTTTGCGTTAAATCAAAGCAATGAAACTGCGCATTGGTAATAGAGTTAGTTTGCGCATTTTGAGCAGCCATTGCAACCGCTGAAGTCACACCTTCTACGCCAATTACAGATTTTGCTTGTTTTGCCAACACTAATGAAAAATTACCAATGCCACAAAATAAATCCAATAAATTTTCATCACCTTTTAAATCAAGCCAATTTGCGGCTTGCTTTAACATAGCTTCGTTAACTTGCGCATTTACCTGGATAAAATTACCTAAACCAAATTCAAATTTTAGATCAAACTCTTTAAGATAATAAAACGGCATGGCTAAGTGTGAATGCTCAATTACATCGCTCTCGCTTTGCCATACAACTTCAAACTGTTGGCTTTTTGTTATGTGCTCAACCAAAGCCTTTGTATCATCGTTAATTGCTTTAGTGTGACGAATAACAACAAAGTTTTTATCATCGCTTTGGCATAACTGTAAATGGCTTATACTGTGTAGCGCTTTGTGTTGATTAATTAAACCGTCAAAAAGTGTAAAAACATCCGCAAATACTTCATCAAGTACTGCACATTTATTAATACTCACAATATTTTTTGAACCACTGGCTCTATAACCCACACGCATTTTTTTAGCTGCTTTATCAAACATAACGGCTATGCGGGCGCTGCGCCTGTAATGCACAGACTTACTTAATAATGGAGCTTGCCAGTTTAAGCTGTTTAATTTAGCAAACTTACTAAATAACTGAGTAACTGCAGTTTGTTTTTCTACAACTTGTTGACTTATTTCTAAATGCTGTAATTGGCAACCACCACACTGATTATAGTGCTCACAAAAAGCGTCTACTCTTGATTCACTCGCTTTAATAACTTTAATTACTTTTGCACTGCTGTATTTAGCTTTATCTTCAACGAGCGTCGCTTTAACTGTTTCATTTGGTAATGCACCGCTTACAAAACATACTTTATTATTATGCTTCGCAATACCACGCCCTTGATGATCCATTCCCGTTATATTTAATTCTAATGTTTGTTGCTTAAGCGGTTTTTTTTTCGCTTTAAAAATTTGCGCCATTAGGCATTACCTTCAGTTTATTTATGAAGCACCTATATTTAGATGCTTTAGAATGCGTGTTGAACCGTATATACTCAAATCATACTAATAACGATAAAACGCTCCCATTATGACCAAATTAGGCTTACGCGATTCTGTTTTAACACTGACCCTGATCCCAACGGTGATCATAGGATTACTACTTGGTGGCTATTTTACAATAAATCGTTACATTGAGCTTGATGAAATTTTATATCAGCAAGGTACTACTATTTCTGAGCCCCTTGCTATTGCGCTTGAGCAGCCCATGCTCGAAAAAAACAAACAGCTATTGAATCGCCTTATAAGCTACACGCATAACAAGCACTCCCCTACAATTAAGTCGATTGCTATTTTTGATAAAAATAATGCGCTATTAATGACCAGTAATTATCACCGCTCATTTGAAAAGTTAATTAATCAAAAAACGCTCATAAATTTAAAAACGACCCGTGTGCAAAAGTCAGATGAGCTTGTTACATTCTTCACGCCCATTATTAACCATACAAGTCACGACTCTAAATGGGACCCATCGGCTTTTCAGTCATCTTTGGGCACCGTTATTATACAGCTAAACAAAGACCAGGCAGTTATAGGGCAGCAACGTGCTTTATTAATTAGCGGTATTGTAATTATTTTATCATTGGTATTTGCAGCAATTTTAGCTTTAAGGTTAAGCCGCATGTTTATGACGCCGCTTAATAAGTTAGTACTTGCAACCGACAAGTTAGTCGAAGGTAAAAGAAGTACTGGCCTTAACGACAACATGATAGGTGAATTTGAGCTATTGCGAGAAGGCTTAAACACCATTGCTCACACTATGGTGATGCAAAAAGATGAAATGCAAAAAAATATTGATCAAGCAACTAGCGACTACCGCGAAACACTAGAGCAATACGAAACTTCAAATATAGAGCTCTCGTTTGCAAAAAAAGAAGCTCAAGATGCTAACCGCGTAAAATCAGACTTTTTAGCTAAAATGAGCCACGAACTTCGTACTCCGTTAAATGGTGTTATTGGATTTACACGCCAGCTTTATAAAACACCACTAAACAAGCATCAAAAAGATTATCTCGACACTATTATGCTATCAGCAAATAGTTTAATGACTATTATTAGCGACATTCTAGACTTCTCCAAACTAGAAGCGGGTGCAATGGAACTTGAGTCGATTCAGTTTCAACTTCGTGATGCTGTAAATGAAGTGATGACGCTACTCGCTCCTAGCGCACACGATAAGCAATTAGAGCTATCCATTTACATTAACCAACAAGTACCGGATGACTTAACGGGCGATCCCACTCGCTTTAAACAAGTTCTGATAAACCTATTAAGTAATGCGATTAAATTTACCGAAAAAGGCTCAATTAAGGTCGATATAAGCCATCGGTTACTCGACGACGAACGCACTTCTTTACTTGTGTCAGTAACAGATACTGGCGTGGGTATACCTATGGATAAGCAAGACTCTTTATTTACTCCATTTGGGCAAGCAGACTCAAGCATTACACGTAAGTTTGGTGGTACAGGTCTTGGTCTTATTATTACCAAACATATTGTTGAAGCGATGAGTGGCCGCATAACACTAAATTCTGCGCCAGGTAACGGTACCTGTTTTACATTTAATAGTGTGTTTAGTTTGCCAAATCATGTATTTACTAACGACTTACCGACTAAATCGCTCATTGGTAAACGTATTTTGTATTTAGAGCCACACGAGCATACACATCACGCTGTACTTTCGTTATTAACTCAGTGGGAATCAAGCGTGACGGCATGTTTTAACGAGACTAGCTTTTTAGACGCTATAAAAAATACTGAACATAAATATGATGTTTGCTTAATTGGCCACATGGCATCAGTTGATGATATGCAGCAACTAAAAAGCTATGTAAAAGCCGTGCGTGAATCTACTGATTACTTATATTTAATGCTTAATACTGTATCGCACAATATGCGAGAAGCCTTTATAGGTAGCGGTGCTGATGCGTGTTTAAGTAAACCACTGAATCACCGTAAGTTATGTGAAGTACTTGCCGCACCTTACAGGCTTGACCACCCTACTCATAATATTGAACAAAACGATCAAGCTTTGCTGCCGTTAAAGGTATTGGTTGTTGATGATAACGATGCCAACTTAAAACTTCTCCATACTTTATTAAGTGAACAAATTGAAGTAATAGAAACGGCTCATAATGGTTCACAAGCATACAGCTTAAGTAAAAGTCATAAATACGACATAATTTTTATGGATATACAAATGCCAATTATGGACGGTATAACCGCATGCAAGCTTATTCGCGAATCATCACTTAATGAAGATACACCAATTATAGCTGTAACGGCACATGCCCTTCAAAGCGAAAAAGAGCAACTACTAAAAGATGGCTTTAAAGGCTATTTAACTAAGCCTATTGATGAAGATATGCTTAAACAAATTATTAGCGACCATAGTCCACAGACCCCGGTTAATCGTGATAAAACAAAAACAGATACACCACAAAGCCCTGCACCATTTCAAAGTAGCCGAATTGATTGGGCGCAAGCCCTACAGCGTGCTGGCGGAAAGAGCGAGTTAGCGCTAGAGATGCTTAATATGCTACTTCTAAGCGTCCCTGAAACTCTTACATTGCTTGCTAAAGCGATAGAGGGTAACGATTGTCAGCAAGTCTTAAGTATTGTCCACAAGTTTCATGGCGCATGTTGCTACACTGGTGTACCAAAACTTAAATCACTCGCAGAAACAATTGAAACCTCACTTAAAAATAAATGCTTGTTAGAGAATATTGAACCTGAATTATTTGAGTTACAGGACGAGCTTGAAAACCTACTTGCAGATGCAAGTGTGACCGAACTGCAAAGGTAAGGTTTTATTTTAGATACAAAAAAACGCGGTATTTACCGCGTTTTTAATTAAGCTATTTGAATACTTATGTAAGTTCGTATTACATTCTTGCTTCAATCATTAAGCGTTTCATGTCGCGTACGGCTTTATCGAGTCCATCTATTGCTGCACGAGCAATAATAGCGTGGCCAATATTTAGCTCGTAAATCTCAGACATTGCGGCAATGGGTTTAACGTTATGATAATGAAGGCCATGGCCAGCGTTAACAATCAAGCCTAAGCTTGCTGCGTATTTAACACCTTCACGAATATGCTCTAACTCTTTGTGTAAATCAGTATCATTTGTTGCATCAGCGTACGCGCCTGTGTGTATTTCTACATAAGGAGCACCACATTCTTTAGCTGCATCTAATTGGGCTTTATCTGCATCAATAAATAGCGATACTTTAATACCTGCATCGGTAAGCGTTTTTGTTGCGGCTTTAATTTTATCTATATTACCCGCTACATCTAAGCCGCCCTCGGTGGTTAACTCTTCGCGCTTTTCAGGTACTAAACACACGTACTCAGGTTTTACTTCAAGTGCTATTTTTATCATTTCATCGGTAACAGCGGTTTCAAGATTCATGCGAGTTTGGATAGTTTTAGCCATCACATAAACATCGCGATCTTGAATATGGCGTCTGTCTTCACGTAAGTGAATCGTAATACCGTCTGCGCCTGCATGCTCTGCTACACTGGCTGCATGAGCTGGATCTGGGTAACTTGTTCCACGCGCTTGGCGAAGTGTTGCAATATGATCTACGTTTACACCCAAAAGAATATCTTTCATTTTCTTACCTGTAAAATTACGTTTATTGAGAGGCCATAAATAGCTCACGGCTTTTTAATGGTTTACTACCTAATAAGGGTTTTAATAAATAGCGGCTTAATTGCTTTGCCATATATAGCACATCACTTTGGCTAAAGTCATGATTTGCTATGGCGTTGAGTTGTTTGCCACTAAATCCAGAACGCGTATCTTCTTGTACTAAAAAACCAAGTTCGGGGAAATAACTATACGTCTGCTTTTCATCAATTGGTTCACCATTGGCATCAAAACTAAAATCCACACCATAACCGAGTAATTCCAATAATTGAAATTCGTACGAGCGAAGTACTTCTTGTAAATTAGCTCCGCTGTTTAGGTTTCCTAGGTGGGATTTATATAGCTCAAATACTTGTTCAATTGGCTCATTAACAGGAACGATGCGGTTAGTCAGCTCATTTAAATAAAAACCACAATAAAGCTCATCACCTTTTAAAAAGTGCGAATTACCATGCAGTTCAAACTTATTGATGTATTTTAAATCGTACTTGCCACTGTAATTAACAAGGAGTGCCTGAAACGGCTGAAGTTGTGCTTTATGCTTAGTGGCCTGGCGACCACTAATTCGGGCCAGCATTCTTAACTGACCAACGCCTTCTACAAGCATATCTAACATTACTTGGGAGTCACTATAAGGACGCCGATGTAATAAATACGCGGTGTAGAAGTCGCTATCCATTCACTAAGCTACTGCTTGGTTTAGTCTTCACTGTAACCTAAGCTTCTTAGTGCACGCTCATCATCAGCCCAACCCGACTTAACTTTAACCCAAAGTTCTAAAAACACTTTGTTATCAAGCATTTCTTCTATGTCTTTACGGGCTTCACGGCCAATGGTTTTTAGCTTTTCGCCTTTATTACCAATAACCATGCGTTTTTGTGTTTCGCGCTCAACAAGAATTAACCCATTTATGTGCCAAATACCGTTGTCTTGCCATTTAAACTGCTCAATTTCAACAGTCACAGAATACGGTAGCTCTTCACCCATAAAACGCATTAGCTTTTCACGGATAACTTCAGCTGCCATAAAGCGCATCGAACGGTCAGTTACGTAATCTTCAGGAAAGTAAAATTCGCAAGGAGGTAAGCGCTTAGTTACTTCTTCTTTGATTAAATCAACGTTTTTACCTTGCGTTGCCGATACTGGCATAATTCCAACAAAATCAAACTTGTCACTTAACCACTTCATATGAGGCAATACAAGATCACGGTCTTTAACTTGGTCAATTTTATTAATTACTAATAATACAGGCTTACCACTTTGTGATACTTTATTAAGTACCATATCGTCATCAGCATTCCAATGCGTGCCTTCAACAACAAAAATAATAAGTTCCACATCGCCAATAGAACTAGACGCTGCTCGGTTCATTAGACGGTTAATAGCACGCTTTTCTTCAACGTGTAGACCCGGTGTATCTATGTATACCGCTTGGTGTTTATCTACAGTATGAATACCCATAATACGGTGACGTGTAGTTTGTGGTTTACGTGAGGTAATACTCACTTTTTGCTCAATGATTTCATTAAGCAAAGTCGATTTACCTACGTTTGGTCGACCGACAATCGCAACCATTCCACAAAATGTATCTACATCACGTTCATGAGGTTGTATTAAGGTATCAAGGTTCATTTTTAAGTATCTTCAATGCTTTTTCGGCAGCTTTTTGTTCGGCCTTACGGCGCGAGCTACCAACAGAAATTATGCTATCCATTCCATCAACAATACATTCGACCGTGAATGTTTGATTGTGTGCTTGGCCTTTAGTATCAACAACCGTGTAGCCCGGTAACGATAATTTACGAGCTTGCAAATACTCTTGCAGCAGGGTTTTAGGATCTTTCTGGTTAAGCCCTGGTGAAATAGCATCCAAACGTGATTGGTACCACGCCAATATAAGATCGCCACAACTGTCGATACCTGAATCTAAAAATGCAGCGCCTATAATAGCTTCTACTGCATCAGCAAGCGTTGACTCGCGACGGAATCCGCCACTTTTAAGCTCACCCGGCCCTAGGCGTAAATAATCGCCTAGACCAAATTCAAGACCAAACTCGGCAAGTGTTTGACCACGCACAAGTGTTGAACGCATGCGGCTTAAATCGCCTTCACGCGCTTTAGGAAATTTGGCATAAAGTGCATTGGCAATCACAAAGCTTAAAATTGAGTCGCCTAAGAATTCTAGTCGCTCATTATGTTGGCCTTTGTGGCTGCGGTGCGTCATTGCTTGCTCAAGTAAACCTTGATCAGCGAATTCATAGCCAATTTTTTTATATAATTCTGTTACATTTTTTTTCATCGTTACTGAATATTACCTAGGCGTTCAAAGCGAACACCAGTTGGAACCCATCCTGGTAAAATATCATCAGGGCCATTCTCAAATTCAAAACTCATCCATATAAAGACAGCTTTACCCACCAAGTTTTCTTTTGGTACAAAGCCCCAAAAGCGACCATCTTGGCTGTTGTCGCGGTTATCACCCATCATAAAATAATGATCAGCAGGAACAGTCCATTCATCAGAAGGTGTGCCCGGTTGCTGATAGTAACGCCCTTTTCTCTCAGGCGCTTGTGGGTTGATTAATATATCATGCGTAACTGTTGTTAAATTTTCATTCACACGAGCTAGAGGCATTGGGCCTTGTTTAAATTCGTTATCATTAATTAGTTTAAAATCAATTTTATTGAATTCATTACATAAAAGCTCACCCTGTTGGGTTTCGCCTTCTTTACAGTTTGGTTGAATATATAAACGTTTATCACGATAAACAATTTTATCGCCAGGTAAACCAATCGTACGTTTAATATAGTCAACACTTTCATCTAAAGGGTATTTAAAAACAACAATATCACCACGTTCAGGATCACCAATATCAACTAATTGAGTACGCCAAACTGGGTCTTTTATTCCATATGAATACTTTTGTACTAAAATAAAGTCACCTACTAACAGTGTAGGCATCATTGAACCAGATGGAATTTGAAACGGTTCAAAAATAAATGATCTAAAAATAGTAATTGCTGCAATCATCGGAAAAATCGACTTTGCTGTTTCTGTTAGTACTGGTTCTGGTGCAATTAATGCCGCAGTTTCTTCATCTAACGGAGCTCCAGCAGACGTTTGCGCTATCGCTAAACGCTCCTGTCTTTTAGGTGCATACATTAAGTGATCTATTAACCATATTAAGCCTGAGCCTAAGGTTAATAGCACCAATAAAACTGAAAAATAACCAGCCATTTATAATCCTTTGTTTTTATTTACCAACTTTTAAAATAGCTAAAAACGCTTCTTGAGGCACTTCAACATTACCTACTTGCTTCATACGTTTTTTACCATCTTTTTGCTTTTTAAGTAGCTTTTTCTTACGACTCACATCGCCACCGTAACACTTAGCAATTACGTTTTTACGTAACTGTTTTACCGTAGTACGTGCAATAACATGTTGTCCAATCGCTGCTTGAATCGCAATATCAAACATTTGACGTGGAATAAGCTCTTTTAATGCATCAGCTAACTGGCGACCACGAGACTGCGCACCATCTCTATGAACAATAATCGCAAGTGCATCAACACGCTCACTATTGATTAAAATATCAACACGCACCATATCTGATGTTTGAAAGTGTTTAAAGTTATAATCAAGCGATGCAAAACCACGGCTTGTTGATTTTAATTTATCAAAAAAGTCCATTACCACTTCAGCCATAGGTAGCTCGTACGTAACAGCTACTTGCTTTCCGTGATAAGTCATTTTTGTTTGGCTACCGCGTTTTTCAATACACAAAGTAATAACATTACCTAAGTATTCTTGTGGTACCAAAATATTAGCTTCAACAATCGGCTCACGAATTTCTACAATATCGTTTACTGCAGGTAAATCAGACGGGTTATCAATCTGGAATGTACCTTCTTTAGTAACTATCTCATAGATTACCGTAGGTGCCGTTGTAATTAAATCAATATCGTATTCACGCTCTAAACGCTCTTGGATGATTTCCATGTGTAGCATACCTAAAAAGCCACAGCGGAAACCAAAACCTAGTGCAGTTGAATTCTCTGGTTCAAAGAATAACGACGCATCGTTTAAGCTTAATTTATTAAGTGCATCACGGAACGATTCATACTCATCTGATGCAATTGGAAACATACCTGCATAAACCTGTGGCTTAATTTTTTGAAAACCAGGTAAACGAAGTGGAGCAGCATTTTTTTGATGAGTAATAGTATCGCCAACTGGCGCACCATGTATCTCTTTAATGCCAGCAATAACAAACCCTACTTCACCTGTTCTTAAAATACCGGTGTTGGTTTGTTTAGGCGTAAATACACCTACTTGGTCAGCAGTATGTATATGCTCGTTCGACATTATTTTTATTTTGTCGCCTGTGCGTAATTCACCGTGCTTAATACGCACAAGTGATACAACACCTTGGTATGGGTCAAACCAAGAATCGATAATAAGCGCTTGTAGAGGTGCGTCTTTGTCGCCTACTGGCGGTGGAACATCTCTAACAATCATTTCGAGTACTTCGGCAATACCTACACCCGTTTTAGCGCTACATTGCACTGCATCAAGGGCATCAATACCAATAATTTCTTCAATTTCTTCTGCAACGCGCAAAGGATCTGCTTGCGGTAAATCGATTTTGTTAAGTACTGGAATTACTTCTAATTCCATTTCAATAGCGGTGTAACAGTTAGCTAATGTTTGTGCTTCAACGCCTTGGCCTGCATCAACAACGAGTAGCGCACCTTCACATGCGGCTAAAGAACGCGATACTTCATACGTAAAATCAACGTGCCCTGGAGTATCGATGAAATTAAGTTGATAAGTTTCACCATCGTTCGCTTTGTAATTCAACGTTACACTTTGCGCTTTAATGGTAATACCACGTTCGCGCTCAATATCCATTGAATCCAAAACTTGTTTTTGCATTTCACGGTCGGTTAAACCGCCACAAACTTGGATCAAACGATCTGAAAGGGTCGATTTACCATGGTCAATATGGGCGATGATCGAAAAATTACGGATATGCTTCATAAACTGGATTCTATACTTCTATTTTAATGGACTAAATATGAATACCTAAGTGACTTGAAAATACTTACTTTAGGATGCCATAAGCTCAGTTTGTAAATTACAGACTTCACTCACGCTTTTTAAGATCGGTTACAATTATTTTATTTATTAAATAACAATAAGTTATGCTTTCTTAACTTAAATAACCCAACTAGATAAAATAATTTTAAAAACCACTATTCCCTGTATTTCCAAGTTACTTTGGTATAAAACGGCAATTTTACATTTAATTGGCGTCAATCACCATCTATTTGAGTTAAAGGGATACTAATTGGGTGAATTTTTATAACTTTTATATCGTGCTTTAGCGATCTCACGCGAGTTTTAGCTATAAAAAAGCCAGTAACACCACCTAAAGCTGCAGCTAAAATTTGCCAAGCTTCGGAAGCCATAAACAATTGCGCTGCAATCAGTGCAAAAACCAAACTTAGAAGGAGCGGAAGCATGTATACCGCAAATGCATGCTTAACGACGTGACTATCGTCAAGTGACAAGGTTACCTTTTGTCCTACTTCAACAGAGGATTCAAATTTATAAGGGAAGGTTTTTTTTGCAGTGCCAAACAGCTTACCAAACACTTGTGAGCCGCAACGACCATTGCAGCCTTCACATGCTTGTTTTTGTTGTGCTTCTAAATGAGCAATGTGGCCATCGAGGGCCACAACAGTGAGGGTTTGTTCAATCATAACAATCCTTACGAATCGTTTATAATGCGCGGGTAACTGACTCAGCAATCGCTTTTGCGGTCATACTCGGTACATTACCAACAACCGATACATCAAAATTACCGCCATTATGCACATATACTGTCGTTGCACCAGAGGTTAGTGCACCACTTAAACGCTTACCCGGCAATGGACGCTGAATAAATACCGAAATTTCAACAAAACCATCAGAGAACAAGTAATAGTCTGTTAATTCGTTATTTAAATCGAGCTTATGTCTGTCTGATTTTAGTAATTCAAAGCCATCTGGTAACCAACTGATTTGCCAATTAGTAGCAGTACTATCTTCATTTACAAGTGCATCGTTTGGTAACGGCGTTGGAAAGTTTCGATTGAGCACTTCAAGTAACATACCTGCTGGCTGCTCTGTCACACTAATATGAGTAAGCTGTAACTGCTCTAAAGCTTCACCTTCGTGGTTAACGTAAGCGGCTTTTAGTAACAACGACGATTCCATATCCAGCCAAATCCAATAATTATATTTATACTCGTCTTTAGATTCTATGCGAACTAGTTGTGCAGCACGCCCTGCAATACGACCTTTACCACCTAGTACAAAATCATAGTGCGCGCTTAAGCGATCTATATCTTTAAAAAGTACTTCAGGGATTGGACCAGCTATTGAATCTGTTTTTAGGGAATATGGTTCTGACTGAGGTTCAAAATAAGTAACTTGGTTGTCAATACGGACCATTTCAAGCCCAGCACCGTTAAGTAAACTTAAATGCTCAAGTTCTGTGTCACCTTGTAAAGCATGCACCCATCGGTAGGGTTCCATTGTTTTACCTTTGACAACCACAAACGAAGCGTCAAAATTACGGGTGTGAACGGCATTAGCCATTTTTAGTAATAAATCTTTGGCAGGATTTGTGTCGTTGGCAAATGCATTAAAGCTTACTACCAACGACAGAACAAAAGTGATTACTTTCATTTAATTAGTTTTTTTCCTCAGACGCTTTGGTATTAGTTTGCGCTGTTTCTAAAGAATTCGCAACTCGTGCTTGGCGTTGATGCTCAAGAACTAATGCACCAATACGTTGTTGCTGTAATTCACGTAAACCTTGCTCTGCATTTTCAAGCGCAGGCTCAGATGAGTAACTTACTGGCGATGCCATACCTGTCAGCGGTGTGGTTTGTAGTAATGGAATTTCGCTTTGTTGCTCGTTGTTACTTTGAGGTAACGTATTAACGCCTACAATAGCAAACATTGCCACACTTGCCGCAATTGCTAGTTGGGCAACTGGTTTGCGCCAATTAAAAGCCACTACATTATCTTGTACCGTTTCAGTGATTGCTTGAGGCTGTGTTTTTGACTGACTAAAGTCAGCATAAACAGGCTCGCTTTTTAGTGCTAATGCAACGCGATCGCTAATATCAATATGTATGTCGTTATTATTTTTTTGAGCACGCATCGCATCACCAATTAACGCATAACGGCCAAACGTAGTTACATCTTGCTCTGCAATTTTTGCATCAGTCAGATGTTGCTCGCCATCAAGTAATGCCGATAACGCTTCGTTATCTAACTTGTTAAGGTGTGCTTTTGTCATACTAAGACTCGCCTATTAATGGGTTTAATTTGTTATCTATTGCTTCACGGGCACGAAATATACGCGAACGCACAGTCCCGACCGGGCAATCCATTACCACTGCTATTTCTTCATAGCTCATCCCTTCAATTTCTCTAAGGGTGATTGCGGTTTTAAGATCTTCAGGCAAACTATCAATCGTATTAAAAATAACAGCGCGTACTTCTTCGCTTAAAAGTAGGTTTTCAGGAGATGCATTAGATCGCATTGAATCTGCACAATCATAAAACTCGGCATCTTCGGCGTCTATATCATTTGCTGGCGGCTTACGCCCCTGGGCTACTAAGTAATTTTTAGCACAATTAACGGCAATACGGTATAACCACGTGTAAAAGGCGCTGTCACCTCTAAAGTTAGGAAGTGCACGGTAAGCTTTAATAAAAGCCTCTTGTGCTACATCAGCAATATCGCCTTGGTTTGATACATAACGTGAGATCAAACCTGCAATTTTGTTTTGATACTTCTTTACTAATAGGTTGAAGGCGTTTTTATCTCCTTGCTGGACCCTTTTTACTAGCACTAAATCTAATTCCTGCTCGCTCATTCGAGCCGGTACTCCTATGTCTGATTTTTGCTTGTTATTCATATTGTCGTCATTGTTCACAAATACTCTGACCTCTTTATGAATAGAAAGTTCTGCTTAATATTATTTTTTTATAAAATAGATGATAAATAACGGCGCTAAGCCTTTAAAATCACTACGTAGTAGTATGACAAATATGGTACAACTACAGATATTAAAAACAAATATTGCTCTATATGGGCATTGTAACCGCAAAGTACCTCTGACATGAACCAAAATAAACATCACATTGCAGATGTCGCTATTATAGGTAGCGGCGCAGCAGGCTTATCACTTGCATTATCTCTCGCTAATTATTGTAACGTTACCGTGATCAGTAAAGGAGCGCTTACAGAAGGTTCTACTTTATATGCTCAAGGTGGTATAGCTGCTGTATTTGATAAACAAAACGACAGCATAGAATCTCATGTTGAAGATACTCTCGATGCGGGCGGCGGTTTATGCGACAGAGACGCTGTTCATTATACTGCCAGCAATGCTCACGATTGCCTACAGTGGTTAATCGATCAAGGTGTTCCCTTTGATATGGAGTTTGATAGCAAAGGAAAAGAGCGTTTTCATTTAACACGTGAAGGCGGTCACAGCCATCGTCGTATTTTGCATGCAGCCGATGCTACTGGTAAAGCGGTGCAAACCACACTTATTAGCCAAGTTAAAATTCATAAGAACATAACGCTCCTAGAGCAATACAATGCCATTGATTTAATTACAGATAAAAGCGCCGGAAAAACAGGCTCACACATTGAAGGTATGTATGTGTGGAACAAAAAAGCTAAAAAGGTAGAAACCATTTCAGCTAAATTTGTTGCCCTTGCCACTGGTGGCGCAAGCAAAGTGTATTTGTATACATCTAACCCGGATGTATCAAGTGGTGATGGCATTGCAATGGCATGGCGCGCGGGCTGTAAAGTTGCCAATATGGAGTTTAATCAATTTCATCCAACAAGCCTTTATCATCCAGAGCTACAAAACTTTTTAATTACAGAAGCTATGCGCGGTGAAGGGGCTTATTTAAAACGACCTGATGGTACTCGTTTTATGAAAGACTTTGACAGCCGTGAAGAACTCGCTCCACGCGATATAGTGGCACGCGCAATCGATTTTGAAATGAAGCGTTTAGGTGCTAATTGTGTTTATTTAGATATTAGCCACAAAGATAAAGACTTTATTATTGAGCACTTTCCTACTATTTACGCAAAATGCCTAAGTGTAGGGCTTGATATAACAAAAGAAGCAATCCCAGTTGTACCTGCTGCGCATTACACTTGTGGTGGCGTAATGACCGACTTTAACGGTAAAACTGATCTCGATAACTTATATGCAGTTGGCGAAGTCGCTTACACAGGCCTACATGGTGCAAACCGTATGGCAAGTAATTCTCTATTAGAATGTATTGTGTTTGCCCACGCCGCAGCTAAAGATATTTTAAGTAAAATTGAACAAGCACCAGAGCCAATGGCTCTACCTCATTGGGATGAAAGCCGTGTTAGTAACTCTGATGAAGAAATAGTTATTACCCATAACTGGCATGAACTACGTTTATTTATGTGGGATTATGTAGGTATTGTACGCTCTACTAAACGCTTAGAACGTGCACTGCATAGAGTTGAGTTGCTACAGCAAGAAATACACGATTATTATGCAAACTTTAGAGTAAGTAATAACTTGCTTGAGCTTCGTAACTTAGTACAAGTGTCAGAACTCATTATCAGAAGTGCAATGGAGCGAAAAGAAAGCAGAGGCCTACATTATACTATTGATTACCCTGAACAAAATGAAAATCCAACTCCGACTATTTTGACTCCAAAACGCAATTAACCGCGCTTAAAGTAGCACGTTTTAAACGCGCATAACTTTGTTCATTAACACCATTGGCTGAAATTATAAGCCAATGGTTGTTACTAAAACCTTTAATATGTAGCCATATATTATTGCCATAAAAACGGCTTTTTTTACTAATTTCACCCTGAATTTTTAAGCCCTCGCCCTCAAACCTAAATAGCTTAGGCTCTAATATTATAACGCCATCGGTTGGATGAATCGCTAACACTTTTTGCCAAACTACAAAACCAGCGGTCACATTCATTACTAAGCAAAAAATAATGGCTAATACTGAACTTAAAAATAGGCATAATATTAAACCGAGCATACAAAAAAAGACCACAATAGGTTTGTGGTCAGCTTTATTATTTGTAACCGTAAACCTATACACGAACTCGGTCTAAGATAAGCTGAACCATGCTATTTAGTTGCTCATCTTTACATTCTTGATGGCCCATAAACCATGCAAATAAATCAGGATCTTCTTCTGTGAGCAAGCGCTGAAAGATAGCTTGCTGCTCTGCGTTTAAAGAGTCGTATGCTTCTTCTACAAACGGCATAAACAAAACATCTAGCTCTAACATGCCACGACGACAGGCCCAACGAATACGTGCTTTACTATGAATTTCAACCATTTTAAACCTCATACTTAATTGACTTAAGTTTAACAAACACAAGCCTATTTAGCAGCTATTAATCTCTTATTAAACAATAAACCCGCACCAATAAGCGCTTGTCTGTACCATACGTAACAACTGCGTTATTATGTCACTTCATTTCTATTGCAAAGAAGGTTTTTATGTCGAGCGTTTATGCATGTCCGTTATCTCATCAACTTATTAGCCTCTCAGGCGCTGATAAATTATCTTATTTACACGGGCAAATCACTCAAGATCTAAATAAATTAACCAGCAGTAATTATTTGTGGGCTGGCCATTGCAGCGCTAAAGGTAAACTTTGGGGCGTATTTAAATTATTTTCTTATCAAGACAGCTACTACCTTACAGGCAGCGAAAACGAAGTAGAAAAATCGTTAGCTGAGCTAAAAAAGTATGCCGTATTTGCAAAAGTTGACATTAGTGCATGCACAAAGCGATTAATTGGTCTCATTGGTGATGATTTATCGGATGTACTCGCACAACTTGATATTAACTTTGAAGGTGATGCGAGCGCGTGTGACTTTGAAAACGGGAAAGCACTAAAATTAGCTGATAACCGTGTTTTATTAATGGTTGATAGTCAGTTTAGTATGCCTGATGACGTATCTACACTTGATAACGAAGCTCCTTGGCAACAAGCATCTATGCTTGCAGGTGAACCTCAGTTAAGTGCAGATGCAATTGGCGAGTATGTTCCTCAAATGGTAAACCTACATGCTATTGGCGGTATAAGCTTTAAAAAAGGGTGTTATACCGGTCAAGAAACTGTGGCTCGCATGAAGTACCTAGGTAAAAATAAGCGTGCAATGTATATAGTCTCAGGTCAAAGCGAAGGGATACTTTCAGAGCCTGACTTGGAAACCCAATTAGGCGAAAACTGGCGCCGTGCGGGTAAACTTATTGCACAAAGCTTTAATGAACAAACAAAAAAATTAACCGGCCTTGTTGTGTTGCCAAACGATACTGATGTAACTCAGGTACTTCGTGCAAAACACACACCTCAGGTGGAGCTAAGCATTCTGCCTCTACCCTACTCTCTTGAAGATGAATAAATAGGAATGACTATGATCGTTGCGGCAAACAAAGTGGTAAAAATGCATTATTCGGTAATGGATAATGATGGCAATAGCATTGATAATTCGTTCGGTGGTGAGCCACTACACTTTATCATTGGCACAGGCTACTTAATTTCAGGCCTAGAAAATGCTTTGCAAGGCAAACAACCAGGCGACACACTTAGCGTAAAAGTTGAACCTGATGAAGGTTATGGCGAACGCCACGATAACCTAATGCAAGCTGTACCTAAGTCGATGTTTGAAGGTATGGAAATTGAAGTCGGCATGCAATTTCGTGCATCAACAGACGATGGTGACCAATCAGTAATGATCATCGATATCCAAGATGAAGAAGTTATTGTAGATGGTAATAACCCACTTGCAGGCATAACACTTAACTTTGATGTGGAAATACTAGAAGTACGTGATGCAACCGAAGAAGAACTTACTCATGGTCATGTACATGGTGAAGGTGGGTGTGGTCACGACCACTAATACACTGTTATACCAATTAAAAAAAGCGCCTAAGGCGCTTTTTTTATATCATATTGTTGCGCTTAACTGTTTCAGTTTTTGCCTTACTAGGCAGCGCGATTGATACATTCTTTTCTTTTAAAGCGGCTAGTAAACCTTTTTGATCGTTTGTGCCAACTCGATACAAAGTGCCATCTTTAAGCGTTAGCTGTATTGCACTAAAGCCAGATACTGTATACACCCAACCATCGTGAGTAATTCGCATACCAATACCATGTCTGTAAGAGTTTTGAACTGCCTTAGCTTCTACTACTTCGCCAAGCTCAATGCTTTGCCCTGCAACGCCTGGGCCAAACGCCCAGCTAATTTTTTTATCATCTACTTTTACTGTTAGACCATGGAACAAAAAGCCCACCAGCACTAAAACCCCAGTAAATATCATTAAAGGTCCATCAGCGCCTAACAAGTTCCATGCAAGCGCTACAAAACTGCCTATCCACGCTAATACAAAAAAGATAAACACCGCATACTGTTTATGCTGATACATAATATTCTCTAAATTAAATAAATACTTAAAAGCTGTACACCAATGTAGCACTCAGCTCTGAGTCAAACTTGAGTTTATCATCTTCGGGTTTTGAATTATAACGATACATATAGGTAAATTTGAGTGATACCGCGCCAATCACTTGGCTTATCAGTGCGGTTTCCGATTTTAAGCGAGAATTAAGACCTGAAAGCGACTGCTCTATACTCACATCTTGATTAAAACGAGTACGCTTAGAAACCAAACGTTCCCACTGCATTGCAACACGTACTAAATAACCGGTTTTATTGATTTCATCTTCGCTCACATCCGAATCTTCATCAGCTACTGAACGATATAAACCAGGTCCTATATCAATATCTACTTTGTTTTTAGAGCCTTGATATACACGCGCACCGTAGCCTGTCGCCACCGTACTTTTAAAATCAAGTCCACTAAACTCATCTTCTTCGTAATCGCCGTAAATAAAAAATGAAGAGTTTTTAACACCTACTTTATAGTTACCTTGCGCTGATACAAAAATACGATTAGCTGTCACATCAGTGCCACCGCTTTCGTCGTTCTCATCGCGCTTATAAAGAGAGTCTATTTTGAATTGGTTACGCCACTTTTCAAAGTCTTGATATAAATTACCTTTGAGCTTAAAACTGGTCGAATTGGTGTTACCTTTGCTTAGAATAAAGCCAAATTCGGTATCGCCGTAAAACATTTCACCTTTGTGTAACTCATGAATTTCTTCATCAGAGAGCTTGCCATATTCATGAAAATCTTCAAATGGATCAACGGCCCAACTTGGGCAGCTAATTATTAAAAAAATTAAAAATAAATACTTACGCACAACACTCTCTCTGCACACAATTATAAAAATAAGCAGTATTGCTTATTCAGTTTCTTTCCATAAAATATGACAAAACGGAGCATCTTTATCACGACTAATCAAAATTTTAGCAAACAAAACATCATCATTTTCAAATTCTAAACCAACCAACACCTGAATAAAGTGCTCTGGCTCTATTTCAAGGGCTACAAAGTCTTGCCACTGATCATCTGGCTCGTCTTCTTCAATGAAGCCTAGGTCTTCTCTAAACTCATTAAAGTCTTCAACATCTTTTTCACTCAAGTTATTTGGCGCTAACTCTAAAAAAATATCATAAGCTTGGTGAGTTGCTTCTTCTACCGTATATAAACGTGGACCCGACATATGTGCTTAACCTTAAGCTTTTAAGTTGGACTATATTATCAAATCTCATCATCATTTTGATAAAAAAAAGCCTAAAACACTGACTTTTTTGTAACCGAGTCATGCTTTATTCAGCATACAACTAAAACAACAAACAACAATTCATCTAACCTATTGAATATAAAGGTTACTTTTTATAATTTAAGCTTAAAATAACAACGTGAAGAATTTTATTATCTCAAGTTCTAATTATTTAGCTTTTTCTCATCTAAAACCAATTTATTAAGACTACAGCTTTAGAAATAAATTCCATTTATTTAAGAAATACCGTCACTTTACTTAATTCCTATAACAACATAAGCTCAAGCAACAGGTCAGAGGAGTGTGTAATGATAAAACTAGAAAAACAAAATGGCATTGCAACTGTCACGCTTAGCAGAGCAAAAAAACAAAATGCATTAAGCTTTGAAATGTTTGTAGAGCTAAACAAAGCCATTAAAAATATAAAAAGAGATCGCAGTATTCGTGCTGTGGTAATAAAAGGCGATGGCGAGCATTTTTGTGCAGGCCTTGATATATCTGCAGTAATGGCTACACCAATGAACATAGTGAAATTATTGCTTAAATGGTTACCTGGCAATCAAAATTTAGCGCAAAAAGTAGTATTAGGCTGGCAGTCACTGAGTGTGCCCGTTATTGCACAAATTGATGGCAACTGTTTAGGGGGGGGTTTGCAAATAGCGTTGGGGGCAGATTACAGAGTTGTTAATATTGATGCCAAACTTGCCATTATGGAAGCGCGTTGGGGATTGTGCCCCGATATGGGAGCAAATGTAATGATGAGCGGTTTAGTTAAGCGCGACCAAGCACTTTGGCTTGCAAGCCACGCAAACCCAATCACTGCACAACAAGCAAATGAGCTAGGTTTGGTTACTAAACTTACCGATGATACTCAGCAAGCAACGCAAAACATGCTCGATACATTACTTGAGCGTTCACCAGATACGCTTGCTGCTATTAAACGTGTTACACAACTTAGCTACAAACCAAACCAACGAAAAATACTCGCTAAAGAAACCTTCAGCCAAATCCGCTTATTGCTAAACCCAAACACTAAAAAAGCAATTGCTAAAGCAAAAGGAAAAGCGGATATAACCTACGCAAATACAAAGCACTGGTAGACTATTGCACAATGCATAATAGAGTTTGATTTGTTAAAGTTAAGCTCTTATCTTTTCTGTGAGCCACTTTGATGAAATATCTGCTCAGTAGCGCTATTATTTTACTATGTTTGGCCTTAGCTAAACTCATTATGCATTTTATTGGTGGAAGCTTTCCTGCACCATTACTTGCGATGGTTATTCTATTAGTTTTACTCTTATCTAGTATTGTAAAAGAGCAACACGTAAAACCATGCGCCTCCCCTATTTTAAATATTATGCCTATATTTTTCATTCCTGCGGGCGTGGGATTTATTGAACACCTCGGCCTTATAAAATCACACTGGGCATTTTTAGTCTCAGTTGTGGTGCTAGTCCCTATAACTACCTTGTTGCTTGTTAGCAGTGTAATTGCGTACTTTAAGGGAAAAGAAAATAATGAATAATTTTACTTTTTCTACAATATCAGAGCTACAGCCTAATTTATGGTGGCTAAGTATTCCTTTTATTATTGTATTATTTTTAGCACTAAGGGCCGTAAACCAAAGTATAAAAAACAGCGTATTTAAATCGCTCACTAACCCCGTATTTTTAAGTATTAGTATTATCGCTTTATTACTAATTAACCTAAATTTGCCTTATACGCAATTTGCCTCGCACAGCAAATTACTAAGCTGGTTATTAGAGCCCGCGATTGTGGCTTTAGCACTTCCGCTATATCAACAGTTTACACACGTACGAAAAAACCTATTACTCATAGTCGCAACATGTAGTTTAGGGATTGTTAATGCAACCGTGGTAGCATTTTTACTAAGCATACTATTTAATGCGCCTGCGCAGCTAAGTGCATCTGTTGCCGCTCTCAGTGTTACAACCCCAATATCTTTAATTGTTACCGACTCATTAGGCGGTATTAGCTCTCTTGCTGCGGCTTTAGTTATTTTTATTGGTTTACTAGGCGCTTTATTTGGCTTTATGCTTTTTAAACTCATTAATATTTTTAATCACGAATCTCAAGGTGTTGCAATGGGCACAGCTTGTCATGCAATTGGAACTGCTGCTGCTATTGCTGAGCATCCAAAAGTAGGCGCTTACTCCTCAGTTGCAATGGCGCTAAGTGCTTTATTAACAGCAATTATAGTGCCGCTGTTATATCCATTTTTAGTCAACATTTTGCTATAGTTGGAAAAATACAACATAGCCCTAACATAGAGCGCTTTATGATCAGTTCTGAAATCGAACAGTTTGAAAAATATTACACCATGCTTACTGAGTATATGGTTACCTACAGTATGCAAATTGTTGGCGCTATTTTTATCGTCCTCATTGGTTTGTGGATAGCACAAAAGCTTGCCAAATTTGTAGCCGCGTTAATGACCCGCCATAACGTTGATATTACGCTCACTAACTTTGTCAGTAGCGTGGTAAAAGTACTGCTAATTGTAATGGTTATAATTATTGCACTTGGCAAAATAGGTATTAGCGTTACGCCATTTGTAGCGGCCATTGGTGCAGCATCTTTAGGTGCAGGTTTAGCACTGCAAGGCATGCTTTCTAACTATGGTGCAGGCCTTGCCATTATAGCCACTCGACCTTTTGTTGTTGGTGATACTATCGAAGTTAAAAATGTAAGCGGCCAAGTTAAAACGATTGAACTTGGCTACACCATTTTAATTAATGAAGAAAAAGTAGAAATTACCATTCCAAATAAGCACATAGTAGGTGAAATACTTCATAACTCATTTAGTTACTCATTGGTCAAAGGTGAAATAGACATAGCTTATAGTGCTTGCTCTGATAACGCGATTAGCCTTATTGAAGACGTACTTAAAGCCCATGAATTAGTCGCGCAAAATCCATTATCACAAGTGGGTATTGAACGCTTTGCTGATAGCGGCGTAACTATTAGTTATAGGTATTGGGTACCTACAACTAAAATTATCGAAACTAAGCTGGCTATTAACGGTGGTGTTTATAAAGCAATTAATAATGCTGATATTGAAATCCCATTCCCTCAACGCGTAGTTACCATAAATAAAAGCGATATAGAGTCATAAAACTCAGTGGGTAACTCAATATTGAATTACCCACATCAATAAACCACTTTTACTGCGTAAAAACGCTTTATCTGTTTGTTATTTTATCTGTAATATAAAGACTTGGTTAAAAAAGTCGGCAAATCACTCGCTTTAATTACATAATAACAATAATGAGCCATTATGAATCGCAGCCCTTTTTATTTAGGTGATTGGCAAGTCAATCCCCAGTCAAATACTCTTCAGCGTGCAGAAAAAACTAAACAGTTAGAACCAAAAGCCATGGATGTATTAGTCCATCTGTGCTTACAAAAAGGCGAAATTGTTACGAGTGACGAGCTATTAGATCAATGCTGGAAAAATGTTGAGATAGGCGATAACCCGCTGCATAAAATAATTACGCAGTTACGAAAAGCCCTTGGTGATAAAGCAAATGAGCCCACCTACATAGAAACTATTCGAAAGCGTGGTTACCGCGTTATTGCAAAGCTTGAGTTTCCTCTAGCTGAAGACATAAAAACAACTGAAAACACATGGCAAGGTGGCTCTCCTTTTTTAGGATTAAGCGCCTACAACCCAAGCGATACACACCTATTCTTTGGCCGCAATCAATCTATAGAAACGTTACTCAATAGAATATCGAGCCAAGTTAAATTTGGTCGTGCATTTTGCTTAATACTCGGTCCTAGTGGCACGGGTAAATCATCACTTGTTAATGCGGGTATATTGCCTAAGTTACTTGATGAGCGAGGCTATAATGGCATTGGAGTTGTTTCTTATAGTCAACTCGACTTTGCAGATGTTCATAAAAATAGACTTTTTCTAGATTTAGCTTCCGTACTGCTTGATTGGGATATAAACGCCCAGCCTGTGTTTGAAGGATTAAGCGCTCAAACACTTGCAGAACAGCTAGAATTGGCAATCGATGGCGTAATTAACGCCATACAAGTTGCACTTAGCAAAGCCTCTACACAACTTAAAACACCACAGTTATTTTTATTTATTGATCGCTTAGAAGTACTGCTTTCTTCGCCTATATTTAGTAGCGAAACACGCAGCCATTTTTTATCGGTTATTGAGCGCTTAGCAACCTCTAAAACAGTGATTGTATTTAGTGCGTGTCGTAACGACTTTTATCCTTTAGTAGTTGAACAACCCAGCCTAATGGCAGGCAAAGCCCATGGCGCGCACTACGATTTAACACCGCCAAACCGCCAAGAGCTTCAACAAATTATTCGCCTACCAGCGTTAACCGCTAATTTAACGTTCTCGAATGACCCACAAACCCAAACACCACTGGATGAAATACTTTGTGCCGATACAGCCAATAACCCCGATGCACTGCCCATGCTGCAATACACATTGCAAGAGCTGTATTTACAGCGCAGTGATAATAACGAGCTACTACACAGTGTTTACACAAAACTCGGTGGTATTGAGGGCGCCATAGGCAAAAAAGCAGAAGATATATTTATTGACCTCAGCAACGAGCAACAACAGCAACTAAAAAACGTGTTATCACAACTGATCACTTTAAATCCAGATGGTAAAACCATTACGAGCCGCGCTGCCCGCTGGCAAACATTAACGAACACAAGCCAAAAAGAGCTTGTGCAAGCCATGGTCGATAGCCGTTTATTTGTATCGCACCTTCAAAACGAAGAAGCCTGTTTTAGCCTTGCTCACGAGGCATTATTACGTCAATGGCCGCGAGCAAAACAATGGATTAATGACCATAAAGATGCCTTAGCAATAAAAAGTCGCTTGCAGCACCAAACGCAAAATTGGATAGACGAAGGTAAAAGTAGTGCTTACCTATTAGCGCCAGGTAAACCGCTACAAGAAGCGCAGCTATTACTTAACGATAAACTATTTAAATTAGATGATAACGAGCACGCTCTTATCAAAATCTCAATTAAAAAAACAAAAGCAAAAATAAGAATAAAACGAGTGACCGTTGCTTTATTGTGCTTACTTACATTTACCGCGTTATTAATGAGCTTTACTAGTTTTAAGGCCCAGCAACATGCGCAAAAAAAACAGCTTGAGGCCGAAAGCTTACTAGGGTTTATGGTGGGTGACTTTGCCGATAAATTACGTAGCGTTGAACGCATGGACTTACTTGATGGTATTAGTAATAAAGCACTTGAGTATTTTACTGATCAAACTGACGATTCAAGTTCACTTTTTAGCTTTAGCGATAATAAAGCACAATTTAACAACCGTTTTCAGTACGCACAAACCCTCGAGGCAATGGGTGAAGTAGCTTATTCCCGAGGTAAAACCGATGAAGCCTTTACCGCCTTTGAAAACGCCCGCACCCGCCTTGAGGCATTATTAAAAATACAGCCTAACAACTTAGAGCTACTCACGCTTGCAGGTGCCAATGCCTTTTGGCTCGGTCAATTAGCTTATGATCAAAATGATCATCAAGCTACTGAGCAAATGTTTAAAAAATACCACGCTTACAGTAAAAAAATGTATGCGCTGGCAGCCAATGATTTTAACTCCATTATGGAATTGTCGTATTCATCTAATTCTTTAGGTTCTTTATACATAGAAAAGTCTCACTACAGCGCTGCAAAAAAGAACTTTACAGAGTCGCTTTTACTTAAAAATAAAGCGCTTGAACTAAAACCGAATAACAAAAATTTACTTCGAGATAAATCCGATACGATTAGTTGGCTTGCAAAAACAGAAGAGAAGCTAAGTAACTTTAATGAAGCAGTTAATATATTGGAAGGTGCAGTTGAGGTAATCACAAAATTGATTGCTAACTACCCTCGTGATGCAAGCCTTTTTTACACGTCAGCAAACCTATATATGCAACAAAGTTATTTACTGAGCTATTTGAGTGATAAACGGATGGCTCATAAAAAAGCCAGCTTGGCTAATCAAGTTATCAATGAAGCTTTAGTACAAGATCCAAAGAACAATAAATTTCAGCTTATGTATTATCGCTCTTTAGCACATTCACTAATGCTATCTACTGATGAAGCTACTGACTCAACAATTGAAAAAATAATTAATTTTTTAAAATCTCAAAATTTTAAAAATACCAGCACTATTAATACACAAATTACACTGATTCAATATTTTATAAATAGACAGTCACCACTCAAAGCGCAGGAGTTATTAACTGAGCTTGAGAATAATGAAAACTACACACATCAATTAGCCAACCTAACTAGAACTGGTGATTACTTAGTACATACAAGAATAAACTTAATCAAAGCAAACTTAGCTACAACTAATAAACAGCGAGAGCAATTTTGCTTAAGTGCTATCAAAGCTATTTCTGAAGCTGCAAAAATAAGTCAGAGCGTAAAAATAACATACCCACTAGTACAAGCTTATACCTGTTTAAACAGAGAAGACGAGATATCAGAAATAAAAGCAAGCCTAGTTAAATTAGGCATTACGAACTTCCAACTATAATTACTCATAAAGGAAATGATATGAATAACACCCTAGAAAATGTCGACTTTCAAGTAAATATTAAACTTAACAACGGTGAAGCTATTTTTAGTTATACAAAAAATGGCGAACCCGCTACTGGCGGTGGTGTTGTAAGAACCGAAACCGCTGGTAACTACAATTTAGACGACGCCACAATTCAAAATGGTTTCGTATTTACTGGCGCTACTATCACCGATATCGACACACAAAAACCATGCGCCCAAGACTTCAGCTATAAAGTAAGTGATAACGGCCACACAATTATCATTACCGACACAGACGAAAATAATGGATCTGTATGCTTAATCTTTAACGTTGAGTGTAATGGCAAAAAATATGAAAGCGCCGATCCTCAAGTTAAGAATGAAAAAGAACTCTAATTAGCAACGCTTCTTTTTAAATTGCACAGGCCTATTAATTGCGGTGCAATTTTTTAAAAACGCCCCTAAATAAACATTAAATAACAATAACTTAAATCAGAAGATTAC
The DNA here is from genome assembly GCF_038900275.1 of Pseudoalteromonas sp. AS71. Classification (NCBI taxonomy): domain Bacteria; kingdom Pseudomonadati; phylum Pseudomonadota; class Gammaproteobacteria; order Alteromonadales; family Pseudoalteromonadaceae; genus Pseudoalteromonas; species Pseudoalteromonas sp. AS71. The sequence goes on along the minus strand of NZ_JBBMQZ010000001.1, from coordinate 314,492 downwards.
CGAAAGGTTTAAAACCCATAAATTAAATAAACTCCTAGACATAAAGTTTCATTAACAATAAAAATGAGCAACACCATGTCTAACAATAATGAAAATAGCAGAGCAAATAACACCGAAAATGCTGTATCTGCATTAATCAGTAGCATTTCTAATACCGTTAACAATGAAAAAATAAGCGCAATTATTAATGTCACTAATGTCATGGCCGATGCTATTTTTATTGTTAATGCAGATGGGGTGTTTGAATCAGTAAATCCCGTTGCGGCTCGTTTTTTTAATGTTACGTCTGATTCATTAATAGGTAAAAAATGGCAAGATTGTTTACAAGAACAGTATCGCGATGACTATGCTTACATGTTTGAAAGTTGGAAAAACAACTATCAAACACCACTCAATCATGGCCCCAAAGAAGTTAAAATAATAAAAAACAATGGTAACTGTTTAGATATAGAGCTCTCAATTTCTTGTATACCCGCATCAACCACAAACAATATCCCTCTATTTATTTGTATTATGCATGATATTTCTAGGCATGTTAAAAAGTATAAAGTACTCGAAAACATAGCCAAAATAGATCACCTTACAGGTATCGCTAATCGCTGCACTTTAGAAAAAGCGATTATTAAAAATTGGCAAGAATGCATAGTAGACAAACAGCCTTTGAGTTTTATCTTGATCGATATTGATTTTTTTAAACTGTTTAACGATAATTTTGGTCATGTAAAGGGTGATAAATGTTTGCAAAAAGTAGCGCAAACAATTGAAGACTGCCTCCCCTCAAAAGATAGTTTAGTAGCACGCTATGGTGGTGAGGAGTTTGCTGTTGTATTACCTCGCTCACATGTCTCAAATGCAGAAATGATCGCAAAACGTATTCAAGAAAAAATACTCAACATTAATTTTAGAGATATTGGTTTGCCAGCGAATGTAAAGATAAGTGTAAGCCAGGGTTTAGCCTGCGAATACGATAATCAATACAGAACATCTGAGGCATTAATATGCGCGGCTGATACGGCTTTATATAGAGCGAAGTCGGAAGGTCGAAATAAATTATGTATAAGGTGATGTACTCACTATTTGGTATAGCCTTTATATATTGAAATAAAAACCGCACTTGGCGGTTTTTTGTTACTTGAGAAAAGTTTAAACGTCGATTAGCAGCCCTTCGTCTTTTTTAATCTTTTCGATCACCATATAAGTATGATGAGTGCCCACGCCTGGAATATCGACTAAGTCGCCAAGAACTTGTCTATATTCTTCCATATTAGAAACGCGGATTTTTAATAAGTAATCATAACCGCCTGCCACCATGTCACATTCAACGACTTGTTGTATTCTTAGTATATGCTCTCTAAATACCTTAAATACAGCTGTATTTGAAGCAACAAGCGACACTTGAACGTGCGCTACTAAGCTCTGATTAAGTTTAGCTTCGCTAAGCTTAGCGTAATAGCCTTCGATATAGCCTTCTTGCTCTAATCGTTTTACACGATCAAGACACGGGCTTGCACTCAAATTAACCTGTTTTGCGAGGTTAACATTTGAAATTCTGCCGTTCTTTTGTAGAACGTCTAGTATGGCTAAATCAATACGATCTAGCATGCGTAATCTATTTGGAATTGTCATAACAGAATTTTATGCGGATAAGTTAAATTTATGCCCTGTAAATTATCGTAAAACGCGAAATTTAACCAGCATATTCTGCTGAAATTTAATTAGAATGCACTCACAATATCACTGGTAATTTATTGGTAATTAATTTTACTTTAATTCTTAACACTCCTGAGGGTTGCTTATGTTATTCAACGGCGATTTAACAACGATTTGTCCTATTAGACAAAGAATCCGTGACTTCTACCGCATAGATGAAAATGCGGTTATTGATCATATTTTACCGCTTGCAGAAGTAGGCGTAAAAGCACGAAGTCGTGCCTGGGAAAGAGCCCGCCAGATTGTTTTAAACATTCGTAAAGAGCAAGATGGGCAAGGCGGTGTTGATGCGCTTTTAAATGAATTTTCACTTTCAAGTGAAGAAGGCGTTGTATTAATGTGTTTGGCCGAAGCACTGCTTCGTGTACCAGACAAAGCAACTCAAGATGTACTGATTCGCGACAAGTTAGCGAAAGGTGATTGGAGCTCTCATTTAGGAAGTAGCGATTCTTTATTTGTAAACGCGTCTTCTTGGGGATTATTAGTTACCGGTAAAATGGTTAACTACACTGACAAAACGAAAGAACAACAGTTCGGTATGCTTAAAAAGACCATTGGTCGTTTAGGTGAGCCAGTTATTCGTAAGTCTGTAAATTTTGCTATGAAAATTATGGGTAAGCAATTCGTTATGGGTCGTACCATTGACGAAGCAATTGAACGTGCTGCCGATACAGAGCAAAAAGGTTATGTATATTCTTACGATATGCTAGGTGAAGGCGCTCGCACAATGAAAGATGCGAAGCGTTACTTTGACAGCTACATGAACGCTATACACTCTATTGGTAAAGCGGCCAATGGTCGTGGTCCAATTAAGAGCCCTGGCATTTCAGTTAAACTTTCTGCAATTCATCCACGTTATGAGTTCACTCATAAAGACCGTGTGATGGAAGAAATTGTACCAAAGTTAAAAGAGCTTGCGCTTGCCGCTAAGAAATACGATATCGGCTTTACCGTTGATGCTGAAGAAGCTGACCGTTTAGATATTTCTCTAGATGTAATTGAAGCAGTATTTAGTGATGAAGATCTTGGTGATTGGCAAGGATTTGGCTTAGCGGTTCAAGCGTATCAAAAACGCGCTATTTTTGTAATTGAATGGCTAACAGACCTTGCAACCCGTGTTGGTCGTAAGATGATGGTACGTTTAGTTAAAGGCGCATACTGGGATACAGAAATCAAAACCACACAACAAGATGGTTTAGAGCATTTCCCTGTATTTACTCGTAAAGCAACAACCGATGTTTCTTACAAAGCATGTGCAATTAAAATGCTTGAAGCGCGCGACGTGCTTTATCCGCAATTTGCTACACATAACGCTTACACTGCCGCGACTATTTTAGAAGTAGCGAAAGGCGACAACACAGGTTTTGAATTTCAACGTTTGCACGGTATGGGTGAATCATTATTCGACCAAATCGTTAACGAAGAAAAAATTCAATGTCGTGTATATGCACCCGTTGGTCAACACGAAGACCTACTTGCTTACCTTGTTCGTCGTTTGTTAGAAAATGGTGCTAACTCATCATTTGTAAACGCCATTGTGGATACAACAAAACCTGTTGAATCATTACTACCAGACCCTGTAGAAACACTGCAAGGCTTGCGTAATAAGTACAATACGCAAATCAGAATGCCGATTGATTTATACGGTGAAGAACGTGCTAATTCTAAAGGCATGGATTTAACCGATATTAACGTTATTACCCCTTTCAAAGAGAATCTTGAAACATGGTTTAACGAACACTTAATTGAGCAAAGCCAAGTACCAGAAGGCTCATTGGCTGTTAAAAACCCAGCAAATCACAAAGAAATCATCGGCCACGTTAAATTGCAAACTGGCGAAGAGATGAAAGTATTACTGGCTAACGCTGAAGCTGCACTTGAATCATGGTCACAAACACCTGTAAAAGACCGTGCTAATTTACTGCGCCGCGTTGCTGATATTTTAGAGCGTCATCATGATGAACTAGTCGCTATCTGTATTAAAGAAGCGGGTAAAGTAGCGCAAGATGGTATTGATGAAGTACGTGAAGCGGTTGATTTTTGTCGTTACTACGCAGCGCGCGCTGAAGAGTTATCTAAAGATGAGCGTTTTGAAGCCCGAGGCGTTATTTTATGTATTAGCCCGTGGAACTTCCCGCTTGCAATTTTCTTAGGTCAAGTTGCTGCTGCGATAGTTACAGGTAACACTGTAATTGCTAAGCCTGCTGAGCAAACAAGTTTAATCGCCCTTCGTGCTATTGAACTAATGCTGTCTGTTGGTTTACCTGAGCATGTTGTTCAACCGGTTATTGCTCGTGGTTCTGAAGTAGGTAAAACAATCGTTCCTGATGAGCGCATTCAAGCGGTTATGTTTACAGGTTCTACTGAAACAGGCACATTAATTTCTCAAACACTTGCTGCACGTAACGATATTCAAGTACCGTTAATTGCTGAAACAGGTGGCCAAAACTGTATGATTGTTGACTCAACGGCCCTTCCTGAGCAAGTAGTTGACGATGTGATCAGCTCTGGTTTTCAAAGTGCTGGCCAACGTTGTTCTGCCCTTCGTGTTTTATTCATTCAAGATGACGTAGCTGATGGCATTATTGAAATGCTTAAAGGTGCTCTAGCTGAGTTACACATTGGCGACCCATCATTACTTTCAACTGATGTTGGTCCTGTAATTGATGAAAAAGCACTTAAAAACTTAAATGAACACGTTGAGTACTTAAAAGGTAATTCTATACTTCATTACGAGTGTAAAATCCCTGATAACACTCAAAATGGCGCATACTTTTTTGCCCCTCGCTTATACGAAATCAAAGATTTATCAGTACTTAAACGTGAAGTGTTTGGCCCATGTGTACATATTGTTCGCTTTAAATCGAATGAACTTGATGATGTGATGGATCAAATAAATAACACGGGCTATGGTCTGACAATGGGTGTTCATTCACGTATTGAAGAGCGTTGTGAGTACCTTGCTAAGATGTCACGTGCAGGTAATGTTTACATTAACCGCAACATGATTGGTGCAATTGTTGGTGTGCAACCGTTTGGTGGCCGTGGTTTATCAGGTACTGGCCCTAAAGCCGGTGGCCCTAACTACCTACAACGTTTAGTAAAAGAAAAAGCATCACCAGATAACGTACAAATGACTAACCTGACGCCAGATGAGCTTGATTTACACCACTACAGCGGTGCGAATGAGCAAGTTCAAAAGCTAATGACGAACTCAATGCGCGATGAAAAAATCTGGCGCGCAACACCACTAAACGACCGTGTTTCGGCTGTACGTCAGTTGCTTGCTAAAATTGCGACGGTAGAAATTATCGACGATTTAGCAGACGATTTAGCATTAACATTATCAGAAGCTCGTGCACAGCTTAACCGCCTTGAAAAGCACATGCGTAAATTTACTACCCTGCCTGGGCCAACGGGTGAGTCTAATACACTTCATCTAGAAGCACGTGGTTGCGTAGTGTGCTATGCAGATAAGAGCACATCATTTAACTTCTGGGCATTGTCTATCATTACTGCTATTGCCGCTGGTAATACGGTAATTACAGTAGCGTCTGAGCTGTTTTATGATGAAGCCGTTGCCTTTAAAGATAAATTTATCTCTACAGGTGTTGCTGAAGGTGTTTTCCAAGTAGCTAAACCTAACCAGCTACAAGCTATTTTGGCCCACCCTCACTTAGCCGGTGCGGTAGTTGCTGCTCGCTCGTCTCGCTTGGGCTACTTTAGCCAACAGCTTGCACAGCGTAAAGGTGCTATTTTACCAGTAATTAGTTCTGAGTATTACGATACACTGATTAAACGTCTTATTACTGAAAAAACAATCAGTATTGATACAACAGCATCAGGTGGTAACACATCACTAATGACGCTTGTTGAAGATGATGAATAATTAAGCTAATGCTTTTTAAATAAAAAATAAAAAAGGCACTGAAAAGTGCCTTTTTTATTAGGTAGTAACGTATATATTTGTTAGCTTAATGAAAGATTAACAATAGAAGTAATAAATTTGAAAATAATTCCTGTTGGTCAGTTACTGCCTGGTATGTTTGTGCAAAGCGTTACCAAGCAAACTGGTAGTATCAAAATTAAAAATCAAGGCTGGGTTAAAACTCAGGCAGGTATTAACAACCTGATAAAAGCAGGCATTCTAGAAATAGAAATAGACCCTGATAAAACCCTCATTGATACAGTCCCCGAAAAAGATCAAATCGCAACACCTACAACAAAAATAAAGCGCGACCCTTGGCAAAAAACACACAGTGCCGAACAAGAAATGGGAAAGGCAAAAAAGCTGTATGACGAAGCTAAAACGCTACAAATAAAAGCATTTAAAGATATAAAAGCAGGCCGCGATATAGATATTGCGCCATTTAAAGAGCTGGCAAGTGGCTTTATGGACTCTGTTTTTAGAAACCAAGATGCCCTAGCCTGCCTTACTCAAATGCGCCAAAAAGATGCCTATCTACTTGAGCACTCTATTAATGTATCGATACTAATGGGGATCTTCGCTAAGCATTTAAGTATAGAAAAAAACATTATCGTTGAGCTGACTACAGGCGCACTTTTACATGACATTGGAAAAATAAAAATTCCAGATGAAATACTCAATAAACCTGGTCGCTTTACTGATGAAGAATTTAAAATAATGAAATTGCACTCGCTTTTCAGTAAAGAAATTTTAGAAGAGTCCGGCTTAACAGGTATCGCTGTTGATATTGCAGGTATGCATCATGAAAGGCTTGATGGTAAAGGCTACCCATTTGGTAAAAAGGGTGACGAAATAAGCCAATACGTACGTATGGCGTCAATTGTAGATGTGTATGATGCACTCACTGCAGAGCGTGTTTACAAGGCAGGCATGGAGCCAATAAAAGCGTTTAAAATACTAAAAGATGGATGCCCAGATAGCTTCGACCCTGTGCTGCTTAATAAGTTTATTCAATGTATTGGTATTCACCCAGTAGGAACGCTTGTTAGGTTATCGAGTCAAAAAGTTGGCTTAGTGACCGAGAGTAACCCAAGTACACCACTAAAGCCTATTGTTAAAACATTTTACAGCGCCAAACATAGTCGCTATACAGAGATAAAAGATATCGATTTATCTAATAAAAAAACCCTAGATACCCTTGAATCAGCGGTGAAACCTAAAGAGTATAATATTGATTTAGAACGCTTTTATAAAAACTCAATATTATCCTAAGCAATATTGAGAGCTCAACATTCTACCGAGCTCTCAATTAAATAACTAAGCGCTTACTCTGGCCAATCTTGCAAAGCTTTTAAGCTAAACTCATAACCATCAAAATCAAGTACACTTTGTTCAGGTGTAATCTCTCTTACAGTTAAAGCGCCAATCCTCTCACCCTCATGTAGCTCTCGGCCATTTAGCTTGATCCAACGCTTATCCGCACTCGATGAATATATATGTGCTTGATATTTAATACTAGGCAACATTGATTGCAAACCATCAGGCAGCAATTCTACAGGCTCAACACGTGATGACGTTTTTGATGCTTGGGTAACTTCATAATCTTGATTTTTTTCGACGTCTTGTATAGCTTGAGCAAACGCATTTTTAAGTGTTGTAGGCACCTCATCAAGTTCAGGATCGCTCATCAATTGAGATTGGTTGCTACCATTAATTGGCTTACCCAGGACTTTATATTTACTCATATCTAGTTGAGCAGATGCTGTATTTTGACTTTGCCCAAATACCGAAGCGTTCTGCATATTATTTGGATTGTAATTACTTTGTGGATTAAATACTGGCTGATTATAATTTTGAACTGGCATTACTTGCTGCACGCTCTGCTGATTATAACCTGCTGCATTCCCGCCCTGACTCGATGGCATAGGAATATATTGCCCATTAGGCGTTAATAACATTTGCTGTACACCATTAGGTGTTTGCACATGTACAAGTTGTCCTTCAATCGTTGCTGTATTTGTTGGAGCTACTTTAGCAGGCTCTAACTTAGATATTTGCTGTTTTTCAACTTCAACATCTACCTCTTTAACTTCTTCTTTAGGTGACGATTTTTCACTTTCAACCACCTTAATTACAGCGGGCTCCGATATGTTTAATAAAGTAGTACCTTGAAACCACTTACCCGTAGTAAACCCACCAGCTACCGCAATAAAAGCAGCTAAGCTTGTACCAAATACTAGCGCTAATCGTTTATAACGCTTAAGTGCTTGCTGTTGCTTTAACTGCTCTGATTGTAAGTCGTATTGCTCAGCACTCATATCTGATTGCTGTGACTGCTTTAGCGCATCTAATAAATAAGACATAACTTACCTAACTATAAAATAAATGAAAGCCCAATGCCTACGGCAAATAAAGCAGCGAATGCAAGGCTATATGGTACTAGTGACGTTGCTTTGTTAGCCTCATTAACGGGCGCTACAAAATCCATGGGTAATGACTCATGTGCTGATTTTTTTATTATATCGCTATCAACTATCAACTGCTGCTTTGCAAAAGTGCCTACCAAAGCTCGCTCACAGACCAAGTTCATTAATCGTGGCACACCACCGGTTAATTGATGAACAGCTTGCATAGCATCCATCGAAAAAATTCCTTTATCACATCCTGCAACATGTAAACGGTGCTTTATGTAAGCTACTGTTTGGCCTTGCGTAAGTGGTAATAAATGGTAACGAGCTGTTATTCTCTGGGCGAGTTGCCTTAATTCATTGCGCTTTAAAAGCTCTTGTAGCTCAGGTTGACCAACCAATACTATTTGTAATAATTTTTTATGATCGGTTTCTATATTTGTCAGCAAGCGTAATTGCTCAAGCACATTAGGCGCAAGTAACTGCGCTTCATCAATTATAAGTATGGTATGCCCACCCGATTTATTATTGGTCTCTAAATGCTTTTTTATAATATCGGTAAGACTTTTAAGCGTTGCATTATTAGCATCGTAACTAATGTTGAGCTCATCACAAATACTGGCTAATAACTCTAGCTCTGAAAGTGCTGGGTTATGTATCATCGCTACTTGAGTATTTTCAGGTAACTGCTCTAACATGCTGCGGGTAATTGTTGTTTTACCTGTACCCACTTCGCCTGTTAATAATACAAAACCACCGTCTTCACCTAATCCGTAGGTAAGGTGTGCTAAGGCTTCTTTATGTCGTTCACTTAAAAATAAGTAATGAGGGTTGGGCGAAATTGAAAAAGGTTTTTCATTCAGGCCAAAATAGCTTAAATACACCGTGATGTTCCTTCGTAATTAAATCACGGCCTATAATGGCAAAAAAACGCGCTAAGTGACAACGTTGTAAGCGCTTTATTATTGAAATAACGTAAATTTATGTAAAACAAAAAAATGCAGCGGTTTTAAGGCTGCACTTTCATCTGTCTAATCTTACTATGTACTTTATTCTTCGTAACGAACTAACCGCAAATACACATTACTGGTTTTGGCGTGTAAGCTATTAAGCCCACTATCAAATTGATAAACCCATGCAGAGCTCATCGTGCTCACACCCGATGTATTTGACCAATAGTTTTGAAGCTTAGTACCAAAAAACACCTCTTCATTAATGCTCGGCTCGGTACAACTGTGCTCTAAAATACTCGCAAGCTCTTTAATGTTAGGCATTTGCCAATCATCGTAATCTGCGGTTGTATCATTATTAGCACCGCGTAGTGCTTCTTGCCAAGTAAGAGAAGGTGTAGAGCCTTCACAAAGCTGGGTCTCTGTATTATAAGTTTGCCCATAACTACAGCGTTGCCACATAAGGCCTGTTTCAGTATCAGACACTGTGCCATCTGTATTTATAGTAAATCTATCCGTCGGTGTTGTGGTATCTGCACCGTCGTAGCACGTTTGCGCCGCTGCAATATTAAAGCTCAAGCTTATAGTTGCTAGTGCATAGAGTAATTTTAATCTCATTATTTTCTCCTAACGGCTTCTAACTAAACGAACATACGCGGTATTTTCTTTTGGATAAGCAAGATCGTTACCATCACTCATATCAATAATGTACGCTTGCGATAAACTTGTACCATCGGCTGCGGTTTGTGAGGTCCAGTAACGTAAATGGCTTAATGCACTTTCACTGGGCATATTAGGAAAAAATGCCTCATCAATTAATATGCTTTGCCCTTGTTTACCGTAATCAATTAAACCTAAAAGCTCTGTATAAGTAGGTAACCGCCAGTTTGTACCACCACAAAAATCTAAGTTATTTACTTCGTTTATATAACTTTGTACTCCACAACTCGTATCATCCGGACAAGTTGAATTGGCTGTACTGGTATCGGTAAAAGTAGTATTCCCTACATCCCAAAAGTAATGATTTTGCCCCTCACGCAAACTTGTATTTGGTAATACTCCTGAGGATTCACTTTTTACTTCCCATACAAGTCCAGTAACATTATCGCGTATACAGGTAAAGTCACTACTATCATCACCAACTTCATCAGCAAACTGATTAAGTTTAGTGTAGTCAAACGCTAAATTGCCTTTGCCAACCTTATCTAAGCGGTTTGCATAGCTATCGCGTCCAAGCTCAGCATCTTGCGCTGGAAAGTCATCGCTTTCACAGTTAATTCGTTGGGTGTTGTTATAGCACTCACCAACACCACTATCATTTATAAGCCCAAGCGCTTTTGGTGATACATCAACAAATAAAGAATCTATATCGGTGCGTCCTTTTGAGTCGGTTACCGTTACTTCAAAGCTCAACGTGGATTCAGTATCTACATCAGAGGCAAAAAATGTCGTTGTACATTGGTCGCTATTACTTAATGTTTCGCTATTACCGGTAAGTTGTTGCCATTTACACTGATACGTATCGGTGACAGTTTCGCTATTCGTTGCATCAAGCGTTACTTCTTCAAACTCTTCGACATTTTGATCAGCGCCTGCATTTGCATCCACTAGTTCATTTGTTTTATTAAGTGTCATTGAATATTGAGTACTCGCCTCACCGCCTTCATCATCAGTGACTGTTAGCTGCCAAGATAAATTTACGTTACTTTCAAGTAATGGATGAGAAAAACTTAGCGTTGACTCATTAAAGCTCGCAATATCTAAGTCAGGACCTGATAGTAATTGCCACAAGTAACTATCAATTTGGCCATTATCATCAGGATCGCTCGACTCAAGGGCGCTCAAAGTCACTGTATCATTGTAAACAGAAGGGAGTGTTTCTGGTAAGGTTTGGGTAACAACGGCAAGAGGAAGTTGATTATTAGAGCTCACTGAAATAGAAATATCGTCACTAACAGCGCTACTACCCGTACTTTGATAGCTCACTCTTAAGATTATTTCACTATCAGTTTTTACGTCAGGGGCTGTAAGTGTTTGCTCTGCGCCATCAAGCGGAAAACCTTCTAAGCTTGGGCCGCTAACCTGTTGCCATGAAAACGTACCATCCGCAGGGGAACCTTGTGCTGTGATGGTAAATTCAGTTTTTTCGATAATTTGTAAATCGGCTCCAGCATTAACAGACGTTTCTACAACTGTATTATCGCTGTCACCGCCACCGCCTCCACACGCACTCAGCAAACCACAAGAAATGAGGGGGATTAAAGCAAACGCTTTCATACGCAGCTCCTTATTATGTCAAATAATTACTATAGTGTAATCATAAGCAATAAAGATGCCATTAAAGTGCTACATATATGTGTCTTGATGAATGCGTACAAATAGCTTTGTGCCTATTTTGCTGTAATCAATTTTATACTCTCGACCATCTAACGCTTGAATAAACAATAACTGTTTTTCTTCGCCAAATATATCAGCGCTACTTACATAAACCATCTCTAAATAACGCTCTTTTGCGTCGCGACGGTTTTTGGGTAACTCTTCTTTAAATGGCTCCAAACCATGTTGCGTTACTTTAATTTTGGGATGGATTTCAGAGTTTACAATCACTAAATCGTGCTTTTTATCTTTATGTATTATGGTGTTTCGACCACTTTTTAAAAAGGCTCTGTCTTGGCTCATTTTTCTTTCCTACAGTCGCAGCTTAATTATTAATTTGCGACGCTATAAACTGACTAGGCTCGCGCTTCCATTTATTTAAGTTAGCACTAAATGTCCAGATATCTCTATCCAACACACTGGCTGGCAATAATAAATCGTAACCGGTTAACAGTCGAAGGTGCTTAGTTCTGTTGGCAAACATGGCTATAAGACCAGTATAGCTTATCCCTTTATGGGATGTGTAATGTGTATCTTCTATTAGCCATTCTGATGGGCAATTGCCATTTTTGCAATGTTTTTGAACAACTTGCATGAATAAGTTGCGCTGCTCTATTAATAATTTCCCTGCAATTCTAGGCGCTATGCTTGTTAAAAACTCGTCTATGTCGTTTACCTTAACACCCACTGCATTTAATTCTAAATAATCAAAGCCATCTTCTACTTTGGGTATACCACTGTGATGAAAGTTACTATGGGGCATACACCAAGCCCCGTACTTATGGCAATAAACAAGCTCCGACTCACTTAAAATAAGACTATGATATGGCTCTTGGGTTTTCAAAAAGCCAATAAAAATAGCAGCAAGGCACAAACTAACTAAAAACACTTCAAGGATGCTAATTTCACCTGGCCTTAGTATATTGAATAACATAATAAAAGCTAAGCCTATAGCACCTACAGCGAGCACCTCAATTGCGTTTCGCGCACCTTGTGCTCGAAACTTAATGACATTGTTAGATTTATCCATATTGGTAAAACACCATATAAAAAACAAACATAATAATGGCCCAGATTATGACCTTTCTTGTTGTTATACATAAGTTACAGGTAGTTTTAAATTTCATACATTACCGCTTTTACCTCAACAAAATAGGAACAATGAATAAATCTTATTTACTTTTACGCTTAACGCACAAATTTATGAGACACATAACCGTCTTTTCCCGGTCTTATTTCGTACAATACTTACAATTCATTTTCAGGTATGAAATCAATGTACTCAAGACAATCAGGTAAAGCACTTTTTCCATTTATTATTACGTTACTTCTAATATTTAGCGTTTATTTATATCTACCCGCTAGCCACGGCGAACAAGCCGATTCATCACAAATGTCTACTCAGGTAACAGCTCATACTGTTACTTCACAGGAAAATGCTGTGATGATAGAAGCTATCGGTAGCGCGCGTGCAAACCAAGCTATTTATATAAAAAGCGCGCAAAACGATTATGTCACAGATATATATTTTAAAGACGGCGACTTAGTCAGTAAAGGACAAAAACTAGTACAGCTACAAAGCCAACAAGAACAAATTGCAGTTAAAGAGCTTGGCATTAACTTACGTGAAGAAAAGCGCCAGTTAGATCGCCTAACCGAACTTTCTCGCTCACAATCAACCGCAAAATCGTTACTTGAAGAGCAGTTATCGCGGGTTGATGCAACAGAGGCCCAACTAGAAAGCGCTAAAACTAAATTAAACGAGATGACTATTAGTGCTCCGTTTTCAGGTTTGTTAGGTAAGCGTGAAATATCAATAGGTGCCTACGTAAGTAATACAACAATAATCACAACACTTGATGATATTAGTATTATTAAAGTTGACTTTAAAGTACCTGAAAAATATTTAGCACAATTAAACATGGGCATGAAAGTACTTACCCAAAACGATGCCTACCCAGGACAAACATTTAACGGCAAGGTAACGCATATTAGCTCGCGTATTGATTCGGTTACACGCAGTGTTGAAGTAACAGCAAGTTTTGCTAATAAATCAGGATTACTTCGCCCTGGTATGTTATTAAATACAGCACTTGAGCTAAGCAGCAACCAGGCATTAATGGTGCCAGAAAAAGCCGTAATCCCTTTGCAAGACAAACACTTTGTTTTTCAAATTCAAGACGGAATAGCTAATCGAGTTGAAGTACATGTAGCCGGCAGAAATAATGGCTGGGTTGCTATAGACGAAGGCTTAACCGATGGCGAGCAAATTGTTACTGAGGGGCTAATAAAAATTCGCTCTGGAAGTAAAGTAAGCGTAAAGGGGTAATACGTGAAAATTACAGATACTAGTGTTAAACGCCCCGTTTTTGCCATTGTAATTAATTTACTGCTGCTTACTTTTGGACTGGTTGCGTTTACTATGCTGCCACTTCGTGAATATCCAGATATTGAAACACCCATTGTAAATATCAGCACTGAATACACAGGTGCTTCTGCCGAAATTATAGAAACCAAAATAACGCAAATAATAGAAAATCGAATTTCAGGTATTGAAGGCATCAAAAGTATTAACTCTTCGAGCCGTAATGGGCGCTCAAACATTACTATTGAGTTTGATATTAACCGCGACATAGACGCTGCATCTAACGATGTACGCGAACGGGTAGCACGTGCACTTGATAGTTTGCCTGATCAGGTACGCCCGCCAGAAGTGTCTAAATCAAATAGTGATGAAAGCCCAATCGCATGGTTTGTATTAAACAGCGAAACAATGGACTCGTTACAGTTATCTGATTACGCGCAGCGTTTTATTGTTGACCGTTTAGCCGTGGTAGACGGCGTATCTAACGTACGTATTGGTGGTGAGCGTCAATACGCAATGAAAATTTGGCTAAACCGCCAAGCAATGGCTGCTCGTGGTATTACTTCAAGCGATATTGAAAATACACTTCGTACAGAAAACGTTGAACTACCTGCCGGTGAAATAGAATCAATAGATCGTGACTTTACAGTACGTACTGCACGTAGCTATAAAGATCAACGCGATTTTAAAAACCTGGTAATTAAACGTGGCGATGAAGGCTATTTAGTACGTTTAGGTGAAGTTGCCGATGTACACTTAGAAGCTGCCGATGACGAAAGCTTATTCCGTGGTAACGGGCGTAATATGATTGGCTTAGGTATTGTAAAACAAGCTAAAGCAAACACACTTACCGTAGTAGATAACGCACGTAGCGAGCTTGAAAAAATCAAACGAAATCTACCTGAAGGCACCACAATCCAAGACAGCTACGATTCATCTGTATTTATTAAAGAGTCTATTAATGAGGTTTACAGCACACTAGCAATCTCTATGGGTTTAGTAGTACTCGTTATATTTTTGTTTTTAGGCAATATACGAGCAACGCTTATTCCAGCGGTCACCGTACCCGTTGCACTTGTTGGTAGCTTTATGTTTTTATTAGCAATGGGCTACTCAATTAACTTACTCACTTTACTTGCCTTAGTACTGGCCATTGGTTTAGTAGTAGATGATGCCATTGTAATGCTTGAAAATATCCACCGTCGTATTGAATTGGGTGAGCCGCCGTTACTAGCTGCATTTAGAGGCGCGCGTGAAGTAGGTTTTGCCATAATAGCAACCACTCTTGTACTTATATCTGTGTTTGTGCCATTAGTATTTATGGATGGCCGTATAGGTGCATTATTTACTGAGTTTGCTATGGCGGTAAGTGCTGCCGTATTTTTCTCAAGTGTTACAGCACTTACTCTCGCACCAGCTTTGTGCTCTAAAGTACTTAAAGTATCAGACAAACCAAATAAATTTAGCCAATGGATGGACCGTCAATTTACTAAAATTGAAGTAAGTTACCGTAATTCACTCTCCACTAACATAACCCGAAAATGGGGCTTAATGGTGAGCTTGTTATTAGCTGGCTTTGTTAGTTACTCGTTGTTTTTACAAGTTCCTTCTGAGCTAACACCAAAAGAAGACCGTGGCACGTTCTTTATTATGATGAGCGGCCCTGAAGGCGCAAGTTACGAAAATAACGCCGCTAATATGGCTAAAATTGAAGAACGCCTAATGCCTTATTCGCAAGCAGGTGAGCTAAGTCGCGTACTTGTTCGGGTACCTGGTTGGGGTGGCAGCGGCGGTGTTGCGATTGTGGGTATGGCCGATTGGGATAAACGCAAACGCTCAACGTGGGAAGTAATGGATGAAATAAGCGGTAAAATGCAAGAAGTTACCGATGTTCGTGCATTTGCCATTATGCGCCGTGGCATTGGTGGTGGTGGTTCATCTCGCCCAATTGAGTTTGTGCTGCAGGGTAATGACTATGCACAACTTGCCGATTGGCGTGACCGTATAATAAAGCGTGCTGAGCAAAACCCTGGTTTAGTAAGAATCGATCATGATTATAAAGAAACCTTCCCACAGTTTTTAGTCAGCATAGATAAAAACAAAGCCGCCGATTTAGGCGTGTCGGTATCTGATGTAGGCCGTACACTAGAAACAATGCTTGGCCAGCGCCGTGTTACAACCTTTATTGACCGCGGTGAAGAATACGATGTGATTTTAAAAGGGACTAAAGAAGATTTCACCAACCCTACTGATATTTCAAATATATACCTTAAATCACGAAGCGGTGAACTAGTACCACTTGATAGCCTTATCAGCTTAAAAGAAGAAGCAACAGCCTCACGCTTAAACCGTTACAACCGTATGCGCGCAATTACATTAAGCGCCAACTTAGCCGATGGTTATACACTTGAGCAAGCGCTTAACTTTTTAAACGAGGTAGCCGCTGAGGAAAACGATATAGATGGCGCAGTAGATTACAAAGGTGAATCGCAGCTTTATTACGAAGGCGCATCAGCGATGACCTACGTATTTATACTTGCACTCACCGTTACCTTTTTAGTACTTGCTGCGCAGTTTGAAAGCTTTATGCACCCGTTTGTAATTATGCTTACCGTACCGCTTGGTTTAATGGGCGCTATGTTTGGGCTTTGGGCTACAGGACTTACCTTAAATATTTACAGCCAAATAGGTATTGTCATGCTCATAGGCTTAAGTGCTAAAAATGGTATTTTGATTGTAGAATTTACTAACCAATTACGCGATAAAGGCGTTGAGTTTAGTGAAGCAATACTACAAGCAGCTACCCAGCGCCTTCGCCCAATAATAATGACCTCACTAACAACCGTTATGAGCTCTGTTCCTTTGGTTTTTGCCTCAGGCCCCGGCGCCGAAAGCCGTATGGTAATTGGTGTAGTTGTGTTTACAGGGGTTATTGTATCTACCCTGCTGACTCTTTTTGTTGTACCTGCTGCGTATTATGCTCTGTCGAGAAATACTCAGTCACCTGAGTTTTTACAACAAAAGCTGAATAAACAAGCTGCTGAAAAACCTTTCGAAGAGATCTAATCTCTTTATTGCGCCGTAACCTTGTTGTTGCGGCGCATACAATTTATGCTCGCCTTTAAACTCCATATACATTTTAGGAATACTTATGAGCTCAACAACGCAAGTAGCAACATTTGGTGGCGGCTGTTTTTGGTGTATAGATGCTGCATTTAGACGTGTAAATGGCGTATTAGATGTGAGTTCTGGCTATACAGGCGGCGAAACCGATGCCCCAACCTATAACTCTGTATGCTCTGGCACAACAGGGCACGCTGAGGTTGTTAAGGTTGAATTTGACACAACTGTCGTTAGCTTTGAAACACTCCTGGCAATGTTTTTCACTTTGCATGATGCAACACAGCTGAATCGACAAGGTAACGACATAGGCACACAATATAGAAGCGTTGTTTACTATCACGATGAAGCTCAGCTAAAGCAAACCAATGAAATGATAGCTCAACTGCAAAGCCATGTGAGTGAGCCAATTGTGACAGAAGTCAGCCCTGCTACTACATACTATCCAGCAGAGCATTACCATCAAGATTACTATAACGAAAACCCACAGCAGGGTTACTGCAGTATTTTAATCGCACCTAAATTACATAAGTTTGAAACCGTATTTAAAGAGTTTTTAACTGAGTAACTAAGTTTAGTCGCATAGTAAAAAGCCCGATTTAAATCGGGCTTTTGTCTTTTTTACTCTTTAACTATTGAAAGCGATTAAAACTGGTAACTTGCGCCTGCAAAAAAGCGGCGCTCTGGTGTGTTGTAGTAATACACTTGACCCGTTGTAAAATCAGCGTTTGAGTCAACCGCGTTATACTCTTTATCAAATAAGTTTTCTACACGAAGCGAAACCTCAATGTGTTCATTTACTTGGTAATTACCCGCTAAATTCCACAGCGTGTAAGAGCCTAAACGCGTTACTGCACCTTCTCGGTCGCTACGGTATTGCATGTCTAACCTTGCATCAAAAGCACCAAACTGTTTTGCAAGTTCCCAGTTAAATGTGCGTTTAGCAACATTACGTAACTCTGCGCCCGTTTCTTCGTCTTCTGCACTTAAATAAGCAAAGTTAAGGTTGCTATCAAAACCAAAAAACTGCTGAGATAAGCTAAATTCAACCCCTTCATAACGTGCTTCATCGATATTAGCTAATGCAAAGTTTGCATCGTAATCAATTTTATCTTCAATATCGTTTCTAAATATTGCAATATCAACTTGCGCAATATCAAAGTCCACACTCAAACCTAACTCACGGTTTACTGATTTTTCAGGCTGTAAATCAGGGTTACCATAAAGTGGGAAATATAAATCGTTAAATGTAGGGGCTTTAAAGCCAGTACTTTGGCTTATACGAAATGTTGCATCTTCATATAAATGGTAACCTGCAGCAGCTGTATACGTTGTTTCGTCGCCAAATTGCTCGTCATCATCTTGGCGAACAGTTAAATTAGCCAATACTTTATCTGCATCGTAGTAAGCACCTACAAACACAGCAAGTACATCTCGGCTGTCTTCAACAAATAGTTGCGAACTATGAGATACATCATCGTTGTACCAGTTAACACCACCACTAATGTTAAGCTCATCAGATAGTAGGTATTGGCCGTTATAATCAACCTGTGTGCGTTTAGTTATAAAAGTACTTGTTGTTGGTCCAACTGAAAAATCGACATATGTATTGTCTGAATCATCCGTTGCTAGCGCTAAATCAATACTGTGCGTTTGATTAGTGTAGTTTTTACTCCAACCTGCAGAAAGCTGGTAGTTTTTAAAATCATCTCGTTCAATCGTACTGTCGGCTGGACTAAAGCGACTGTCGTAATCTGCGAAACCTTCACTGTATTGACCTAATAACTTAAAGTCGCCGTAGTGTGCATCAGAATAATTTACTTTAAAACCAAGATTTTTATTTTCATAGCCATCTTCATCGGGTGCTACGCCTTGCAGTACATCAAAGTTATCTGTTTTTTCAAATCCTGCATTAAATGCTGTTGTTATATCGCCTGATTTTACAGAGCCTGCCACTTGATAATTTTGATAAGAATCAGAACCAAACGTAGCACTCAAAGATAAGTTATCTGATTCACGCGTTATAATGTTGATTACGCCAGCAAGTGCATCAGAGCCGTAAACAGCCGCGCGAGAGCCCTTAATAATTTCGATGCGTTCGATACTATTTAGAGGAACATTATTTAATGCTTTTTGACCAAGTGTTGCAGACCCCGTACGTACACCGTCAATCAAAATTAGCGTATCGCCAGAGCCAGTACCACGAAGTGACACACCTGTATTTTGGCCAAAACCACCGTTTGGATTAACCTGAAAACCAACTCGCGTGCTTAATAAGGTTGGTAAATCGCGTACGTTGCTTGCTTCTATTTCAGCGCGTTCAATAACACTTACACTCGCTAAAACGTCATTGATTGATTGCTCAAATTTATTAGCAGTAACGGTTATTTTTTCAATTGAATTATCTGCAGCAGACACAGAAAATGAAAGCGCAGCAGAAATAGCAACGCCTAGAGTTGTTTTGTTTAACATGATGTCCCCTACCTTTGCCCACCGCAAAGATTTAAGTAAGTAAGATTGCATCAAGGCCGGTCTCCGGACTCAGTAAGCACATAAAAATATGCAATACTTTACCGTTGCGGGGGCAGTGTTGGGCTTGTAGTCATCATGAAAACTCACCAACTTCCCGATTATCTTGCTGTTAGTTTCAATACCTTAAAACCAATGCATAAGCATTAAGCAAGCACCTCAAAAATATGCGGCTATTGTGAGCATTTTGTTTACAAATGTCAACGGACGTCTATACAGCTAAAACAATTTAACTATAAGTATTACTCAATATTAAAACTTGAAGAAACACCGTATTTATTTAGCAGGCTTTTGATCTGGAACTTAATAGCTGAAGAATTAAGAATAGCATCAATTTTAGACGCTGATATTTTGCTTTGCTGAGTATTAACTAAAAAGTGAGTATCGAAAACGGCATCGGGGATTTCACTTTTGTATAGCAAACTCATATCGAAAGCTTTTTGGTCTTTAAAATACTGGTACGCAATGCTATTTAGTACGCCAATGTTGGCACGCTTTAGTAACAACATTTTTACCACGTTGTATTCGTCTATAGTAAGGCTAACACTGTGCTCCTCACTTAAGTAATATGCATCAGTATTGTAGCCAGCAAAGTGATACGAATAGCCTAAAACCCCTACTTTTGTTAGTGCTCGTAAATCATTAAAATAAGCTTGATTTATTGCATTTTCTTTAAGCGCATATAACTCATTTTTTGTAATCATATAAAAACTACTTTGCATCACATTCGAGCGCATAGATTGCGGGATCCATTGCAATGCCATTAAGAATAGAACATCAAAATGCCCCTGTTCAACAGACTTTGATAGCCTTTTAACAGGTAAGGAATTGAGTATAAAGTTAAATTCGCTCTGTGAGTCATTCAATATTTTTATAAACTCAGGTGCAAGCCCCCGTTGTGTTTGTGCATCAATAACAATCGGGAAATAGCCATCTTCAACCAATATATTAATATCAATTGCTTTTGATAAACTAGGCTGCGTAAATAGAGCTAACAGAAATAGCAAAAATAATTGATAGGCTTTCATTTAATACCTTGTATAAAAATCACATGTAATAAATATAGTAGCTTAAATACTAAAAAGCGGATCAATCGAAGAAAGGTCTTTAGAAGGGAATATATAAAGCGGCTTTAATCAAAAGTAAAAAATCAAAGCGCGCTTTATTACAAAGCTTATAAAGCTTTATTAATCGCGGAAATTTTTAAACTGAAAAGGCTGACCTAGCTCAGCGCTGCGTACTACTTGCATAGCCTCTTGAAGATCGTCACGTTTTTTACCCGTTACACGTACTTCTTCACCTTGAATAGCAGCTTGAACTTTAACTTTAGAGTCTTTAATGGCTTTAACTACTTTTTTAGCCATATCTTTTTCGATGCCCTGTTTTAAGCCCACATTACGAAAAACATTTTTACCTGCACGGCTAATATCTTGAAGCTCCAAGCTTGATACATCCATACCACGCTTAGATATCTTGCTTGCTAAAATATCAAATAATTGCATAACCTGAGAGTCTGCTTCAGCTTTAAGCTTAATTGTTTTATCATTTAGCTCAATAGATGCATCAACCCCTCTAAAGTCAAAGCGGGTCTCTAGCTCACGATTTGCATTATCAACTGCGTTTTTAGCTTCGTTCATTTCTACTTCAGATACAATATCAAATGAAGGCATTGGTTTGCTCCTAACTATTTAATCTTAATTTTATGTCGCAATTATAACGCTAAAATTATAAATATTTACATTTTTCTGCATCTTGTTCAGGTGCGATACTAATTTAGTTTGATATAATCCAGTTTCTTTTTTAAGCGATTTTAGGATTTGTCGTGACAAGGCGTGTTTATCAAGCAATTTTTTTAATCAGCATAGTAGCTTTTACCTTTTTATTTGCCAAAGAAGTAAAAGGTGGCGTTGTAAATTTATTTCCTCATGTTGATAAAGTCGCCCATTTTGGGATTTTTTTTATACTAGCCATAATAATGGATAAAGCGTTTAAGCTTCCTTTATATGCGCAAATACTTTTATTGGCTGGTTATGGCGCTTCTATAGAAATAATGCAAGATGCACTTCCATATAGGCAAGCATCACTCGGTGATTTTTTTGCTGATTTTGCAGGTGCTGCAAGCTACTTTTTACTTAGAGTAATTTTTACACCTCGAAAAAAGAACCCATATGGCTAATATTTTAATTGTTGGCGATGGTGCTATTGGCTTGTTACTTAGCCATTTTCTAAGCGCGTCGCATAATGTCAGTGTTTTAACTCGCAAGAGCCCAACAAATACCCGCTTTTATAGTCGAGGTAAAAGCGCATCTAAAAAAATTGACGCACAATTTATTTCATTAAATCAGCTAAATAAAGCAGCTGAATTTGATGTTGTTTTATTTACCGTTAAAGCCTTTCAAGTACTTGATGCATTTTCACAAATAAAGCCGCTTTTACCAAATCATTGCTCTGTTGTACTTTCGCATAATGGAATGGGTAATGTTGATGAGGTAAATAGCCAACTAAGCACTCACCAAGCGCTCTACTTTTTAACTACAAGCATAGCGGGCTTTAAATCAAACCAATACATTGTGCAGCACACTGGTGAAGGGCAAAGCGTGATTGGTGCTTGTAATGAATTAGCTTTTCAAAATAGTGCGCCAATAGCTGATATTTTTAAAGTAATACCCAACCTAAAGTTTACTAATAACATTCAGCAGCTTCGCTTTGAAAAACTACTCGTAAATATTGCCATTAACCCATTAAGCGCTTTAAATAATGTAAAAAATGGTGAATTACGCGCGCCTAAGTACAACGCTATAATTTTTAATGCACTCACTGAAGCATGCAATATAGCAAAGGTACAAGGGCTTAATATCCCATTGATTAAAGCACTTAATACCGCTTATAAAATAATGGAATTAACGTCTGACAATTACTCTTCAATGCAGCAAGACGTAGCGCATAGCAGAGAAACTGAAATATCAGCTATATGTGGCTATATTAGCCAACAAGGTAAACTTCACAGTATTCCTACACCTTACAACGATGAGTTATTTGCTAAAATTCAGGCAAAAAAAAGCGTGGTATTAACCACGCTTATATAAGTTTTTTACTTTACGGACGATAAACTTTTACAGTTTCAAAGCCTTGTTCGTGCAGCATAAGTGCCTGTAGTTGGCTCATTACACCTCTATCACAATATAAATAATAGTCAGTGTCTTTTGGTAAATCACCAAACTTAGTCGCCAGACGAAAGAACGGTAAATGCACCACTTCAATACCATCAATTTCTAAGGGTGCAGCTTCTTCTTCCTCAGGAGAGCGAATATCAACTACTACAGAGCCTATAGGTAAATCAGCAACCGACTCAGCTTCTTTAAGTTCTTGCTTGGCTTCTACATCAATATCACGCACATCCATTATACGTGCATTATTTACAACAGTATCAAGCACATCAAAGTCGAATTTCTCTTCCTCACCAAGAATAACGTCTATTTTGGCTTTAACCGTTGGCTTTTTAGAAATAACACCACAGTATTCAGGCATTGTTTCTGCCATTTCGGCGGTACCTATTTGGCGAGCAATATTAATAATTTCTTGCTTATCGTGTTGAATAAGCGGACGTAAGATAAGCGTTTCAGTAACACGGTCAATCACGCTTAAATTCGCTAATGTCTGACTAGATACTTGGCCAATACTTTCACCAGTGACAAGTGCCTGAATGTTTAACTTTTCGGCAACTACACTTCCCGCGCGCATCATCATACGTTTAAGTACAACACCCATTTGGCTGTTTTCAACGTTTTCTAATATTTCAGCAACAACAGGTTCAAAATCAACCGTTACAAATTTAACTTTATGCGTAGAGCTGTATTTTTTCCATAAGTAGTAACTTGCTTGCTTAACGCCAATTTCGTGGGCTGCGCCACCAAGGTTAAAGAATAAGAAGTGTGTGCGCGCGCCTTTACGAATCATTTGGTAACTTGCTACGCCAGAGTCAAAACCACCCGACATAAGCGAAAGCACATCTTCTTGCGTTGGCAGCGGAAAACCAGCCATACCAAAATGTGTTTGCGAAACAATGTAAGCTTTATCATCTTTTACTTCTAAGCGTATTGTTACTTCTGGGCGGCTAAGCTTTACGCTTGCACCTTCGATATGTTGATTTAATCCACCACCAACATAACGCTCTAAATCAGTTGAGGTAAAGTCGTGTTGACCTATACGCTTTGCACGAACACAAAAGGTTTTACCTACAATTGTATGACCAACTAACGCTATTGTTTTTTGGTAGATATCATCAAGAGTTTCGAATTGTGTTTCGGTTACTTCAATAAATTGAACAATGCCAGGGATGCGTTTAAGGCTATCGATAAAATCAAGACGAACTTGTGCGTCTTCAAGTTTCGTAACAACTGAAATGTTATCCCAGTTATTTCTTACTTGTACTTTTTCGTCAACACGTCGCAATACAATTTTAATGTTATTTTCTAACACTTTAGTAAAGCGTTTACGGACCGAACGGCTTTTAATGGCTATTTCAGGATGTAGTTTGACGATAAATTTAAGCATAGTTCACTCTTAGACTGCGGGAATTCGCGCTCCCAGGCATTTGGCGCGGGATTATAGCAAAAAATTCAGCGCCTAGGAAACAACCAAGAGCAAAGGCTAAACAACAGTTGGGGCTTGTTGTGCTAATTCAGTATATTTTTCACGTAGCAGGTTCATTTTATCAATGCTTTTATCGGTACTGTACGCTCTAAATAATGTAAGTACTTTTAAAATACCATGATATATATCTTGCTCAGCAAGCGTACCACTTGGCCTACGGGCTTTAATATAAGGTGTCCAAAAACTAACCGTTAACTTTAGTGTATGTGCTAAATCAATGACATCCTGCTCATCAATAGCAATCATTTCACTGTCGCGAAGTCCTAAAATAATTTTACGAACTTGCTCTAGTAATTCGAGTTGAAAATCAATATAAGCTTGTTTTAAATCAGCATCTCTAGAGAGAATATCACCGAGATTGTCGTAAAAAAAATGATAGCGCCACATCAGCTCAAATAACGAATCTAGGTAAGCCGTTAAATGATTAAATGCATCATCATCTTTATTTATTGGTTTAAAGTGAGTATTTAAATGATCGCGATACAACGCAAAAATATGACGGATAATGTCTTCTTTATTTTTAAAATGATAATAAAGATTACCCGGGCTCATCCCTAAGTTTGATGCAATATGATTTGTCGTTATTGCACGCTCACCATTTTCGTTAAACAACAAAATACTGGTGTGTATTATTTTATCCTTGGTATTCATATGCTAATACTCAAATTATCTATAGGCTACATTACACTCAAAAGAGGTAAACAGTATAAACAAATATGAATCATTAAAACACTCCCACCATGGACTGACCTGTATAAAGAAAGTAAGTGTTTATATGGTTTTTTAGCTAGGCTGCTTTGTGGCAAAAACACTGTTAAACTAGCGCTAAAATAATAAACAGTGAATATTATGAAAGTTATTGCAATTTACCCAGGCACCTTTGATCCATTAACTAACGGGCACACAGACCTTATTCAACGTGCGGCTAAAATGTTTGATACCGTATTAGTTGCTGTTGCTAATAATCCAAGTAAAAAACCCTGCTTTAGCCTTGAAGAACGTGTTGAACTTGCAAACACTATTTTAAACCACTTAGACAATGTTAAGGTAATTGGTTTTTCTGGTTTATTGGCTGACCTTGCCCGCGATCACAATGCTAATGTGCTTATTCGCGGTATTAGAGCTGTATCTGATTTTGACTATGAATTTCAATTAGCGAATATGAACCGCCGCCTAAACCCTGATTTAGAAAGCGTATTTTTAACACCCGCAGAGCAAAATTCATTTATTTCATCAACACTAGTTAAAGAAGTCGCTCGCCATAATGGTGACGTAAGCGAATTTGTAAACCCTGTAATTGTTAAAGCTCTAAAAACTAAACTGGGCTGTGGTGCCAGTTAATAATAAATAAGGCCTGTTAGCACTGAAAACCATTACTAATAGGTCCTTTTATTAAACACTTTATTTAGCTTTCCTTCTAACCAAGCAAGTTTTAAAACATCTTTACCTATAAAGAAAACCAAAACCATGGTCAAATCTGTAAAATTCATACCTACTATGTACACCCACCAGAACCACCAAAATTCATAATGGTGCATAACATCATTATCTATATACATTGCAAAAAATAGTAAGGTGTTTATACCTAAACCAAATAATAAATAAATGTATACACCGCTAACCTTTATATAAAAGCCAGATAAAATAATAACAAATAGAGTAATAATATCGAATAAGAAAAAATCGAAGTAAGTTATCGCATCCATATCAATAAAAATACTAGAAGAGTAAGAAAGTGCCATGATGAAAGATAGCCAAACAATGCTTTTATCTGCGCTATTTATAGAGCTTACTAAAGAATATAAAAAAGCCATCAAAAAGCCCCACTGTACAAAAGCACCTATATAAAAAGAGATATTTGTATTTAAAAGTAGCTCAACCATCTTACTCCAACACTAGATAAATAAAAATTATGCCGCTTTACGGCAACATCAAAAAGGCATAAAACCACTGTTGTATTCAGTTGAACTTTACCGCCTCACCCATTTAAATATAACTTTTTAAAACTCTTTAAGAGCTTGTTTAAGCCTAAAACATCCTTATTGATGATTAATACCAATGCCATTGTAAAATCGACAAAGTACATTCCAAAAATATAAACAGTCCAAAACCACCAATAGTAAAGAGTACCTGCAATTTCAATATCGTAATGCATGCCTAAAAATAAACATGCATTAATAAAAAGCCCAACAATTAAATAGTAAAAAGTAATTGGTACTAATTTTTTATATATAAACCGCCAAAGTATCAGGACGCTAATAGTAGCAAGATCATAATAGAAGTAATTTAGATGAGGATTTTCAATAAGTGGATCCATAAAAAGACTAGATATATATGAGACCATCATTATAAATGAAAGATGCGTTCTACTTTTATCATTTTTATTAATACTCGCTGATAGGTTATATAAAAATGCGATTAGGAAGAACCATGTAAATAGTATTGCTACGTTATACCCTAAATCTACCAGAGCCCATAGTATGTCAGCCACTACTATTTATTCCTTTTCATAATACTATTGTGGAACCATGTTTTAATTGCAGCTAAAGCTAAAAAATCTTTGTTTATAAAAAATATAGCTACCATCATGAAGTCGGCTAAATTAACAACAATTGAATAAAAAAACCAAAACCACCAAGGTTCGTAATTATTAAAAACTGACACATCTATATACATACCAAGAAATAATGATGAGTTTATAGTCAACCCTAACAACAAGTAGATCGATATAAGATTTTCAATAATGAAAAACCTTAAAATAAAGATGGCTAAAATAGTTGCTATATCAAACAAAAAGAGCTGAAGGTACGATATGTGTTGTATATCGATAAACAGACTTGAGGAGTAAGAAATTGACATAACAAATGATAACCATACAGCTTCTTTTTTAGGTGTGTTAATACTTACAACTAATGAGTACAAAAAGGCCATTAAAAGGCCCCACTGTACAAATGCACCTATGTAAAAAGAAATTGCTGGATTAACTAGAATATTATCCATTATTTTTGAGATTTTTATTGAATACTAGTGACAGAATCATTAAAACATCGAACATATTAACGCCAACAGAATAAACACTCCAATACCACCAAGGCTCATAGTTATATAAAACGTATAGATCGTAATGTAATATTAAGGTGAGTACAGCATTTATTGTTAACGCAAAGATGATGAACTGAAAGGCTATAGAACGGTGAAGTACTTTTAAATGATCTAAAATTAATAAAGCTAAAATTGTAATAAAATCGTAGAGCATCGAGTTTAAATATAGACTTTCTAATAAGTCTATATAACCACTAAAAACATATGAGCACAGCATAAGGGCAGATAAATAAACAGGAGACTTATTTTCTTTATTTATCGTAGAGGCCAAACAGTACAGGAAGGCCATTAAAAAGCCCCACTGAGTGAAGGCTTTTACATAAATCATCAGGGGTTCAGTAACGTACATTAAAGCTAAGTGACTTTGTGGGTATCGTTTGGCTTGAAGTAATTAAGGAGCTTGTTTTTTAATTTATGAAGACCAAGTAAGTCCCTATCTACAATCAAAATAACAATCATTATAAGGTCGATTATATTGACTGAAAATGTATACAAGTCCCATAAAAACCAAGGTTCCCTGTTATTGTAAACATACATATCTAAGTACATACACAAACTCAATAATGAATTAACTATAAGACCTATTAATAAATACATAAATGAAGGAGTTGTTTTTTTTAATAGTAAATAAACTAATAATAAGGCACTCACAGTAGCATAATCATAAAGTGCCCAATCAAGATAAAGTGAGCTTTCGACTGATAACCATGAAAAAAAATAGTCTGATGCTGAATAAGAAAACATCATAATTAAAGAACTGAGCAATAAAGTTGTATTTCTTTTTATGCCTAATGAAAAAACAAAAACATTAAAAAAGAATGCCATCAAGAAGCCCCACGAGGCAAAAGCTGATAGCGAAAAAAAACCAAAAAACTCAGTTAAAAACATTCATTACCTTCATTAATTATTTTGGCTTATTTGGAGGATAAAGTATTACACCACCACGCTCTAGATTAGCACTCGCAGCACTCGCAGCACTCATCGCCTCTTGAGAGATGCTTACTGTATCAGATTGCAGGGTTTTAGGGCTAGCAGTTTGTTCCATTGCAGGCTTTAATTGTTGTGTTTTATTGTATGCTTGCATTTGTATTTGGCTATTAGCTGAAACTTGCATGTGATTGATCCTTGTAAAAGTTTTTATTATATTTGGTGCAACTTTTAACCACATTATTATGTAGATAAATGCATCACCTGTTTAAAGTAGTGATAGCTATTTTGCTATCTACCTTATACAAAGCAACCAATGTGCCAACTTTTTTTGACACCTTAAAACTCACTCAAAACATACTTATATAATCAAACCAAACAACTCCGACCAGTTTACTGTAAACATAAAAAAACGCACAGGGATAACCGTACGTTTTTTGTATCCAGGGAGTTTAAGCTACGTATTTACACGGGATCTCCGCACGTGTACTTAGCTTCAAAATATATTCCATTGCTACTTCGTCACAATTTTCTTTACGAAGGCAAAGTTCACAATCTTTCATTACCTTTTCAGGCAAAGAGTCTTTGCTACAAAAAGTAAAACGTTGCTGCTCAAAAAAGTCTGGTACACGCGTTAATACAATAACGCGGTTAAGTGCCAATTTTTTGGCTTTAGCAAGTAAGTGCTCTACAAGTAGTCTTCCCTGTCCCGACACTTTACTTTGTGGGTTTATGCCGAGTGAGCGTATTTCAGCAAGGCCGGTATCGTAAATGTATAACGACGCACAGCCCGACACTTTTCCATTTATTTCTGTTACTGCAAACTCGTTAATAGAGTGCACCATATCGCTTTTTGCACGCGGCAGGTTTTCACCTACCGTTGCCCAATGCTGTATAAGTGTGGCAATTGCTTCTACATCATCTAAATTTGCATCACGTACCGTTATTTGCTGTTTTTTTTTGGCTTCTTTAACAGCATTAGTTACTTGTTCAATAGACGTCCCACCAAGGGCCTTACGTGCTTTTATACACGCATCAATTTCAAGTACTGGATAAACATCGTCTTCAAATACAGTGTTTACTGACTTGTACTGTTCAAGTGATAGCTCTTCAAGCGTTTTACCTTCGCTAATCGCAAGCTGTACAAGTACACCTACAATGTGATGCCCTTCTCTAAATGGCACTCCTTTAGCAACTAAGTAATCAGCAAGTTCGGTGGCATTTGCATGCCCTCCTTTTGCTGCAGCAAGTGTCTTATCACCGTTTACTTTAACGCCTTTAATACATGCTTGCGCCATATGAATACATGCAAGCCATGTTGGCATAGCGTCGAATAGGCCTTCTTTGTCTTCTTGCATATCTTTATTGTATGCAAGTGGCAGCGCTTTTAACGTCATCATCATAGCGCTAAATGCACCAAATACACGTCCGGTTTTACCGCGAATAAGCTCGAGTGCATCAGGATTTTTTTTCTGAGGCATGAGCGATGAGCCTGATGTTACGTTATCAGCAAGCTCTATAAATCCGGCTTCACCCGAATTATAAAAAATCAGATCCTCTGACATACGAGATAAGTGAATCATCGAAATAGACGCACAACTTAAAAGATCTAAAACAAAGTCACGATCAGATACGCCATCAAGGCTGTTTTTTGTAGCCGCTGTAAAACCTAATCCGTGTGCTAATGCTTGGCGATCAATCGGATAAGCTGTACCGGCTAATGCACCGCTGCCTAATGGGCAAAAATTCATGCGCGCTTTAGCATCTTGCAGGCGGCTTTCATCACGCTCTAGCATTTCTACATACGCCATACACCAGTGGCTAAATAGTACTGGTTGTGCGCGTTGCAAGTGCGTGTAACCTGGTAATATTGTGCCAAGTTCTCGCTCTGCAAGCGCTACAAATTCGCCTTTAAGCTGTGCAATAGCATCTAGTAAATGGTCAGCCGTATCACGGCACCACAATCTAAAGTCGGTGGCAACTTGGTCATTACGGCTTCGGCCTGTATGTAATTTTTTAGCTAAATCACCTACTTTTTCAATTAGAGCTGCTTCAACATGTGAATGAATATCCTCTGCACCTGAAGTAGCTACCGCTTGTGGATCTGCTTTAACTTCTTCAAGCAGCTCATTTAATGCAGCAACTAATTTTGTGTGCTCATCACTTGAAAGTACATTTACCTGCTCAAGTGCGCCAGCCCATGCGACAGAGCCAATAATATCTTGCTCTGCTAACTGGTAGTCAAAGGGAAGAGAGTCGTTAAATTGCTTAAACGCCTCATCTGGACCCGTAGAAAAACGTCCGCCCCATAATGCCATGAAATCTCTCCAAACCCTGTAGTGCCCCTTTTATAAGGGGCTATAAATAATTTACTTTTTAGCCAATGCTGAAATTCTGCTTGAAAGCGAGAATAAACGAATAAAGCCTTCAGCGTGTGACTGGTCGTACACATCATCTTCGCCAAATGTAGCAAATGCTTCGCTGTATAAGCTATTTGGTGACTGCTTTTGAACTGCAGTTACTTGGCCTTTGTATAGCTTAAGTACCACTTCACCTGTTGCCACTTTAGAAAGTGCTTCTGCACCGGCTAAAATAGAATCTTTAAGAGGTGTAAACCAACGGCCGTCGTATACTAAATGCGAAAACTCACCACCGAGTACTTCTTTCCACTTACGGCTTGCTTTATCAAGCACTAGCTCGTCAATGGCTTGAAGCGCTGCCATAATGACTGTGCCGCCTGGGGTTTCGTAACAACCGCGTGACTTCATGCCAACTAAACGGTTTTCTACAATATCAACACGTCCAACACCATGAGGCGATGCAATATCGTTTAATTTAACTAAACAATCGTAAGGTTTAAGTTCTACGCCATTTACAGCAACCACTTCGCCTTCAACAACTTTTAATGTTACTAGTTCTGATTTATCTGGTGCTTGCTCTGGAGAGTTAGTCCAAGTCCATACTTGTTCAGTTGGTTGACACCATGGGTCTTCAAGCTCACCACCTTCGTGCGAAATATGCCATGCGTTAGCATCACGGCTATAAATTTTTGTAGCAGATGCTGAACACGGAATGTCACGCTCTGCTAAGTAATCAAGTAATGATTCACGGCTCGATAAGTCCCACTCACGCCATGGCGCAATTACTTTTAAATCAGGGGCAAGGGCCGCAAAACATGATTCAAAACGAACTTGGTCATTACCTTTACCAGTACAACCATGAGAAAGTGCATCAGCACCTACTTTACGCGCAATTTCAACTTGTGCTTTAGCAATAATTGGGCGCGCCATAGACGTACCTAATAAATAAGTGCCTTCGTAAATTGAGCCTGTTTTAAGCGTTGGGTAAATGTAATCACTTACCATTTCATCTTTTAAGTCAACTACGTAACATTCAGATGCACCAGAGGCAATTGCTTTAGCTTCTACGCCTTCAAGTTCTTCAGCGCCTTGACCTACATCAGCAACAAACGCGATTACTTCACAGCCATAGTTTTCTTTTAACCATGGAACGATAGCCGACGTATCAAGACCACCAGAATAGGCTAAAACGACTTTTTTAATTGAACTCATAGGTGTTCCTTAACAAAATTTGGATTTAGTAATGTAACTAGCAGAGCATTTTGCGCATGCATGCGATTCTCTGCTTGTTGAATAATTTTAGATGCTGGACCATCCATTACCTCAGAGGTAATTTCAAATTCACGGTGTGCCGGTTGGCAATGTAATACCGTAGTCGCACCAGTTTGATCTAGCAATGCCTGATTTAATTGATAAGGCATGTATTTTTCTTTTACTTGCTCAAGCGGCGTTGTATCACCCATTGATACCCATGTATCTGCGTATACAACATTTGCACCAACCGCAGCTTCAACTCTATCGCTCACCATAACTGATGCGCCATTCATTGCTGCAATTTGTTCAGCTTTCTTAAGTATTTGCGAATCTGGTGAACATCCTTTTGGGGTTACAGCAACAAAGTCAGTACCTAGCGTTGCAGCAAGTAACATCAATGAATGGGTCACGTTATTGCCCTCTCCCAAGTAAGCTACTTTAAGCTCACTTACATCACCATGTACTTCTTGAAGTGTTAAAAAATCAGCAAGAGCTTGGCAAGGGTGGTACAAGTCACATAAGCTATTAACTACAGGTACTGATGCATATTCACCTAACGTAGTTAATGTACTGTGTTGATTAACACGCGCTACAATACCGTCGGCCCAAGTAGAAATATTAAGTGCAAAATCTTTAATTGATTCGCGTGCACCCATAGCACCATTTTGCTGATCTAAATAAACAGCATGGCCGCCAAGGCGATTAATGCCTATATCAAATGATAAACGTGTACGTAAACTTTGCTTTTCAAACAATGTTACGATTGATTTTCCTGATAATACTTGGCTGTATTTTTCTGGTTTTGCTTTAATATCGCGCGCTAACTTTAATAAATTAAGTGCGCCTTCTTTGTCTAACTCTAAACCCGTTAAAAAATTCTCAAACATAATAAACCTATGGTGTAATCTTTGTTCCGACATGCTCACCTTGTAACAGAGCAGTTAAGTTTTCTGGCTTTTGCCAGCTGGAAATATACACACCGCGTCGTAAGTGTTGGGCAGCGTGAAGACTGGTCTTAACTTTGACCTCCATCCCGCCCACAATTACTCCATCTGTAATTAAAGTATCAATGTGTTTTGTGTCAAGTTGATGTAACGGCTGTTTATTTGCATCAAGTACCGCTTCTACATCTGTCATAAAAATAAGTTCTGCATTTAAATTACTAGCAATAGCCGCTGCAGCTTCATCTGCATTTACGTTATACCAAAGCCCTTGTTCATCAAAGCCGATAGAGCTAACAATAGGTAAACGACCTATTTTAAGTAAATCACTAATTATAGAATCGTCGTTGCTTTTGCACTTACCTACTAAGCAAAGCGCTTTTAGCTTTTGAGTAGCAGTCACACCCGCCTCAAAAAGGCTTAAGCCAACAGGTTTATGCCCTGCATTAATCGCTTGAGTCATTAATTGTTTATTAGCACAACCTGCAAGTGCCCCAACTATATAGGGCATTTGCTCTGCTGGACTAATACGTAAGCCTTGGTGTTTAGCACTGGCAAAACCGGCTTGCTTAAGCCATGTATCAACTAAAGAGCCACCACCGTGCACAATGACAAACTCATTATTTTTTTGCTCATTGAGTACATCAAATAACGCTTTTGCTGCATTTTCTGTATTAAGTACTGCACCACCGAGTTTAATAACCCACGTTTTTTTACTCATTTAAAAGGCCCCTTTTAAGCCGGTCGTGTGCTCTAAATTCATAGAAATATTAATACATTGCAAAGCTTGACCAGCAGCACCTTTTAATAAGTTATCAATCGCAGACATTACAATTAACTGCGTGCCTTGTTGTTGCCAACCAATATCAACAAATGGCTGCTTAGCTACACCTTTAATTGAAGGTATTTTATTGCCTAACAAACGAATTAATGGCTCGTTAGCAAGTACTTGATAAGCCGATGCAACGTTTTCCTTGGTAACGCCTGGCTTAAGTTGTACATAAATAGTTTCTAAAATACCGCGCGGGAAATTACCTAAATGCGGTGTAAATAACACTTTGTGACCAAGGTGTTGTTCAATTTCAGGACCGTGGCGGTGGTTAAACAAACCATAGGGTGCAAGCGATACCTCACAAAAATGTGTTCCTACACTCGCTTTACGCCCGGCACCCGTAACACCCGATACTGCATTAATAATAATACTTTCACTGCTCAATAAGCCTGCTTTTTTAAGCGGTTTAAGTGCATTAAGTGCGGCAGTTGGGTAACAGCCTGCAACAGCAATTAGCTTTGCGTTAGCTATAGCATCACTGTTCCACTCTGCTAAACCGTAAGCCGCTTCATTTAAAAGCTCTGGGTGTTGATGCTCAAAACCATAGTAAGTAACGTAATCATCATTACTTGCTAGGCGATAACCACCAGACAAATCAAATACTTTTTTACCCATAGCTAAAAATTGAGGCGCTAAATCAACACTTACTTTGTGATCGGTACATAAACATACATAGTCAGCATCATTTTGAATGTCATCAAAAGCTGATGCACTAAGAGGAAGTAAAGGACAATCAAGTAAGCCAAGGTGCTCTGGATATAAATCACTTAGTAATTTATTTTTATCTAAGCTACCCTCAGATACATAACAGCCTGTTAAGGTAAGGTTTGGATGATTAGCAACTAAGCTTGCTAACTCTGCGCCGCTGTAACCGCTTGCGCCAATAATAACTACATTCATTGATTACTCGTTATTTTTAAATTTACTGCTAAATATATATGTTGTTCGCTTAAACTAGCTAAAACGCTAAATTAAGACTTAATTTAATGAATTTGTAGATTATCGTCGCATTATTTTCATAGCTTTACTTTAATATATTTATGCTTAAAAAGTGAATTGATATTCATCATAAATACTTTTATATTGTTATGCAATTAAATTGAATAATAATTTTGGATTTTTTTATGCCTTTGCCTTCGTTTATTTCTATGTATCAACAATTGATTGCAGCCCCTTCTATTAGCGCAATTGAAGACAACCTGTGTATGAGCAATAAAAACGTAATCGAACTCCTTGCAAACTGGTGTGAAACACTTGGTTTTACGTGTGAAATTATTGAACTAGAAGGCGGTAAGGGCCGCTTTAATTTATTAGCAAAACGCGGGAAAGGCGATGGCGGATTAATGCTTGCGGGCCACACTGATACAGTGCCTTTTGATGACAGCCGCTGGAACCACAATCCGTTTAAACTTACCGAACTCGACAATAAATTGTACGGGCTAGGAAGCATTGATATGAAAGGCTTTTTTGCTTTTGTATTACATGCGATTAGTGAGCTTGATGAAAAGCAGCAAACTCAACCTATTTTAATACTCGCCACTGCCGATGAAGAAACAACTATGGCAGGTGCACAGCAAATATGTAAGCACCCTAATTTAAAACCTGCGCGCTGTATAATTGGCGAACCTACTAATATGACTCCAGTATTTATGCACAAGGGCCATATGAGTACAGCAATAAGAGTAGTTGGTCGCTCTGGGCATAGCTCAGATCCCGAACGTGGCCTTAACGCCATTGAAGTAATGCATAAAGTGATTACAAAATTGATGTTCTTAAAAGAGCAACTAAAGCATAAGTATTCAATAAATCACTTTGAAATTCCTTATCCAACATTAAATTTAGGTAATATTCATGGTGGCGATAACGCGAATAGAATTTGTGGTTGCTGTGAAATGCATATAGATATGCGCCCATTACCGGGTTTAAGCATTAAAGAACTACAAGCATTAGTACACGATGCAACGAAAGAAATTAATGATCAATACCCTAACGCTGTGAGTGTTATTGATTTACACGAACCCATTCCGGCATTTAGTGGCAGCACCGACAGTGCTTTAGTAAAAATGGCTGAAAAAATAGCGGGGCAAAAAGCGGTCGCGGTAAATTACTGTACTGAAGCTCCTTTTATACAACAACTTGGCTGTGAAACAATTGTAATGGGTCCAGGCTCAATTAACCAAGCGCATCAACCTGATGAGTTTTTAGCGATGGAAAAAATAAAACCATCACAACAAATAATCACCGATATTATTAAAGCTAATTGCTTTAGCTATCAGGGTCACTAGCTACTTATAACAACACAAATAATAAAGGCGCCAATTGGCGCCTTTATTAGATAATACCAATTCCATTAAGTATGTGATCTAAATTTTACGCCGAAAAAACAATTCAGTCCTAGGCGTAAATTGATGTAAATGGTTGTTCCCTTTGCGAAATTTACAACAAAGAAATGGGTTGTTTTAGCAAGTAAAATAGATCAGCTATTTATTGGAGTTGGTATAATTAAATACTAATATTTAATCACCTTTAACTTCTAAATTAATAAACTTAACTAGCTCTTCAGGTTGCCCTACTAGCATCATAACTTGTTGATTAATTTCCATCATGGTTTTACCTTCAGGTAGCTTTGCAGATACGCTAAATGAATTTAAACCTTTAGCAAAGCTAGTTAAAGCTGCGGCTATGTCTTCAGTAACAGGCGCTTGTTGCAACTGTTGCTCTAGCGTCATTTCCATCTGCTCAAGCGTCATACCTTGCTTTTCAAGCTCGCTTGATAATAAATCTTTTAGCTTACCTTGATTATTTAAAACAAAGCTAACATTACGTGGTTCTAACTTACTCATTGCTTGCATAACAAGTGTTTGCTGCTGTAACTCTTGCTCGTAAGTAAGTGGCTGGTTACCCGCTTCTTGCTGTGCTTTACTAATCGCCAATGAAGCATCCATTAATGCTTTTGAATTAGCCAAGCCCATATCCATATTAAAACTAACAATATCTTTTGCATCAAGCTTAACTACTACATCACTGTTGCCAGACTCTTCATCGTAATCAAGTGATGAATGTAAATCGTAACTTGCCGACGCTAGCATTTCGTTTGTATCTGCAGGTAATTTTGAAACAAAATCTTTATCAAACTGAAAGCTTTTTACATCAAATGATGTATGCGGTGATATTTTATCTGGCTCGTAACCAGTTATTTCAATGCTTTGAATATTAGCAACATTGTCACCCTCAGGGCTTATTACTTCCATGTTTGTTATTTCTACGCTTTTTGAAATAACACTTGCCGATAAACCAGCGTATTTAAATGTAGCGCCAGTTTGCTCGCTTACTAAAGCAAGTTGCTTATCTACTTCTGCACGCACTTCTTGTGTAGCTACATAATTTGCATAGCTCACGCCACCAACGCCCGCAGCTACAATTGCTGCAACTATTACTAACTTTTTCATGTTATTTCCTTATTCTATTCTTTGTGTAAACCGAGTTTTCTTAAGAGTAACATTACACATTAACACCCGTAAGTGTTAATTAATTAAACTAAGCAACTCATGTACTGTTTTAACTGGCGTAATTTTAGCACCAAGCCCTTCCATCGATTTATGATAATTACGAAATGGAATATATATTTCAGTAAAACCATGTTGTGCAGCTTCTTTAACACGTGGTACACCACTGTCGATTGGGCGTACATCGCCGTTTAAGCTAAGCTCACCCATAATACACGTGGTACGAGGTACAACAAATTCGTTTAAGCTACTAAGTAATGCGGTAACCAATGCTAAATCAATACACGTTTCTGTTTCATCAATTCTTAAGCCGCCAACAATATTAAAAAAAGTATCGTGAAATATTTTAGTTTTAGTGTGTTTGCGTAATATACCAGTCAGCATTTTTATACGGTTCATATTTAAACCAACACAAACACGCTGCGGAAATTCTGCCTCGGTTTCGGTCGTTAAACACTGAATTTCGAGCAATAAATTACGATTGCCTTTACGAATACAGGTAATTGTAGACCCTGGTGAATCGGTTGTAGAACCCGATAAAAATATTTCACTTGGATTATCCACGCTCAACATCCCACGTTCACACATTTTAAAAATGCCCACAGTATCAATATCACCAAAGCGGTTTTTATTTGCCCTAAGGGTTCGAATTTGCCCATCATTGGTATCTATGTGTAAAAGCGCATCGACAATATGTACGAGTGTTTGAGGGCCTGCTATTTCGTTATTTTTATTTACGTGAGCAATAATGAACATGGTTACATCATTTTGCTTACAGTATTGAGTTAACGCTTGGGCTGCACTTTTTACTTGCGATGGCGAACCTGGGCTGCCATTTGCCGTATCGGTTACAACAGCTTGAATAGAGTCAATGACAGCAAACTTAATTTTATTTTTTTCAAGCTCTTCAATAATAGTTTCAACACTGGTTTCTGAAAGTAAATAAAGCTCGTCAGGGTTATAGTTTAACTTTAAACGATTTACCCTGTTTTTAAACTGAGATAAAGACTCTTCTGCCGTACAGTAAAGTGATGGCATACGTTGTGACATTCTCGCCACTAGGTCAGATAGCAATGTTGTTTTACCAGCACCTGGATCACCTGAAATTATATTAACAGAGCCGGTAGTTACACCACCGCTTAGCACACGATCGAGCTCGCCAATTTCTGTCAGCTGTTTTTCTGCCTCTGACGTAGCAATATCATTAATTTTTTTAGAGCCGCCACCAGCACCGCCAGCATAACCGCCTACATTTGCTCGAACTGACGCCTTTTTACTTTGTCCTGCTGAAGGTTTAAATTCTGCTAATGTGTTCCATGCACCGCAGCGGCACTGACCTTGCCAACGAGGGTAGTTCATGCCACATTCTGTACACACAAACTCTATTTTTGCCGCTTTAGTCATTTATAACCTTACCTACTATTCTTTAATTTTGAAAATACTTACCATTAAGCGCATATTTTGCCATTTCAAGCATTTACTTAGCAACAAACTCTTGCCTGCGTAAAAATCTACCGTCACAATCATTAAATACACATGGTGTTTCTTTTTAGCTATAATTTAGGGCATACTTTTTGCTTTGAAATAGTTTAAAGTAATTTGCCAATAAAATGGCAAATAACACATTAATAACAAGAGCTAAACGGTAGTTACTCAAATAATCGTACCTATATTAATAACATAGCGCGATTTAACGTTTATTGAATTTCTAATAAATGGACTTAACAGTATACCTACTTTTTCAATTAGACGGTGATGGTTTTATAAATGGCTGATGACATAATGCTCAAACACGAAGACCTCGTGAATGAGTTAAAAACATATTTAGGCAATGCTAAATTTGACCTGATTTTCAAATCAAAAACTGCGGGGTTAACCAAACCTGAGCAATTTTTGATGAAAATGGAAATGTCACGCTTATCTCAGCCAGTGGCACGTTTTGTTGATCTTCGTGGATTAGTAACAGGCCAAGTAAAACCGTATGAGCATAACGGCAAACAACACTTTATGGATGACACTGCCATTGAAGTGTTTGAAAAAGCACTTAAACAGCATGGTGAATACACCTTAGCTGTTTACGAAGCTGTTATGAATACAGAAAATAATCACCGCGTATTACAAAAACAAGCCGCCGAAAAATCAGAATTACAAGAATTAGAAAATAACTTAAGCACTGAAGTCATTAAGTTTGCCTCTTACGAGAGCCGCCGTGAAGAGCGGATGAATTACTCAATAAAAGTAACTATTGATTACAAAGATAAAAAGAACATTGCAGCTAGCACCTCAGATATATCTTTGAGCGGCTGTAAAGTTAAGCTTGCAACACGCTACTCTATAAAAAAAGGCGAGCTAATTGCAATGCGCTTAGTTGGCCTTGAACAAGACTTTGAGCTTGGCTTAAAAAACGGTATTCAATACGAAGTTGTTGCCGTTGAAAATATTTCTCGTGAGTTTAATCATATTCGCTTAAAACGCACTTATATCGAAAATAACGATGCCTTTAATGACTTTTTAGAAAGCTTTATTCACGGTAATAAACGTCGTTATAAAGTGAATTTAGATAACACACTCGATGCTGTAGTATCAAAAGGGTATGAACAATACTACATTCCTCGCGTAACGTCTTTATATGTATTTTTAAGCAAAAAAGATGATCAATATTACTCAAGTCTTAGCCTTACTACTGAAAATAATATTTTTATCCAACGCTATTTTACCGATGAAAGAAAAATACCGTGTTTGTACAATGTACTTAATCATCAACGTATTACACAATTACTAACCCAAATTACTGCGGTCAAAGAAGATTATCTTTATACATTTACTCATGTATCATCAGGTAAAATTTATTACTACTCAGCGACACGTACCGAACTAACTAACAGCCCCAAGTTACGTGATCTATTTTTAGGTTTTGGTAGCCAAAAAGAGAGCTGGAAGTGTTTTAAAATACAAATAATGCCAAGCCATCCTGACGACTCTTTTATACCCCTTTCACTACCTAATAGTGCTGGTGAAAATATAGAAAAACTCAATAAGCCGCCATCACCTCGCGTAAAGGGCCTTATAAAAGACGTTAAATATATTGTAGTACTAACAAGTATCGGCAATAAAACAGAGCAAGCGAGTTATAAACAACTTACTTTTGACAAAGCGTTAGTAAATCAGCTTAAGCATTTTGGCCACGCCAAACACAAAACGCCACCTTATTTAGACATTGTGCCACTTGAATACGTAAATTTACGCTCACATAAGCGCTACCTTTATAAGACACCAGTTAGCATCACAATTAATGGTGAAGTATTTAACGGTTATACACGTGATTTTTCAGTGATGGGTTTACAGTTAGAGTGCGAGCAACCTGCTACATTCAAAAAAGGCGATATAGTACTTTTAACATTTCCTGAGCTTCAAAAAATAACTAAAAAGCATAAACTTAGCGAACTAAAGTACGAAGTAATGGCTATTAGTAAGTCATTCACTACTATTAACCTAAAAGCGAATCGCATTGCTGAGTTACCCCATGCTGGCGTAACCTTTTTCACTCAGTTAATAGAAGGTAATAAAGACAAACTTAAAGTATCTGAAGAAGCACCTAAAGTAGAAGGCTTATCTACCGCGCTTAGAAATATGGTGACGAAAAGTGTATGCCAATTTCCACTGTATTTACACAAGGAAGCTGCACACTTTAAAACGGGTGCAATTGGTTATGGTTTATACGCAAGCCCTCTGCATGTTATTTTACAAAACTTTGGTTTATTAAGTAACAAAACTGACTTTTCGAGTATTCTTACCGAAGAGCAAATTATTAATGTTATAACGCCTAATATAAAAGATCGCAGTCGCCAAGATGCACCGCTTGCTTTCACAATCGCGATTAACTTCGACCCTCGTAAGGGTAACATTGAAGAGGCCATTGTTAGCCAATGCACTTTAGGCGAAGACTACTCAAGCTTTTATAAACAAATTAGTAAAGACATTACATCGCAACTTATATTTGTAATGCGTTTATATATTTCGCGCACAGGTCGCCCTGACACTGACTACCTCTCTAATGAGCTAAAATACGTAAGCCAATACGCAATGCACAAAGCAAAAGATTTAGAAGAAGCCTTATGGGCTGTTGCGGGTGTGGGTGACGTAGTAGATATAACTGAAGAAGCTTTAAGCCATTTAGAACTTAAAAAAGAGCAAGTTGAACAAATGGGCCGTCGTAAGCTAATTTGGTTAAACCGCTTACGCTAAGCGGTTTAACTTAATTTATTTTAAAGTGTTGGTTGTTTTTCTAACGGAATAGCCAACATATACAGCAATTGCAATAATGACCCTTCACAAATAGCCGCTTGCGCTTGCTCAACTACTTTAGGTTTACCATGTACAGCTACACCTAAACCCGCCTTTGCCATCATTACTAAATCGTTTGCGCCATCCCCAATAGCTACAGTTTGTGTTTTTTCAAGCCCTAGTTTTTGCTGAAGCGCCTCTAAAATAACTGCTTTTTGCTGCGCATCTATAATTGTACCCAGTACCTTACCTGTTAATTTATCATCTTTAAATTCAAGCACATTAGCGTGTACTTCATCTAAATTAATAAGCTCTTGAACGCGCTCAGCAAACGGTACAAAACCTCCAGAAGCTATTGCTAAATACCAATTATGCTGCTTTAAAATTTGGCATAATGCTTTAATACCAGGCATTAAAGGCAATGCATTTTTTAGCTCTTCAATTAAGCCTTTTTCAATACCTGTAAGCTTCGCTACACGCTGATTTAAGCTCTCGCTAAAATCAATCTTACCGGCCATAGCAAGTGCGGTTACAGAGGCAACTTCATCGTATACATCTGCAAGGCGTGCTATTTCGTCTATGCACTCAATAGTTATTGCAGTTGAATCCATATCCATAACCAATAAACCAGGCTCATATAAATTAGGTGGAGTAGCAACTTGCACTAATTGACAATCAATCGTGTTTGAAAACTCTTGAAGCACTAACGGGTTTATAGCTTGCTCTGCATTTTGCGCGTAAAAACACAATGCAGGTGCAAGCCCTAAATCTGGTTGATATTGGCATATAGCAGTGACGGTTTGGTTATGCGTAGCTAAAAAATCAATAATGCTAACAATGTGTTTTTCTTCAAAATCACCTGCAAACGCGATGCTGAATAACCCTAATGCTTTATTGGGAATATAATCAAGAAATGTAAATACACCATCACTAAAGCCAAACCATTTATTTAAAGTTAAGTGTTGTAATGGCTGCTCAGCAGTTGGCTGTGCCATGTTGATTTGCGACATGGGATCTCCGTGTTTATTTTTATTTTCCTGATAGTTGGCATATCAAAACTGGTATTCTCAACACTAAATTCGCCATCAGGTGGGGTTTAAGGTTATAGTTAGTGTAGTTGTAACATCAAATCAAAATGCTGTCAGCAGCATAAACGGTGACTATGAAAAATAACCATATTAAAAACCCTATTACCGCTTCACAAAGAAAGAGACTTGTTCGCTTAATACTTGCGGCTGGCTGTTTTGTATTATTAAGCTGGGTAGGCGTTAATAGTAGTTTTCAAAGTCATCAATTGTTATACGATAGCGCCGATAGCACTGCAAAAAGCCTCACTCAATTTATGGCTTTAAATGTTAAAACGCCGCTCATAGAAAAGAATAAACCACAACTCAACGCCATTTGTAACGATATAAGTAAAGATGAGTTTGTGCTTTCTGCCACTATTTATGATCAACAAGGCATTTTAATTGCCAGTAGTGACAATTGGCAATCACACCATATTTATGGACAGCTTCCCGACTCAACACCGGGTATTAGTAAACTAAAAACACCTTTTATGGAACCAGTGATAAGCGATGATGACCGCCCTATAGGCTTTGTGTCTGTTACTTATTTAACTCGCGCTGCAATATCCGACAGCCATAATCATTTTCATGACTTAGGTCGGCAGGTACTATTAATGCTAGTGATTGCGTGTATTTTTACGTGGCAGCTAGGACGTGGATTAAAACGTTGGCAGGTAAATCGCTATATGCAAAAAACATCTGAGCAAGAATCGTAAAGCTGCTTTGCAAGCGCTTCTCTATCGCTGTGTGGTTTTAAATCACATAACGCGTTAAATACATCAGGTATATGCAGCGGTGTGTTTATTTCACCTTGGTAACCACTTAACGGCATTGAAGGTGAGTCGGTTTCAAGCACTAAGTTATCTGGCTCAATAGCAGCAATAACAGCCCGTGTTTTTACTGCGCGATCATAGGTAATAACACCGCCTACACCAAGTTTAAAGCCGTGTTTTATATAATACTGCGCTTGTTGGATTGATCCCGAAAATGCATGAATCACCCCGCCATTTTTTGGCTTACACCGTTTAAATGATTGCGCAATTAAATCGTGACTTTGTCTGTGATGTACAATAAGCGGTAAGCTTAGCTCGTTAGAAAGCCTTATTTGCTGTTCAAATAAATAAGTTTGTTTAGAGAGGTTTTCAATACTTCGATCAAGCCCGCACTCCCCAATAGCTAACAGTTGGCGCTTATTTTCAGTCGCAAAATCAAATAACGCTTCTATGTGCGATTCTTTATGTTGTTCTAAAAAATAAGGATGTAGCCCAGCGGCTATTTTTATACTTGGGTAAGTTGCTTTGAGCTTTATGAGGGTATGCGATTGAGCAAGCGTAATACCTGGCACAACAAACTGATTAACTCCCTTTGCTACACACTCGTTTATGAGCGATTCACGATTTGAATCAAACTCGCTAAAGTCGAGATGGCAATGAGAGTCAATAAATTGCACGGTTACTTACTCATCTTTTTATTAAGGGTTTAAGCGTGTAATTTGCCAGCTGTTATCGGCTTGACGCTGATACATAAAACGGTCGTGCAAACGATGCGCTCCGCCTTGCCAAAACTCAATTTTAGTGGGTACTACACAATATCCGCCCCAAAAATCAGGAAGTGGTATTTCACCTTTAGCAAACTTGTTTTTCATATTGGCAAAGGTTTCCATGAGTACTTTACGTGATGACACCGGACGACTTTGCGCTGATGCCCACGCGGCTAATTGGCTTTCTTTAGGACGGGATAAAAAGTACTTTGCCACAGCAGAAGTCGGTAAGGGTTTAGTCTCGCCATACACAATAACTTGGCGCTCCATGTGATGCCACGGAAAGTGCAAGGAAATTTTATTATTACCTTTAAGCTCTTGCGCTTTACGCGAGCCGGTATTAGTAAAAAACACAAACCCGTTATCATCTAAATGTTTTAAAAGCACAATACGCTGTGAAGGCTGACCGGTTTCATCAACGGTTGCTACAACCATTGCTGTTGGATCGGGTAGTTTGCTTGCTACCGCATGCTCAAGCCACGTTTCAAACTGCTTAAACGGATCATCTTGCAAATTATCTTCGCTTAACGCGTCTTGCAGGTATTCACGGCGGATATCTTCGAGTTTCATAACAAGTCCTTTAAATAAAGCCTTAGAAAAGAGCTTATAGTAGCGAGCTTAAAACAATAGATGTTGAGTAATAACAAATATTAAGATTCAGGTGCATGCGATAGCAATAAACATAGAGTCTCAGGTGCATTCGATAGCAATAAACACAGAGCCTCAGATGCATTCGATAGCAGTAAACATAGAGTCTCAGGTGGATCGTTGGGTTTCGTTTCACTCAACCCAACCTATAACGTAAACTACACAACTCAGATATCTGCAAGTGTAGAAGTGCTGACAAGACGGAGTGCTTTTTTATGCCAAGGAGCATACATTTAGTATGTGACTTAGGCTAAAAAAGCACGACAACGCAGTCAAAGCGAACTACACGCAGCAGAAGGTGATTACATTTGCTCCA
This sequence comes from Pseudoalteromonas sp. AS71, assembly GCF_038900275.1. NCBI lineage: Bacteria > Pseudomonadati > Pseudomonadota > Gammaproteobacteria > Alteromonadales > Pseudoalteromonadaceae > Pseudoalteromonas > Pseudoalteromonas sp. AS71. Next base: position 269,676 of record NZ_JBBMQZ010000001.1, on the reverse strand, counting down.
TAACTTCAATGCCAAGTAAGTCTAATCCCGTCTCTAATGTTTTAGAAACCAAATTACACAGCACTAAACGGCTATCGCGCACGCTTGGCTCTACGCCTTCTTTAAGTACTGGGCAGGCTTCGTAAAATGTCATGTATAAGCTTGCTAACTCATATAAGTAACCACATAGTACGTGCGGTGTTGCTTCACTGATCATTAAATCAAGTACTTCTTCAAGCTGTAGTAGCTTAAGTGCTAGTGCTTTTTCTTGAGGCTCAACAATTGCTACGTCTGAATTTAATGTAGCTGCATCAACGCCTGATTTACGGAAAATACTGCGGATACGTGTATAAGCATATTGTAAGTAAGGGGCTGTTGCGCCTTCAAAGCTTAGCATGCTGTCCCAGTTGAATATGTAATCGCTGGTACGGTGCTTAGAAAGGTCTGCGTATTTAACTGCGCCAATACCTACTTTACGGGCAATTTCGCTGCGATCGCTATCACTTAAATCCGATTCACGTTCAGCTAGTTTTGCAGCTGCACGGTTGATTGACTCTTCTAATAAGTCAGCAAGTTTTACTGTGCCGCCAGTACGTGTTTTAAATGGTTTGTTATCGGCGCCCATCATCGTGCCAAACGGGCAAAACTCGTAACTTGTTTCGTCTCGTAATAAACCTGCTTTACGCGCTGTTAGCTCTACTTGATTAAAGTGTAGGTTTTGACGTGCATCTACAAAAATTAAGATGCGATCGGCACCTAATTTATTTGAACGATAATCACATGCCGCTAAATCTGTTGTTGCATATAAAAAACCACCGCCAGATTTTTGTACGATAAACGCAGATGGTTCGCCATCTTTGTTGGCTAGCTCATCTAAAAACACAACTTGCGCGCCTTGCGACTCTACAGCAATGTTTTTATCTTTAAGTAGGCTAATAATATCGTTAAGCTCTGCGTTGTACGCGCTTTCAGCCATAATATCGGCTTGCGTAAGCGTTACATTTAAACGTTTGTATACTTCTTCAGAGTGCTTAACTGAGGTTGCTATAAATAGTTTCCAAAGCTTTTCACAGTGCGCGTCGCCACCTTGTAATTTAACAACGTAATTACGGGCTTTATCTGCAAAGCCTTCTTCGTCGTCAAAACGTTTTTTAGCATCGCGGTAAAAGGTTTCTAAATCGGCAAGTGCAACAGTATCTAAATCTACACCTTGGCTAATTTGATCTTCTAAATGCGCGATTAACATACCAAATTGCGTGCCCCAATCACCCATGTGATTTTGACGTACAACCGTATCGCCTCTAAATTCAAGCGCACGTACAATTGAGTCACCAATAATGGTTGAACGTAAATGGCCTACGTGCATTTCTTTAGCAAGGTTTGGTGATGAGTAATCCACTACCACTTTTTGTGGGTTAGCGTGCTCGTTTACTGCAAGCTTTGCATCGCTATTAGCTGCTTTAACACTTTGCGCTAAAAACTCTGGCTTTAAATGAATGTTAATAAAACCTGGACCCGCAATTTCAGTTTTCTCTGCGATATCGCTTACATCAAGGTTATCTATAATTTTTTGTGCAAGCTCTCGTGGGTTGCTTTTCATTTTTTTAGCCGCGCCCATTGCTGCATTAATTTGGTAATCACCAAATTGTGGACGTGTGCTTTGCGTTACTGCTGGGTTTGTGCCTTCAGGTAAGCCTGCGCCAGCCATAGCGGCAATAGCTTTTTCGATTAAAATAGTACGAATGTTCATTATATTATTTACCTTTGTAAGCCCGCCTAAGCAGGCTTTCAGTTAACTGTAGTCGGTCAATTCTAGTTTTCGCGCGTGTGGTTAAACGTTACTTCTGGATAACGCTCTACCGATAAATTAAGGTTTACACGGCTCGGCGCTATGTAAGTTAAGTTATCGCCACCATCGAGTGCTAAATTGCTTTCGCATTTGCGTTTAAAGTCTTCAAACTTTTTAACGTCACTACACTCAACCCAGCGTGCTGTATTTACGTTTACACCTTCGTAAATAGCATCTACGTTATATTCAGCTTTTAAACGCGCTACAACCACATCAAACTGAAGTACACCTACCGCGCCCACAATTAAATCGTTGTTTATAAGCGGTCTAAATACCTGTACAGCACCTTCTTCAGAAAGCTGTACTAAGCCTTTTAATAATTGCTTTTGCTTAAGCGGATCGCGAAGACGAATACGACGAAATAGTTCAGGCGCGAAGTTAGGAATACCACTAAATTTAAGTTTTTCGCCTTGCGTAAACGTATCACCAATTTGAATTGTACCGTGGTTATGCAAACCAATAATATCGCCAGCGTAAGCATCTTCTGCTCGCTCACGATCACCCGCCATAAAGGTTACCGCATCAGAAATACTCACCTGCTTACCAATACGCACGTGGTTCATTTTCATGCCCTGGCTGTATTTACCCGATACAATACGCATAAATGCAATACGGTCACGGTGTTTAGGGTCCATGTTGGCCTGAATTTTAAATACAAAACCGGTAAAATTCTCTTCTGTTGCAACAATAAGTCTGTCTTCGGTTTCGCGTGGTAATGGCGTTGGCGCCCATTTAGTTAAACCATCTAAAACATGGTCAACACCAAAGTTACCAAGTGCAGTACCGTAATAAACTGGCGAAAGTTCACCGGCTAAAAACAGATCTAAATCAAATTCGTTTGATGCACCAATAACAAGCTCAAGCTCATCGCGTAATTGCGCAGCTAAATCTTCGCCAATCGCAATATCTAACTCTGGGTTATCAAGTCCTTTAATAGTGCGAACTTCTTGAATTTTATGACCTTGACCTGTTTTGTATAAAACAGCTTCGTCATTATGAATATGATAAACACCTTTAAACTCTTTACCACAACCAATTGGCCACGTAATTGGAGCACAGGCTATATTTAGCTCTGTTTCAACTTCGTCCAATACTTCCATTGGGTCACGAATATCACGGTCACACTTATTCATAAACGTAACAATTGGCGTTGTACGCAGGCGCGTAACTTCCATGAGCTTACGGGTACGGTCTTCTACACCTTTTGCCGCATCAATAACCATTAAGCACGAATCTACCGCTGTTAGCGTTCGGTAAGTATCTTCCGAGAAATCTTCGTGTCCTGGCGTATCAAGTAAGTTAACAAGCGCATTGTTATACGGGAACTGCATTACAGAGGTAGTAACCGATATACCACGCTCTTTTTCCATTTCCATCCAGTCAGATTTAGCATGCTGATTAGAACCACGCCCTTTTACAGTACCGGCTCTTTGAATAGCTTGTCCGAACAACAATACTTTTTCGGTGATAGTTGTTTTACCAGCATCCGGGTGAGAGATGATAGCAAAAGTCCTTCGCTTGCTGATTTCATTGATAATAGTTTGGTCTGCCATTAATAAATTCTTTTAGTTTGATGCGGGGTTGAATGCATTTAAATAAGCGCTTGCGAGTAAACCCGTAATGTTGATCGTAATTAACTACTATTTCCGCTGATTTTAACGTTATAAACAGCTGATAATAAAACGCCAATAGCTAATTTTTTAATAATGACAATTGTAACAGGAGTCGGTATAAAAGTGTGCTATCTAACTTAAAAATTTCTTGGCTTTATAATGAAGAGATGTGACTAGAAATATTTGAAATATGGTCAGCAATTAAATTACAGACCATTTTATAATTGTTTAAGCGATGATTCGTTGCTTTTTAAGCTTATTTTCACCGAGGAATTTATATAAGTATTTTATTTCACAACCTTAGATAAATTAGACTCACTAGTTAGCACGTACTCAACTCTAAATTAATAATTACTTAGCGCTCACCTAATACTTCAAAATCGTCACTTTTTAACTTTGCTTTTCCATCTGCTGCAACAACCCAATGTTCGCGATGAACAACACCATACGCTTGGTTCATTGTCCATTTAGCTGATAAAACATAACCATCATCACCAAGCATTTCCCATGTTACATCAGTGTATTGCACATTTTTAAAGCCTTGATCCATGATCCCTTGCCAAAAGCTTTCTATAGCAACCTCTCCTTTAAACATACCAAATGGGCGAGCATGCATTTCACAATCAGAAAAATACTGTTGCGCGCAGCCTTTTGCATCTTGGTTATTAAATGCATCCTGCCAATCCGCTATCCCTTGTTTGCATTTTTGAAGTACTAATTCGCTATTCATAGATCACCTGTAGTTAATAAATTACGCTTATATTAGCCATATCTTTTAACACTAAAAACAAAGATAATAAAAAATACAGTTTAGAAAAACAGAACAATAAATATGAGTAAATTTAAACAAATGTCGGTGTTTGCAAATATTATTGAGGCAGGTTCTATATCTGCCGCAGCTGATAAGCTTAATGTTTCTAAATCGGTAGTAAGCCAGCATTTAAAAGCGCTAGAGCTAGAGCTTGGGGTAACCCTTTTAAAACGCACAACGCGTAGACAAGCATTAACGGCAACCGGCGAGCTGTTTTACATACAATGTAAAGAGTTAAATAATATCGCGACTACGGCATGGGATACCGTAAAAACTCAACAAGCAGAGCCTACTGGCAATATAAAGATAACCGCCCCAAATGCATTAATGGAAACGCTTATTACCCCTGTTATTGCTAACTTAATGAATCAATACCCCAAATTAACGCCAGAGCTTGTAAGTGCCGATCAGCATATAGATTTTTTAGATCATAATATTGATCTCGCTATTCGAGTGGGTCCCTCAAAAGACAGCGCCCTAAAACAAAAGCGCATAGGTAGCTTTACTGACAGGCTGTGTATAAAAACGGGAGTAATTAAAAGCCCTAAACAGCTAGAGTCTAAAATATTGAATGCAACGCCTTACATCGCTAATACTTGGCAAGGGTTAAATATAGATCACACCTTTAAAAATAAACATGGAGAACTACTTCACTTCAGTACCCAAGCTCGTTGCCTTGCAAACTCTTTCCATAGTTGTTTATCGCTTATAAAAGCAGGAGCTGGAATGGGGCTGGTACCGGATTTTTACTTAAACTTAGTAAAGCCATCACTTGAGGTAATTAACCCCGATTACTCACTTAGTAGTAAAAGTATTTATGCATTAACGCCCTACACGCACAACATGCCAATCTCTGTAAAAATATGCATTGATGAAATAACAAAACACTTAAACAAACTTACAACTTAAGTTTAATAAGCGTTACTCCACTTTTTTAAATATATTAAGCATAAAAAGTCACTTTTACATGCATAAATATTGTAAAATTTATTCAATCACTAAAATACCATTTCAATAATACGTAACTTATTAAATTAAAATAACTTAATTATACAAATAAGTAGCTAACCTTAGCTAAATACCGCGCAATTAATGGTTACATTTCAGCCATCAAGACCGCTATAAGCTTGTTTAATAAAGCCGTAACGCATATTATTGGTAGATTGCATGGAGGATAAGTCGCTTGGTCATGAAAACCAGTAAGTTAAGTATTCGATTATTATGGTATATAACACCCCTTGTTATTCTACCGCTGCTATTTTTAGGTGGCTTTACGCTCACCAATGTAACTAATTCAACACAAAAACAAGCTGATTTAATAATGAGCCGTTTTGTTGAGCAACAACAGCAAAAAATATTTAACTATATCGACTCTTTTCACTCTACAGCAAAACTACTTTCAACTTCGCCAGTACTTAGCGACTTTTTAGCAAACGACATTCGTGCCAACGGTAACCACACCCGAAAACTTGGCGCGCTTATGGATGTATTTGCCAGCTACAGTGAAGCTTATCCAGATATTATTAGTATTAATTTAGTCTCTGCCAGTGGGAAAAGTGATGCTTACTACTCTAACAACCTAACTACTGCACCTAAAAGCTATCCATTTTTTAATCAAGTCTTGCAAAGTAATTTAAGTAAACAGCAATTTATGATTCAAAAGGATGACGGCACCACTAGTTTGTATTTTATTCAACGAATTTATAGTGTTGATTACTATTTAAAACGCCCACAGCAACTTGGTTTTATTGTAATACATATAGAGCCTTCGATACTTAACTCCAGTATTTTAGAAGCACCGTATAACAACACGCTTAATTTGATGTTAACCAAAGACGGTAAGATTTTATTTAGCTCTGACTACAACATGCGCGGCCAATATATAAGCGAATACGAACTCAACCAAATCCACGACCTGGCCGATATAGGCATGCTTTCGACCATTGAGCTCTCAAGTATAGATAAAATTGAGCGTATGATTTTTGCAGTACAAATGCCTGGCGGATATTATTACGTATCTACCATTCCAAAAGGTGTGCTTTACCAATCAGGCAAAGCTATAAGTTTAATAACGGGCTTAATTGTTATTATTTCAGTGATCACTCTACCAATATTAATTTTTGTAGTGGTGCGTAATTTATTACTTAATCCAATTGAGTTACTAGGTGCAGCGAGTCACCGTGTGGGTGATGGTGATTTGTCGGTGCACTTACCTGCGCACACTAATGATGAAGTGGGTGTTTTATTTAACGACTTTAACCACATGGTTAATCAAATAAGGCATTACCAGCAGCAGCTTGAAGAATATAAGCATCATCTTGAGGATAAAGTAGAAAGTCGCACCCAAGCACTTGAAGCTATGAACAGCCAACTTGAGTTGGCTATTGGCCAAGCTGAGCAAGCCAATCAACTTAAGAGCCGATTTTTAGCTAACATGAGCCATGAAATACGTACGCCGCTTACTGCTATTATGGGCTTTACAGAACAGTTGCTACACAATGGCAAGGTTGAGAACGATAAGCAACATCTCAGTACTATTTTACGTAACTCAAAACACTTATTAGAGCTAATAAATAATATTTTAGATTTATCTAAAATTGAAGCCGAAAAGCTAGCTGTTGATTTGTCAGCATTAAACGTAGTGCAGCTTGTGCACGACATTGAATCAATTATTCAACCACTGGCACAAGAAAAACAATTAACCCTTAATATTGACTATCAACTACCGCTACCTCGCACTATTTATAGTGATGTGACTCGCTTAAAACAAATACTTATAAACATTGCCAATAACGCCGTTAAATTTACCGAAAATGGCAGTGTGTCTATTTGTGTGCACTATTTAGAATCGAGTCAAAAGCTTGAGTTTGTAATTAAAGATACCGGTATTGGTATGTCTGAGCATCAAATAGAGCGTGTATTTAAACCGTTTGAACAAGCTGATGCAACAACTACACGTCGTTTTGGTGGTACAGGTCTTGGATTGTGTATTTCTAAAAATTTAGCACTGCTACTTGGTGGCGATGTAAATCTTGAAAGTGAAGTGGGTGTTGGTAGTCGCGTTACAATTAGGGTGGCGTGTCAGTTATCTGATGATCAACCCATGCTTGAATTTTTAACGCAAGACAGCCAGTTAATACCAGAGAAAGACCCTCTATTATCATTTGCCAGCAACAGCTTCGACGCCAATATATTAGTTGCTGAGGATAACCCAGATAACCAATTATTAATTAAATTACTACTGCAAACCTGGGGTCTTGAACCCGATATTGCCAATAATGGTGCACAAGCCGTAGAAATGGCACTCGTAAACGACTACCAACTTATTATTATGGATATGCAAATGCCTGTAATGGGCGGGTTAGAAGCGACTAAAATGCTTCGCCATGCCGCGTATGATGGCCCTATTATTGCCCTTACTGCCAATGTAATGAACCACGATATAGGGACTTACCTAGAGGCTGGTTGCGATAAAGCACTTGCTAAACCCATTGATAAAGATGCTTTGGAAAATGTACTCGTGAGCTACCTGCATCTTGAAAAAGATAATCAAAATAAATGGGATAGCCTATTAAAAAGCGAAAAATTCCAGCAAATTGCTGATAATTATTTAGCTAACTTACCTACATATTTAAAAGAAGTTAAAGCTCTGCAACATTGTGATGATTGGGAAGCATTAAGAGGTGTAGCGCACAGTATTAAAGGTAGTTCTGGATGCTTTAACTTTGATGAAATTTACCATAGTGCTGCGGCACTTGAAGAGAACTTAAAAAGTAACAATAAAGTGCCAAGAGACGAGCTGGTAAATGATTTAATAGCAGCCATTGAGCAAGCAATTAGCGACAAAGTAACCTAAAAGCAAACTTACAAAATGCAGTACTTTAGCAGCGCAGTATTTTAAATGCTAATTACCGACTTTAATTATGAAAAGTTTAAACCTAGCGCCATACCCATTAAAATAGCGTCTTCAAAGCCATTTTTAGCAGGGTTATCACTTGGGTAGTAGTTTTTACGAACTGACATCTCAGCAAAGCCTGCGCGCTCGTACAGCGCAATAGCACGTGTATTTGATTCGCGTACTTCTAAAAAGAGGTTTTCAGCATTTTGCTGCTCACCATATTCAATAAACTGCGCTAACAACTGCCTTGCAATACCCTTACCCTGGTGACTTGGTGTTACACAAATATCCATAAGTGTAAAATCAGGCCCCGCCTTTTCACCAATATAAAAACCAATCATGCTACTCTCATCAAATGCGGCAACATTAAAATACCGCCCGCCTATGCATGAACTCATTGTATTTAAAGTCCACGGATGGCTATGACACGCTGTTTCGACGGCCATTAATTGAGATATTGCAGTTTCATCTACTGGTTTAAAGTTTATCAAGGTGTTCACTCATTAAAGCCCATAAAGCACGCTTTTCAGAAGCGTTGAGCTGTGGGGTTGGCAATGTAAGCTCATTATCGTTTAATTGCATCTCACGGCCCTGTACAACACTATTTATAATAATAGGCTCGGCACTGAGTTTAATGTCTGCAAGTAATTGCTCATTGAGCGTTAAAGGACTGGCTATCGCACTTTGTAATAAAGTATTAGCTTGATCATTTGCTTGAGGACAATAATATTGATTGAGTTCAAGATTTTCTATATCAAAAATAGCTGCGTAACGTGGATGCATAACAACTCAGTAGATTAGACATTTGAACAATATAAGAAGTAATAAAAACGATGTAAAGAAGAAATGGCAGGGGCGGAGAGATTCGAACTCCCAACCATCGGTTTTGGAGACCGCTGTTCTACCAATTGGAACTACGCCCCTGCAATGACGACGAATTATAGAGAAGTTTCGCCAAAGGTAAAGAGAAAAATCACTCTTTTAGCTCAACTGCTTTTAAAATAAACAAAACGGTGGATTAGCATGCTAATTCGCTGTTTTATCTACTGTAGTAACACAATAAATACTTTTATTTAGCGCTCTGCCCAGCGAGGGTTATTAAGAATAGACATCATAGAAACATAAAGAGCATCAGTTCCATTCAAAAAGTTGGTGAAAAAAAACACCTAAAGTAACTGTCATTACTGTTTTCTTAACTAAATAAAACTTAGCGGATGAGTAAACATACAAACAAATCAATAACATTGATAGCATTTATGATACAGTTTTTCCTCCAGAAGATCCGCGCTCTATCTCTAAATTGCATATTTCATCATGTATCTTATTCACGCGGGTTATACACAATACCAATATGGAGGAGTTTTACTATTCGCTTTTGCGGATGGTTTACACCATGTTATATGAAGTTTAAATCAAAAAAATATAGTATCGATTCAACCGATTATCAAGTAGGTCAAGATAACGTCAGTAAATGGGGGATGGATATTCATAGTAATGTGTTTTCTATTTCAATTGGCTTATCTTTACTTTTCATAATAACTTTACTCGCCTTGCCACCTAGCGAAACAAAAGACGCTATTAACACGATAAAAAATGCTGCACTCGTAAATTTTGATTTCGTATTTATGTGGGGGGCAAATATACTCCTGCTTTTTGCTATCGGCATTGCAGTATCTCCGCTTGGAAAAATTCGCTTAGGCGGCGATAAAGCAACAACCGACTACTCTACCCTTTCTTGGGTTTCAATGTTATTCGCTGCTGGCATGGGCATAGGGCTTATTTTTTGGGGTGTTGCCGAACCAACCGCATTTTATACAGACTGGGCAGGTACTCCTCTCAATGCTGAACCATTTACCGAGCAAGGTCGAGAAATTGCCTTAGGTGCAACGGTATTCCATTGGGGTCTTCATGCGTGGGCGATTTATGGGATGACCGCATTATGCCTAGCTTATTTTGTTTATAATAAAGGCTTACCACTTTCAATGCGCTCTATATTTTATCCACTTTTTGGGGATCTAGTATGGGGGAAACTAGGCGATGTTATAGATGTAATGGCTGTTTTAGTAACTCTATTTGGTTTGGCTACATCACTTGGTCTCGGTGGTTCGCAAGCAGCAAGTGGGATAAGCCATGTTTTAGGGTTTGAAAATTCGCTACTATTGCAACAAGGCATCATTTTACTGATTATGGGCTTAGCCATTTTGTCGATTATACGTGGTATGGATGGCGGCGTTAAACTGCTTAGCAACATTAATATGGGCATTGCTTTTGTGTTTCTTGCTCTAATTGCTATTTTAAATTTTACTACCGTACTTGATTCTGGCTACACCGCAGTCGTCGGCTATGTAAAAAATATTATACCTTTGAGCTCAAGCACAGGCCGAGAAGACACTGAGTGGCTACATAGCTGGACTGTATTTTACTGGGCTTGGTGGGTGGCTTACGCACCTTGCTTTGGCATGTTTGTGGCACGTATCTCTAAAGGCCGCACCATACGAGAGTTTTTAGTATACGTATTACTTATCCCAACGCTTGTTACTACAGCCTGGATGTCGGTTTTTGGTGGGATAGCTATCGATCAGGTTATAAATGAAATTGGAGTGCTAGGCGCCGATAAAGGTATTACTGATGTATCACTTAGCTTATTTTATATGTTGGATGCATACTCTTTTAGTACAGTGCTTTCGCTTTTAGCTATCGCGTTGATTATCATCTTTTTTGTAACGACTCTAGATTCGGGCTCTATTGTGATAGATAGCCTTACATCAGGCGGTAAACTTGAAGTACCAATAAAACAAAAGCTAGTATGGGCTAATATTGCAGGTATTATTGCAATGCTAATGCTCTGGATTGGCGGTACTGAGTCTATTCAAGCACTACAATATATAACGATCATTGCGGCGCTCCCTTTTACGCTTATTTTATTACTTGGCAGTATTAGCCTTGTAAAAGGACTAATGACAGAGCTAGAAACACACAAGTAAAAACCTATCAGCACGAAGCTGTAGTCGTAAAAAAGCCCGTTTTATAAACGGGCTTTTTAATGAGCGACTATAAACTGACTAAAATAAGCTTATACGCTTATACGCTTATACGCTTAGCGTTATTCCCACTCAATAGTTGCCGGTGGCTTACCAGAAATATCGTAAACTACACGTGAAATACCATCTATTTCGTTAATGATACGGTTTGATACCACACCTAAAAACTCATATGGTAAATGTGACCAGCGCGCAGTCATGAAGTCGATTGTTTCAACACAACGAAGTGATACAACCCAATCGTACTTACGTGCATCGCCCATAACCCCTACCGATTTAACAGGTAAGAATACAGTAAATGCTTGGCTTACTTTATGGTAAAGCTCAGCTTTGTGAAGCTCTTCGATGAAAATCGCATCAGCGCGGCGTAATAAATCACAGTATTCTTTTTTGATTTCGCCAAGTACACGCACACCTAAACCTGGTCCAGGGAAAGGGTGACGGTAAAGCATGTCGTACGGTAAACCTAGCTCTAGGCCAATTTTACGTACTTCATCTTTGAATAATTCACGTAATGGCTCAACAAGTCCCATTTTCATGTCATCTGGTAATCCGCCCACATTGTGGTGAGATTTAATAACATGTGCTTTGCCTGTGGCAGATGCCGCAGATTCAATAACGTCTGGGTAAATTGTACCTTGCGCTAACCATTTTGCATTTTTAAGCTTTTTGGCTTGCTCATCAAATACATTAATAAACGTGTGACCAATGGCTTTACGCTTATCTTCTGGGTCTGACTTACCAGCAAGATCATTTAAAAACTGCTCTTCGGCTTCAACTTTAACAATGTTTAAACCAAATTTATTACCAAACATGTCCATTACTTGTTGGCCTTCGTTTAAACGAAGTAAACCATTATCAACAAATACACATGTTAGCTTTTCGCCAATTGCACGGTGAATTAGCATAGCCACAACCGATGAATCAACACCACCAGAAAGGCCTAAAATAACTTCGTCATCACCAACGGTTTCTTTAATACGCTCGATAGCATCATCGATAATTTTTGCAGCAGTCCACAACTTTTCACAGCCACAAATATCAATAGCAAAACGCTCTAATAAGCGCTGACCTTGATGCGTGTGCGTCACTTCTGGATGAAACTGTACGCCGTAAAAACGTTTTTCTTCATTAGACATTGCAGCATGTGGACAAGTAGATGTTTTAGCTGTTGTAGTAAAATCAGCTGGAATATCCATTACTTTATCGCCATGGCTCATCCAAACGTCAAGTATGCCGTTGCCGCCATCTGTAATATGGTCTTCAATTGCATCAAATAATGCACAATTGCCCACTTTTTCTACTTGTGCGTAACCAAACTCTTTTTTATCTGAGCTGTGTACGTTTCCGCCTAGTTGAGCCGCCATTGTTTGCATACCGTAGCAAATACCTAGTACAGGCACGCCTGCATTAAATACATACTCAGGAGCGCGCGGGCTGTTTTCAAGCGTTGTTGATTCTGGGCCACCAGAAAGAATAATACCTTGTGGGTTGAACTCGCGAATTTGCTCTTCAGTCACATCCCATGCCCATAGCTCACAGTAAACACCAATTTCGCGGATACGGCGCGCGATTAATTGCGTGTATTGTGAACCAAAGTCTAAAATGAGAATTCGTGAATCGTGAATATCTTTGCTCATGGAGTATCTCGTAAAGTCTGATGCTAAATGCCGCTTTGAATACCAATTTTATTAAACATTACTAATTTTTGCAGGCCAAATAACTCTCTAACCACGTTAAAAACTTCTTATTTAGAAGAAACTAAAAATCGAAATTTTTGCCTCGTTATTGAGCCATTTATCTGTCGCAATAATTGACCACTTTATTAATGCAATTGGTATTTATATAAACGACTAAAAAGAGGGCTTGCAAAGCAAGCCCAGTATATTAAATTAATTACGCTGCTTAACCTAAGCGGTAATTTGGTGCTTCTTTAGTGATTTGCACATCATGAACGTGCGACTCACCCATACCCGCTGAAGTAACACGTACAAATTGTGGTTTTGTATTTAGCTCTTCAATTGTTGCACAACCCGTTAAGCCCATAGCACTACGTAAGCCACCTACTTGCTGATGAATAATCGTTGCAATAGGACCTTTGTAAGCTACGCGACCTTCAATACCTTCAGGTACTAACTTGTCGGCTTCATTTGATTTTTGGAAGTAACGATCTGATGAACCTTCTTTTTGATCCATCGCGCCCAATGAGCCCATACCACGGTAAGATTTATAATAACGGCCTTGGTATAATTCAACTTCACCTGGTGCTTCTTCAGTACCAGCAAGAAGTGAACCCACCATTACACACGATGCACCAGCAACAAGTGCTTTAACAATATCACCAGAAAAACGAATGCCACCATCAGCAATAACAGGAATGTCGCGACCCTTTAAGCCTTCAACAGCATCTGAAATAGCTGTAATTTGTGGAACGCCACAACCGGTAACTATACGTGTAGTACAGATAGAACCTGGGCCGATACCTACTTTAACTGCATCCGCTCCCGCATCAGCAAGTGCAATCGCACCTTCAGCTGTTGCGATGTTGCCTGCGATAATTTGTAGGTCTGGGTATTCTTTGCGAGTTTTAGTAACACGGTCAATAACACCTTGAGAGTGACCATGCGACGTATCAATAAGTAAAACATCAATACCCGCCTCTACTAATGCTGCAATACGCTCATCAGTACCTGCGCCAACACTTACAGCAGCACCTACACGTAATCGACCTTGGTCATCTTTACATGCGTCTGGTTTGTCTTGGGCTTTTTGGTAATCTTTTACTGTGATCATGCCTTTAAGTTTAAAAGCGTCATCAACAACAAGGATTTTTTCAATGCGGTGTTCGTGCATTAAGCCTAAAATTTCTTCGCGTGCTGCGCCTTCTTTAACGGTAACAAGCTTTTCTTTTTTAGTCATAACGGTAGAAACAGGCTGTTCAAGCTTAGTTTCAAAACGCATATCACGACTAGTAACAATGCCTACAAGCACATTGTTGCTATCGGTAACCGGAAAGCCTGAAAAACCTTTTTCGTGCGAAAGCTCAATTGCATCTGCAATTGTTAAATCGGCAGTAACCGTTACAGGGTATGAAACAATACCTGCTTCGTAGGTTTTAACTTTACGTACGTTTTTCGCTTGTTCTTCAATAGTCATGTTTTTATGAATAAAACCAAGACCACCTTCTTGCGCAAGGGCAATAGCTAAACGAGCTTCTGTAACAGTATCCATAGATGCTGAAATAAGCGGCAAGTTAAGTTTGATACCACGCGTTAAGCGAGTTGAAATATTTGCCGTGTGTGGCAAAACAGTAGAATGACCAGGTACTAAAAGTACGTCATCAAAGGTAAGAGCTTCTTTAGCGATTCTAAGCATTTTGGCAACTTCTCACATGTGGATCTAAGATAAGGAATTGCGGCCAAATTTTAACAGCGTTGTTGGCATGAGTAAATAATATTTCGCAAATATTTATGATAAAGTAGCCCTATAAATAGATTTAGGTTGTTTTTTATGTTTTCACCGTCCTCAAAAGCAGTTTACACCGTGTCACGCCTTAATAGAGAAATTCGCACGCTTCTTGAACAAGGGTTTGCATCGCTTATATTAACCGGCGAAATTTCGAACTTTATTACACCAGCATCTGGGCATTGGTATTTTTCGTTAAAAGACGATAAAGCACAAATTAAAGCCGCTATGTGGCGCGGCAACAATCGCAACCAAAGCTACCGCCCTGCCAATGGCGCACAAGTTACAGTAAAAGCGCGTGTATCGCTTTATGAACCTCGCGGTGATTACCAGCTTATTGTTGAGCATATGGAACCCGCAGGCGAAGGTCAGCTAAAGCAAGAATTTGATGCGCTTAAAATGCGCTTAGCCGCCGAGGGATTATTTAGCTCAGTTCACAAACAACCATTACCGCAAAATATTAATCGTATTGGTGTTATTACCTCAGCAACCGGCGCTGCTATAAAAGATATTTTAACGGTACTCAAACGCCGAGCGCCGCAGCTAGAGGTCATCATTTACCCTGCTATGGTACAAGGCAAAGAAGCGCACCTGCATTTAATTAACCA
Source organism: Pseudoalteromonas sp. AS71 (assembly GCF_038900275.1). NCBI lineage: Bacteria > Pseudomonadati > Pseudomonadota > Gammaproteobacteria > Alteromonadales > Pseudoalteromonadaceae > Pseudoalteromonas > Pseudoalteromonas sp. AS71. The sequence goes on along the minus strand of NZ_JBBMQZ010000001.1, from coordinate 254,412 downwards.
AATTGACTTAGCCAACACACGTGACGAAGTAGACGTACTTATTTTAGGACGCGGCGGTGGTTCACTTGAAGATTTATGGTGTTTTAATCACGAACAGCTCGCCCGCGCTATTTTCAAAAGTGAATTACCGATAGTAAGTGCGGTAGGCCACGAAATAGATACAACTATTAGCGATTACGTTGCTGATGTTCGTGCAGCGACTCCATCAGCCGCAGCTGAGCTTGTAAGCCCAAATACACAAGAGTTACATAACAAGGTAACGCAATTAGTTAATCGTTTATCTAACGCGTTTAAGCACGATATTGCTGACAAACGCGCACTTGCAACGCAGCTACAACATCGCCTTAACTTATGCCATCCGCGTAATCAGCTTAATCAAAAATCACAACATTTGGATGAGCTAAGCATTGCACTGCAACAAGCTATGCGTAATCGTTTATACCAGCAAGAACGCACACTCAATAACTTAACGCCGCGTTTAATGCGCCAATCGCCTGATAAAAAACTCGCTACAGCAAGCCATCAACTCTCGCAATTACAAGCTAGGCTAAACCAAGCTATACAGCATCAATTACAGCAAGCTAATAATAGCTTAGCATTGCAAGCAAGTAGGTTAGATTCGGTAAGTCCGCTTAATGTTTTAGCGCGCGGTTATAGCATCACTAAAACACAGCAAGGGAAAGTAGTTAAATCTGTGGATAAAATTAAAACAGGCGATATTTTAATTACAGAGCTCGTTGATGGCTCTATAGAATCACTAGTTACTTAAAGCTCGGTACTTAGCAACAATTTAAGCTCGCTATCGCTAGATGTAGAGGTAGTGCTTTTAAATTGCTGCCAAAATTCCTGCTTCATCAACTTGTCGTTTAGCTCTCGCCATTGAGCACTGCCAAATGTATCGTTATCAGCGGGCGCGGCTAGTTCAAATTCACATACCGTTGTTTTACATTTTGCGCTAACAATATCAGGCATAATTGCCAAATCAGCTGTTAATAAAAAATCTTGTAATGCCATTTCAGTACGATAAGCCCATTCTTCGTCACGCGTTTGCTTTTCAAATTTATCACGTAAGACCTTCTCAAAATCTGAAGGACCTCTCATTTGCTTTAAAACGCTTTTAAGCGTCGCTTTCTGTTCGGCGAGTTGCTGCTTAAGCTGAGTGACTTGCTCTTCTAAAGGTAGCTCATCAAGCATTTGGGGTTCTAAATCGGTTGGAGACGTGTCTTCAGCGGGCTCTGTATTAGCGACTTGCTCAGGTACTACAGAGTCTGCATTACTTAATACCTCATTACTTTGTTGTTCAGTATGAAGCTTTTGCTGTTTTTCATAACTTGGCTGCGACTTAACAGATTCTGGATGACTTGAAGCTGCATTAAAGTAGCTCCAAGTTAAACCTACACCCGCAATAAACCCAATCCCTAGAGCCAATAAACTATTTTTGTTCATGTTAATTCCTTTTAAGTTTTATTATTTTTCATTACCTATAGCATTGCACTCGTGTGCGATTCGTTTTCAGGCTCAGGATTTGCTAAAAAGTTTTGGTTCATACTTTGCGCCGGACACTCACAATCCGGTCGACCAATAATTTTAGCGGGTACGCCAACAGCGGTTGTGTGTGGTGGAACATTGCTAAGTACAACTGAGCCCGCGCCAATTCGTGCGCCCTCACCTACTTCAATATTACCCAGTACTTTAGCACCCGCGCCAATTAATACGCCCGCTCTAATTTTAGGATGACGATCGCCCTGCTCATTGCCTGTACCGCCAAGCGTTACAGATTGCAAAATTGATACGTTATCTTCAATTACCGCGGTTTCACCAATAACAATACCGGTTGCGTGGTCAAACATAATGCCTTTACCCACTTTACATGCTGGGTGAATATCGACCCCAAACACTTCAGAGTTACGGCTTTGAATAAAGCGTGCTAACTCTTTGCGATTTTGTTGCCACAAACAATTAGCCAAACGGTGCGCCTGAATAGCATGAAAACCTTTTAGATTTAATATAACCGTAAGATAGGTTTCTGATGCAGGATCGCGGTCTTTTACCGCTTTAATGTCCTCAGCAACAAATGAGAGCATACGGTCACATTTTACAAATGCTTGGTCGAACAGCTCTCGGATAGTGAATGCAGATACAACCGCATCAGCCAACTTATTAGCAACAATAAAGCTCAATGCCGAACCTAAACAATCATGATTCAAAACACATGAATAAACATGACTTGCTAATAATGGTTCACGTTTTACTACATCGTTAGCTTCATCGCGAAGCTGTTGCCAAATTGCATGACGCATAATACTGCACTGCCTTAAGTTGATATAAAATAGCCTTTTCCCAAGTCTAACGGATTTAGCCACTAAGGTGTTAATCCCTTAGTTATTTGTTCTGGTTATTAGATATAACTAGGGCGTGTTGATCTTTGGTGATTGGATTTGCAGCAGTATATTTGGTTTTTAGGCAAGGCAGAGCCTATGTAGCGTGGTTACTCCCCATAAATAGGCGATAACGCAGCATAAAGACCAAACATGCGCTGCCCTTTGGGTTCTTTCTAGGGACGATTAACTCTTTGTTGCTCGGTTTTTACTTAGCCCACTAGGTTACAAACCTCGCGCCGCGATTAAATCGACCCTAGATTGAACAAATTTCAATCCACAGAGTTCAACACGCCCTAGCACCCAGAAATGATATTTTAAATACATACCCACTTTTTAGATTAAGTTATACGACAGTTGCTAAAATTTCCAATACATACTTAAAATATAATAAATTAATAAAAATCAAAAGCTAACAACATATGACAGCTCACCTGTCATATGCCAAAATACATACTGGCGTATAGCTGACGGCGTAAATAACAAAAACAAACGCTAAATTAGCATCATCAACTCAACAAGGATAACGATGATGAAAAACGATGTATTAAATACAAGAAAATTAGGTTACAAATTTTACTTTCAAGATGGCGATGATCAAATAGCGTGTTTTGGTAGCTACTTTACAGGGAAAGAAGAAGTATACGTAAATGATGAACTTATAAGTAATAAGCGTAACCAAAGGATTCACAGTGGCCATCAATTTAATATTGGTGACAATGATTTTAAAGTAATGTTTGAAATGCGTAATATTTTAACTGGAAAGTTAGAGTGCTCACTTTATAAAAATGGCCAATTTATAAAAAGTTATGAACAATCATCATTATTAAATAACCCAAAAACTTCGTTAAAAGTGCTTTTTGGCTGCTTTTTTGGAGGCCTAGTTGGTGGCTACTTGCTAATTATAATTTTAGAATTCTTGATTGGGAAGCTTTAAAATGCAACTTAATCCTAAAACAATAAAAGAACTTAGGCAGCAATTTAATTGGACGCAACAGCAACTTGCCGATGCCTGCGATGTAAGCTTGAGAACAATCCAACGGGTAGAAAAAGAAGGCGCGGCATCAAAAGAAACCACAATGGCTTTATGCGCGGTTTTAGAAGTACGCCAGGGTAAATTAATTAAGCTTGATGAAGATACAACACCTCTCGGTGGTGCAACAACTTTAAACAAGCACACTATAACCACGGTGTTAGCATTGTCATCAGTAGTCAGCTTCATATTAGGCATGATAACTGTTTTTTTTATTATGAAATAAAGAGCTACAGCAATATCAAAATATAAGTCGAAAGAGCTACGTGGCCACATCACTTTAGTTGTAATAATAAGTGCAATGATACTTTTTGGGTTAGGTGTAAAAATTGGTTCAATACTATATCCAACACCATAAAAAATGCCCCAATATATGGGGCATTTTAATTATCTTAACTTATATAACTATTTAAACCTTCATTGAAAGACTTTATCGACTTTCATCACTTCAATATTTTTTGCAGGAATGGCTAATTTGTAATCAGCAATTACTTTATCCTCAGCAACCAGCTCAGCAGGTTTATTAGTGTTGTAAACCATTGGTGATGTTTGCTCAGACGCTAAACGTTTTTGCATATCAGCACCGTCTGCGGTTATAAACACATATTGAACATTGTCTGTTTGTAAGTTTTCTTTAATAACGCGGTTTACATCAGCAACGCTTAGCGTTTTAAGTTTATTAGTAACGTAACTTACAAAGCTATCTGTGTTGTAAAATTCGCTATCAAGTGCGTAACCTAATTGGCGATTTTGACTTGCGACCATTTGCGGCACAAAGTTAATTAAAAAGTTACGCGTAGCTTCAAAGTCATCTTCGCTCATACCATTTTTAATTAGCTTATCTAGCTCAAACAAGGCTGTACGTGTTGCAAAGTGCGCATCGTTATTAGAGCGAAGTGGGCGTAACCACACTTGAAAAATTTGCTCAGAGCGCCCTAGGTTTGCATCAGGCTTGGTTTGAAACATACCACGTGGAAAATATTCAATGTATGCGTAATCGCCGTAGTTCATGCCGCGAGTTTCACGAATGCGCTCATATAAAAAGCTGTTAGAACTACGGTGCTCACCAAAGTACGAACGCACAAGCCACAGGGCTGTCCAGTCTTCGCTACTTCTTATTGTATCAATAGGAAAACCAAACGATACCGCTGTCGATTGTGCCGATTTTTCTACAATCGTTGCATGATGACCTTTAAGCACTGGCGCATCAGGAATACTTAAACGGCTTTGCTCACCTTTTGGTAGCGTTGCAAAATCGCTCATCATTTTAGCTTTAAGTTTTACAGGCACAGCCCCAATTAAGCCAACCGTGAGTTTTGATTGCGTAAGCTCGCTGTTATAAAACGCTTTAACATCATCCAGCGTCAACGCTTCTAAATCCGAAATATCACCGTAGTTGTAACTTTCATAAGGATGATTTTTGTAAAGCGCACTGTATAGCACTTCTTTGCCTAGCTCTTCATCGTTAGATGCTTTTAAGCCTGACTTAATGCCGTCGATCATTTCTTTTTTAAGGCGCTTAAAATCGTCATCTCTAAAACCTGGATTTAGTAATTGTTCGCTCACAAGTGTATACCACTGCGCCGCATTATCTTTATGAATACGCCCTTGAAACGACAGCATTTCTTTATCTATTTGGTAGCCAAAGCTACCCGCAAGCGGATAAAGTGCTTTTTGAATATCTTTATAGCTTGTCGCCTGCGAGCCACCTTGTGCAAGCATAGCCGCAGTTAACCCAGCAACACCTTTTTTACCTTGTGGGTCGGCAGCCGCACCAGTATTGAATAAAAAGTTAACATCAATTAATGGCGAGCTATTGGTTTTATCAAGTACTTTAAATGCAGGTGCCGCAGGTGCTTGTTCAAGCTTTGCAGTAAGCACATTTAAATCAACTTCTTGCTCAAAACCTGGGGCTTTATCAAGTGCCGACATCGTTAATGTGGTACGTGCGTTATCAGTAAAGTATTTATTAGCAACGGCTTTAATATCTGCGCTGGTAATGTTATCTGATGATTTATAAAGCTGGTTTATAACCTCAGGATCGCGCTCAAAATGCATGTAGCTGGCAAGGGTTGATGCAATCGCTTGCGACGAATCTAAGCCATTAATAAAGCTGTATTTAAGGTTCGATTTTAAATCACTCAACTTTTGCTCATCAACAAGCTCAGTGCGTGCTTTTGCATAAGTGCGGTTAATCGCATCGCGTGCAGTGGCTAAATCGTCTGCGTTTTCTACTTTAACAAATACGTGTAATAAACCCGGATCTTTGGTCTCTGGGTTATAGGTAAACATTTGGCTGGCAATTTGTTTGTCGACCACTAGCTCTTGATATAGATCTGAATTATTTGAAAAATAAAGCTGTGAAATTAAATCAAGTGCCGCTCTGTCCTTTTTAGCAGGCTCCCACGCAGCGCCTTTGTACGATACAAGTAACCAATGCCCTGGTAGCGCTTCATCTTGCTGGTGCAAATATTTTGGTGCTTGTTGAACAGGCTCTGCTTTAATGTCAGCAACATAGTTACCTTTTTTCCAGCTTCCCCAATGCTTTTTAACCATTGCCATTGTTGCTTGTGGGTCTACATCGCCCACGATGACAAGTGACACATATTCAGGCTTATAAAACTTAGCAAAAAATTCTTTCCCGTACGCCATTTGATCAGGCATGGCTTCTATGTCTTTAAAAAAGCCCATAGTGGTGTGTTTATACGTGTGCTTATCAAAGGCTTCTTCGCGTACAGCACTTAATAATTTACGAATTGGGCTCGCGTTGTTTTTTAAGTACTCACCTTTTACCGTTTGTGCTTCGGTTCTAAATTGCTCTTCGGTGTAGGTTAAGTTTTGAAAAATATCAGCTTCAAGCTCAAGTACTTTATCAAGATGCTGCTTTGAAAAGTTTAAATGGTAATTTGTGTAATCGTTTGTTGTATACGCGCGGTTATCAACACCTGAATTTTTTAATATGTCTGAATATACGTCTTCAGGGTATTTTTGTGAGCCTTTAAACATCATGTGTTCAAAAAAGTGAGCAAAACCTGTTTTGCCCTCTTCAACTTCGTTACGCGATCCAACCGATACCGGAATTTGCAGCGACACTACATCAGGGTAATCGGTTTTAACAACCATGACACGTAAGCCGTTTTCTAGCTCTTCAATTAAATAATCTTGCGAAAAAACACGATCATCAGCTTTATTTACTTGTTCTTGTTGTGCTGTTGTTTGCGTGCTTTGGTTTTGTTGCATGGCGCAACCCGTTAACGCCAGCGATACCGCTAAGCTAGTTGCTAATAATTTAAATTTCATTGTTGTCCCTTTTTAAATTGAGCAAATTTGTTGTTAGATTTAACTCTTTAATTATGCCCCAAAGCCAATAAATATAAGAGCCCCAAGGGAATTTATTATGTAAACAACTGTGTCATTTATAAATAATGGGAACAATTGTGTATGAATAAAAGTCATGTTAGTTGAAAAACTTTCATTAAATAAATCTATCTAGACGTCTAAATGGCTGCTATATTAAATCTATCAAAACGCACTTGGCTGGAATGAGGATTATGGCTTTATCATTAAAAGAGAAAATAGAGGACACCAACCAAGGTGTTTATCTTATTGGTACTACCCCGCCTAAAATAGGCACCGATAAAGCGCAATTAAAAACTATTGCAGAAAAGCTATTAGGTCGCTTACACGAAATTGAATACGACGGCGTAATAATTTACGACATTCAAGACGAAAGCAGTCGAACTAATCAAGCGCGCCCGTTTGCGTTTAAACAAACCGTTGATCCGCGTGAATACAGCCATTTACTGCGTAATTTATCTGCACAAGATGTAATTACTTATAAAAGTGTGGCGCAGCGTGGCGTAGGCGAATTTAAAGATTGGCTAAGTGAAACTAAAAACGACTACGATTTACAAAATGTAGTTTTAGTAGGTAGCCCGTCATCGGTAGGCGATATAAAGCTAAGCCTGCCAGATGCGTATAAAGCATTGGCTGAGCAATCAGATGATTTCTTTTTAGGTGGCGTTACAATTGCCGAGCGCCATTCAAGTAAACGAAATGAGCACGAACGATTAATAGAAAAAACAGCACAAGGTTGTCAGTTTTTTATATCGCAAGCTGTTTACGACGCACAAGCGACTATAGAGCTAATTACTAGCTACGCACGTACATGTAAAGCACAGGGTATTACACCTCAACGTATTATATTAACGTTTACCCCGTGCGGCGGCGAAAAAACCTTAGAGTTTATGCAATGGTTGGGCATCTCAGTGCCAGAGGCTACAAAATGGCGCATGCTTGATGCAGACAATACATTAAGCGAATCAGTTCGTATTTGCCGCGAGAACCTCGACTTAATACTTAAAAGCTGTGCACATTTAGACGTGCCGCTGGGCTTAAATATTGAAAGCTTAACAAACCGTAAAGAAGAAATTGATGCATCTATAAACTTATACCGTTTATTAAAAGCCATTATGGAATTGAACCTTGCGGAAAAGCTAATTGCTTAGAGCTTGAGCCTAAACTAATTCACACCCTTCTTGGCAAGCCTAGTGGCTTGCTTTTTTATGTCCGTTCTTTGAAAAATGAATTAATAAATACAAGTAAAGATTTGCAGCTTAAGCTATTTATTAAAGCTATTTTTGGTTATTACTCTCAAGCTTTTTTAAAGCAAACCCCATAGAGGAGCACATAACACCAAAAATAATTCCCTCATTAGATATAAATCTAATGTTAGGGAACGTTTCAAATCAGCTTATTATTGCTAATGAAAAAATAAAACCTATCGCAGAAAAAACCAACTAAGTTTTGTGGTATTAGTCATGACGAACTTCCTTTTATTATTGTGCTTTTTTAGCTAGCTTATACGCTTGTTTATTTTTATACATTGCGTGGTCCGCATCATTTAATAGCGCTTCAAAGGGCTGCTTTTGTTTATCAGTAAAACTATAACCAATACTGAGTGATAAATCGCACACGTTTACTTTAAGTAAGGCTTTTGAATACTCGGTCGAAATTTTATTCATAATATAGTTAATTTTACTTTTATCGCTTACTTGCATTACTGCAACAAACTCATCGCCACCTAAACGCCCTACTATATCGGCATCTCTTAAATGCGTTTTTAGCGTATCTGCCAATATAATCAATGCTTTGTCACCCACTTCATGTCCGCAGGTGTCGTTTAATTTTTTAAAGTCGTTTATATCAATAAACAAACAACACACGTCAAAGCCTAAACGCAGTGCTAAGTTAAGCTTTTGCTGAGCTAGTAAGTTAAGTGCTCGGCGATTATAAATATTAGTTAATGAGTCTAACATGGCTATTTCACGCATTTGCTCATAGCTATAAACAAGGGCTAAGTCGTCTTCAATCAAATCGCGTAGCTGTTCTATGAGTTCAAAGTATTCATCGGTATAGCTTGTTATTTTAGTGTCTTTTAAACATAACGTGCCAAACACTTCGCCTTCAGGCCAATGAATGGGTAAACCTAGGTAGGATTCAACACCGTCTTCAACTACTTCTGACAGGGTATTCCATGTATCGTTATTACTTGCATCATTAACATATAATGTATTGTTAGTTTCAGCTACGTGGCGACAAAACAGAGGAGTTTGAGGAGGGAGTATAGGGTTGGTCTCAAAGTTAGATCCACCCTCGTTACTTCTAATAACAACGCGATAGCCTTTGCTTGTTGCCTGAACTATATAACCAGACGGGGCTGAAAAAAGCCCCGTTATAAGATCAATTGTTTTTTGCCATTTATGCAAAGATATTTGGCCATCAATACCAGAAAATGCCCATTGATCAATTTCAAACATTGCTTTACCTCGGCTGCTTAGTAGCTCCAGTATAGGCAAAAAAGCAAAGTAAAAGCTATTATTTACGACGCCTACTTGGCTCTCTTTTACCGGTGATGCGTTTTTTATCGCGATCTTTTCGCGACTTATTGGTGTTTTTACGATTGTCTTTTGGCTTTTTATTAGGATCTGGCTCGTAACCTTCTAACCACTGCGGCGTTAGACGCGTATCGAGTAATACTTCAATTTCTTCTAGCAGCCATTGCTCATCAAGACTTACCAGCGACATAGCAAGTCCTTGTTCACCAGCACGACCTGTACGACCAATACGGTGTACGTAATCCTCTGCAATGTATGGTAGCTCAAAGTTAATTACGTATCTAAGTGTTGAAATATCTAAACCACGCGCGGCTACATCGGTTGCAACAAGTACACGTGTAATACCTTCTTTAAAGTTTTGCAATGCACGGTCGCGTGCGCCTTGAGATTTATCGCCATGGATTGATTCGGTTTTTAGACCGTCTTTACACATTTCCTTAGCGAGCTGATCAGCCATTTGTTTTGTGCGAGTAAAAATAAGCACTTGTCGCCAGTTTTTCATGCCAATCATGTGCGATACAAGTTCGCGCTTACGATCCTCATCTACAGCGTAAATAACTTGCTCTACTTCAACTGCGGCTGAGTTACGTTTATCAACTTCAATTAGCTCTGGGTTTTTAAGTAACTTTTTACTGAGTTCAAACACGCTGTCATCAAACGTAGCTGAAAATAGTAAAGTTTGGCGATCGCCTGGGATATGACGCAATATACGTCTAATTTCATCAATAAACCCCATATCAAGCATGCGGTCAGCTTCGTCAAACACTAAAGAGTCTACGCTTGAAAGTACCACACTGCCTTTAACTATATGATCAAGTAAACGCCCAGGTGTTGCCACTATAACTTGGGCTGTTTTAAGTGCTTTTATTTGTGGACCAATACTTACGCCGCCATACGCTAAAGCACCATTGATATTAGTGCCTTGTGCGTACTTTTCAAAGCTGGCAAATACTTGCTGAGCAAGCTCTCGTGTTGGCGTTAAAATTACAACGCGGGCAAGACCTTGCTCATCTTTTTTAGGGGTATTTAAAAGCTTATGTAATAAAGGTAAAACAAAGGCAGCGGTTTTACCCGTACCTGTTTGCGCGCTGCCCATTACATCACTTCCGGCTAAAATAGGCGGAATAGTTTTAATCTGAATTGCGGTAGGCTGAGTGTAATTATTTTGCTCAATCGCAGTTAATAATAACGGGTCGAGATTAAGTGATGAGAACGTAGTGGCAGACATAGGCTTAGCTTTAAAATAACAAAGAGCGCTATTGTACGCATATTACTGTACTGCGTAAATTAACCAGTTCAGAAAAGTATTTAATCGTAGTTACTCACTTTCGCTTTAGCGCTAAAACAATAAAAAAACCAATAAAAAAGGCGCTAAATAACAGTTGTATTTAGCGCCTTTTATAATTTTCTGTAGCTTTAAGCTGGCTTTAGTGTCGCTTTACGTTCGTTGTAAAACGCTATTAAATCATCAACTGTTGCTTGGCAGTATTCGCGAATACCCGAAACCACCATATGCTTTTCACCACTACCCACTTTAACGCCGTTTTCCAACAGGTTAAAACGTAGTGTGATTTTTCCGCGCTTACCGGCATACTCAAAACTAGGCTCTGCAAACTCAAGTTCTGGTTCTGTAATATCAAGATTATCAAGATTGATAAGCATTGATTCGTAAATCACCATCGGACGAGCAGGGTTTATCATTACCTCTTGCTTGCCCATTAATGGAATAATTACATGCGGAAAAGTAGTACCAGAAAACTCAACATAATTTTTTATAAGACTATTAGTTAATGCTGGGCATTGGCTGGTTTTACCGCTGCGCTTTACCTTTAAAATTACTTTTTCGCCATTGGTAACATCAAACTCATCGGCTCCTTCAGGGAAATTAAGTTTGGTGTTTTCATCAACCATACCAGCAAAAGTAAATTCCATTTGTTCACTAATACCGTAGCGGTCTAGTACCAATGAAAAAAGTAAGTCTCCTGGCGCGCAAAACTTTTTGGCATCTTTGTCGTGAAGTGGATTGTAATCGTCAGCAACGCATTTAGCGAATCGACAACCTTGCTCACGAGAGATAGAAACATAATCAGCGTGCTGCTGAAAAAAAGGACTTAACATAGTTTGTTCACTGCTTAAACTGCTTATAACCTATCTATATTACCAGAAAAAAAATATTGAGAGGTCGAATCTGTTAGATTAGTTGCTAAATAAAACAGAGCAATAAAAAACAATGACCTTTTATTTATTAGCACTATCAATTATATGTGTTTTTCCGTACTGCAAAATATCAATAATGCGACAACCCCTTTGGCACTACTTAATGGCTTTAAGTGTTACAAGTGCGTATTTTCAAGGTTATATAAATTTATATGCACTGCTCAGTACTGGGCTTTACGTTGTTTTATACTACTGTGTGCTAAATACAAAGCGGGTAATAATACGCGCTACTTTAAGTACTGTTTTTATAGTTTCCTCATTGGCATTAGCGCTTCATTGGGTGCCTGGTTTTAGTAACCTCCCTATTGTTATAGACGAGCGTATTACAAGCGATGCGATTACTTTTACCCTTTATGCTAATTTTGATAAAGCTATGGCTGGGTTATTTCTTTGTGCTTACTTTTATTCGAATAAACAAGCTTTAAAAGCAGACTCTAATAAAGCGGGCCCATTAAACGTTAAACAACCCATTTTTATAATTATTGCTACTGTTTTAGCTTCGCTCACTGCGGCTTTAATGCTTGGACTTGTAAGCTTTAACCCAAAAGTACCCAACTTTTGGTTAGCCTTTATTGCTATTAATCTTTTATTTACCTGTGTAGCCGAAGAAGCTTTATTTCGAGGTTTACTACAAACTAAGCTTAGCAAAATAATTACACCGACCCGTTTAGCAATACTTGCCCCTGTAATTACTGCAGGCATTTTTGCTTTGGCACATTTTGCAGGAGGGTTTAACTATGTATTGGTTTCGTTTATTGCAGGCTTAGGATATGGCTATGCTTTTTATAAAACGCGGCGCTTAGAGTGGGCTATTTTATGCCATTGGTTGGTTAATGTTTGTCACTTCTTTTTGTTTACTTACCCTATGCTCAGTAAAATCTAAATACATTTACAAATGCTAACAATTTACTCAGCAGTAAACATTGCCAGCATTTGATTTTGTTAGTAATTTACTACTTTAAATAAATTAAAGGATTAATGAATATGCTACGTTTTATAGCAACAATAACTGTGCTCGCCACAATAACTGGTTGTTCAAGCATGACTTATCATACAGATATAGACAACGGCGTTTTATCTCAAGAAATTGGCACCTACGTTAATAAAAGAGATTTACAGCAATTTTATAGCGATCAAGAAGCTCACGAAAGTGGCGCAACACTTTTAGGCCGAATAGAAGCTGAAAGCTGTGATGGCGACGGTAGAGGTAAAAATAATGTAAGCTACAATCGCTCTAAATCAAACGCGATTGATTTACTTAAAGCTGATGCCATGCGCAGAGGTGGGAATGCTTTTACTATCAATTCTTGTAGTGAAACCTCTGTATCGTACTGCGACCTATCTGTTTTATGCACCGGACAGGCCTACGATTATTAATAACTTATATATTAAGCGCAAAGCTCAGTAGCACACGCTTTCCAGACTCGATTTTAGATACGCTGTGTTCGTACTTATCGGGTCTGAATAAATACACGCGATTAAATAAATTTATAATGCATTTTGAACATTTAAATACCCCACCAGTTTTAGGTTTTTCTAATACAAAGTTGAGCTTGTAATAGCGCCCTTGCTGCACAGGGTCAATATGGTTCATTACGCTGTGATTAGTTGGGTAAGTAACAAGGTTTATCGAAAATGTATTACTGCTAAAAATAGCTTTGTTTTTAACGGTTGCAATCATACTGCCTCCTATGAGTTTATATGCCGCATTGTAGCATTTAGTAAATTATGAATGCTTAGGCTAAACAATATCAAAATACGATGTCATATAGCTAAACAGCCTGAAACAAAAAAGCCGAGCTTAATAAAGCTCGGCTTTTAATACTTCTAACAACTAACTATTGAGCCGTTATTATTAAATACTATGCGCTTGGGTATTCGCGGTACGCACGTTCTATATTTTTAGCCTGCTTTTTAGAAATACCTAAATGAGCAAGTGCTACACGTAAACGGGCGCGTGATAGGTCAGAGCCTAAAATTTCCATTGCATCAAGCACTGACGTACTTGATGTTTTGCCAGTAATTGCGACAAATATTGGCTCTAAAAAGTCTTTAATTTTTAACTCATGGAATGTTGCAACTTCTTTTGCGATTGCAAAAATAGCGGGTTTTTCAAAGCTACGCAAACCTTCAAGCTGCCATACAAAAAATTGTAGCGCTTGGCGAATTACGTTTTCGTCTGCTTTGCCGGCTGTTAATAACGCAGGATCGTAAGTTGGAATTCCGCCTACAAAGTGCCCTGCTAGTTCAACCATATCCGACAGTGTATTAATACGTGTTTTAACTTCTGGTAATATTTTAGCGAGCATTTCGCCGTTAAACTTCCAATCAACAAAGCGCTGAATTAACTGTTCGTCGGTTAGGTTTTCGCGGATCCACATGCCGTTTAACCAGCTTAGTTTATCTACGTCAAATACCGGACCACCAAGCGATACACGCTTCATGTCAAAGTTTTCAATCATTTCATTAAGTGTGAATTTTTCACGCTCATCTGGCATTGACCAACCCATACGACCTAAGTAGTTAAGTACGGCTTCTGGCAGGTAACCCATTTCTTTATAGTAATTAATAGACGTTGGGTTTTTACGCTTAGACAGCTTTGATTTATCTGGGTTACGTAGTAATGGTAAGTGACCAAGTACTGGTGCTTCCCAACCAAAATCTTCATACAATTTTAATAACTTAGGTGCTGAGTTAATCCACTCTTCACCACGGAAAATATGACTAATTTCCATGTGGTGGTCGTCAACTACGTTCGCTAAAAAGTACGTTGGGAAACCATCAGCTTTTAAAAGTACTTGCATGTCTACGTTTTCCCACGGGATCTCAATTTCATCACGTAGGTAGTCGTTAAACTTAAATGTGCCTTCGCTTGGGATTTTCATACGTATAACGTAAGGTTTGCCTTCAGCTAAGTTTGCTTTAATTTCTTCATCTGTATGGTTTAAACCACGGCCGTCGTATTTAGGGCGTAAGCCTTCTGCCATTTGCTCTTCACGCATTTGATCAAGCTCTTCGCTTGTTGCAAAGCAGTAAAACGCTTTACCATCGTCAACTAACTGATGCGCGTACTTTTTATATAAATCGCTACGCTCAGATTGACGGTAAGGACCAAATTCGCCACCCACATCAGGACCATGATCCCACTCAAGCCCTAACCAACGTAGGCTATCCATAATCGCAAGTTCAGACTCTGGCGTGCTACGTACTTGGTCTGTATCTTCTATACGAAGTACAAATTCACCGCCTTGTTGTTTAGCAAAACAGTAGTTAAATAAGGCGATATAAGCGGTGCCAAGATGCGGGTCACCAGTTGGCGACGGGGCAACACGGGTGCGAATTGTCATGGTATATTCTCTTTAAATAAGTGAGATAATAAAAGTGGTTTATGCAGCTACTTTGTTTAAGTAAGCAATAATATCGTTTGATTCATACAGCCATTGTACTTGGCCATTTTGCTCTATACGTAGGCAAGGTACTTTAACTTTGCCACCTTGCTCTAGTAGCTCTTGACGATATTGCTCATTGTCTTTTGCATCGCGTGTTTCTATGTTTAAGCCTTCACGTTTAATGGCGCGACGTACTTTTACACAAAACGGGCATGCTTTAAATTGATACAGTTTAAATTGTGAGGTTTGCTGATCAAGCTGTGCTTGCTCGTCGCTTGCACGCTTTTTACTGCGAGGAGTAAATACAAAATTAAAGAATAAGATTATACAACCTAAAAACCAACGAACTAATTTCATGTTCTGTGCTCTGCTTACAACAATTTAAGGAGCCAGATTTTAGCACAAATTTGCAATCAAAAAAGTGTAATACTCCGAGAATTACACTCAAGTAATTTAATTTACTAAAAGTGCTTCTATAGCAATACCATATCATCCCTATGAAGTACTTCTGCGCCACTATCGTAATCGAGTAATTGGCCTATTTGACTAGAGTGCGCACCCTTTATTTTATTTACCTCAACGCTACTAAATCGCGTTAAGCCCCGTGCAATCACTTGATTTTTTGCATCTATTAAATCAATTAAATCACCGCGTTCAAAACGTCCAAATGCATTAGTAACGCCTTTAGCGAGTAAACTTGCGCCTTTATTTTGAAGGGCGCCAATAGCACCTGTATCAATAACAATTTGACCGGTACTTTTAGGCCCGGCTAGTAACCATTTTTTACGGCCATCTTTTGGGGCGGTGAGTTTTAAAAAACGCGTGCCTGGTAACTCGTCACTCATACATTTTAAAATAACGTTTTTACCTGCACCTTTAGCAATAATAACTTCAACGCCTGCGCGCCTTGCAATATCGGCGGCTTGCAGTTTAGTTGCCATACCGCCGGTGCCTAAATTTGTGCCACTGCCACCAGCAAGTTGGCGCAGTTCATCGTTTATATGTGTTACCTCGCCAATGAGGGTGGCATCGGCGTTTGTGCGCGGATCGCTGGTAAATAAGCCTTCTTGATCGGTAAGTAGCAATAATTTATTAGCATTAGCCAAAATAGCGACAAGCGCCGATAAATTATCGTTGTCGCCTACTTTTATTTCACTGGTAGCGACTGCGTCATTTTCGTTAATGATGGGTACAACGTCGTAATTTAATAACGCATTGAGCGTATCGCGTGCATTAAGGTAACGCTCTCTGTCGTCTACATCAGCGCGAGTAAGTAGCATTTGTCCTACATTTATCCCATATAAACCAAACAAGCTCTGCCAAATATGAATAAGTTGACCTTGTCCAATTGCAGCAAGCATTTGTTTATCAATTAAGCTTCTGCCACAGGGTTTTAATAGCTGTTCACGCCCAGCAGCTACCGCGCCGCTCGATACTAAAATAACGTGATGCCCCAGCTTTTTAAGCTCGCAGCATTGGCGTACTAATTCAACCATGTGCGCTTTATCTAGTTTATCGGTGCCGCCAGTAAGTACGCTTGTACCAAGCTTTACAACTATTACCTGTTCCCTTTGCATGTGCTTTTTACTAATCATTAATTAAAGATGAATTAATTTATACCAGCTCGGTATTTTTGAACAAGTTAAAAATATTCATGCTAGGATCTGATTTTATTAAATTATATAAATTACTCTCTATGCCTGCCAGTTTGTGTTTAATTATTGCCACCTTTTTATGGGGCAGCTCTTTTATAGCGCTTAAATATGCCATTGCCATTTACGACCCTGCCTTGGTAATATTTTTACGCATGCTCACCACGTTAGTTTTATCGCTTTGCTTATGGCGCTACGTTATTCGATTTGAGTATTTAAAAGGTGATTGGAAGTATTTAGTGGGTATGTCGCTTGCTGAGCCTTGCTTGTACTTTTTATTTGAAGGTCACGCAATGGAATATACATCAGCCTCGCAGGCGGGTGTTATTGTGTCGTGCTTGCCTATAATTATTGCGCTGCTTGCCTTTTTATTACTTAAAGAATACATAAGCAAAGCCATTGTTGTTGGCTTTACGCTGTGTATTGGCGGCAGTATTTTACTTACGCTTCTTTCACCAAGTACCGATCAAGCACCTAATCCATTACTGGGTAACTTTTTAGAGCTTATGGCGATGGTGTGCGCTGCATTTTATACTGTAAGTATTAAACATTTGGCTAATCGCTACTCGCCCCTGACTTTAATTGCACTTCAAGGTATTAGCGGCAGCTTGTTTTTTGCGCCGTTTTTATTTTTTATCGACCTACCAAGCGAAAACCAACACGACTTAACCGCACTTATGAGTATTTTATACTTAGGTTCGTGTGTAACCCTTGGCGGCTACGGCATGTACAATTATGCTATTAGCAAAGTATCGGTATTAACCGCGGCTGCGTACTCTAATTTAATTCCTATTTTTACACTTATTTTGTCAGCTATTATTTTGGGCGAAGTGCTCAACGTGTGGCAATGGCTGAGCATATTTGTGGTATTTATTGGTGTAATGGTAAGCCAGCGCCATCAAGAACTTGTAGTTGATATACCTCTTAGTGAATCGGGTGAAGATATTTGCGCAGATACAAGCAATCTCAAATCAGTACCTGAGACAAGCGAATCAAAAGGGTAACAGGTAAGCAAATACAGCCCAGGTGTTTGTAAAAATGAGTTTTGGGATTGATGAATAACCTCAATCCCCGTTACCTTATAATTTTGAATCACCCCACTTTGCAGTTGCAAAGTAAACGCCTCTCCCACTTTGGCGTGTTGTAAAAATGCAAAGTGGGTGTCGTTATGCCCTGCTATTAGCGCGCCTTTTTCGTTTCCAAACTCTTTTCCGCCCAGCTCCCCTGCGGGTAAAAATTGGCTAGGCGCAAACGCTAAATTGCGACCACTCGCTCCAGCTAATACACTTAATGTTTTATTATGGCTTGGCCAATCAAGCTTTGCAGTCACGTAGCTGTCGGCGTAATACCACGGTTTTACTTTAATGCCGGGTGATTTAAGCGCCTCTTGCCATGCTTGCTCAATTAATACTTGAGCAAGCCACGCTTTTGCCTGCATATAAGCGCCGTGACCAAATAATCCAAGCCCAGCTATTAGTAAACCCGCGCTTAGCCACTTTTTCATTTACGTGCCCTGCTTAATTTAAATGATCGGTTTATTTTAAGGGCGCTAAATCCCAATAATAAAATACAGCCTAGTAATATATGTAACCTGCTTTGCCCATCGGTTTGCGGTAAACGCATTGCCATACCTTGTGGTACTGCATTAGTAGCTTGCGCCGTTTGCTCTGCCACTTCTTTTATTTGAGTTTGTTCAATCGCTATAAAAGCAGTAAACGGGCTAAGTAATTGATGAGTAAGCGCAAGCTCCTGTACTTCATCTTTAACTGTATTTTGCTCGTTGTATAAAAGTAATGACTTGATTTTTTGGCGCGCCCACAGTTTTGCTATACCTTGAGCGCTTGAGCTATTTTGTGTACTTAATTTAATACTTAAAGGACCTTGTGCTGTTTGCCCAGCAAGTACCACATTTTTAGCATTATTAAGTTTTATGGCGACCATGATAGGCTCACCAAAATATAAATCAGGTAGTGGTGACGGCCAAAAATCTAAGCTGTTACCGCTTTCATCGCTTAGCGCCAAATTAGTAATAGCCGGATGTGCAAGCTTATCAAACAACTGCTGCATTTTAGGTTGCACCTCGCTTGTGCTGCCTATAAACGTAAATGAGCCTTTACCTATATCTGCCGCTCGGCGCATAAAAAAGCTATTCGGTGCGCTGCCAATACCCACTGTAAATAAGCGGCTATCACCTAACTTACTTTGAATATTTTTAAATAATGCATCTTCATTACTTACGCTGCCATCAGTTAAAAATACAACTTGGCGCACAAAACCATCAAACTCGCTACCATCAAGTACGGCATTAAGCGCACCTTGTATTTCAGTGCCACCGTCGGCCTCTAGGCTATAAATAAATCGCTCTGCACGGCGTAAATTAAAGTCACTGGCTATAAGTGGTTTATCGCTCATTGGAGTTACTATGTTGTCAAAACCAATAATGTTAAAGCTGTCGTCGCTATCAAGTAATGAAAGTGCATAAAACAAGGCTTTTTTAGCTTGCTCCATAGATTGCCCATGCATAGAGCCTGACGTATCAACTACAAATACCATTTCACGAGGTAAGCGCTGTGTTTGTGTGAAATGATCCCCTGGTGGCATTAGCATAGCAAGCCCGTATCGGTCACCATTTTCAAACTGCTGAGTAAAAAATGCAGCTTGAGCTTGCTCTTTTTGCAGCGGTTTAAACTCAAGTACAAAGTCGCGATTAACTGTATTTGTCTCATTTAACGCTATTTTATATTGTCCAAACGCAGTGTTTTGCACATCAACATTGTGAAATTTAGAACTGATATCCACCAGCTCTAAACCTACGTCTATATCTATGTTTAAGCTAAATTGGCTGCTTGGTACGTTATCATTTTGATTACTGCTTTTAATACTGTAAACAGGGCTTAACCATCCCGTTGGGAGTGAGTTAACGTGCGTTTGGTTCTGAGTATTAACCTCAACTTCACCACTAATCGCGTGATAACGCGGTGTAATGGTAGTAGGAAACCTAATAGCAAATGTGCCGCTGCTGTAATCAATTATTTCTTGATACTCAAGCTCAATAATTACTTGCTCACCAGGGCCAATATTTGCCACATTCGTAATAAACATATTGGCGCGTTGCTGGCGTACAAGGGCCGCTTGCTTACCTGCTTTTTTAGCCTCCTCGTATTTTTTTTCGGCCTCTACCTTTTTATCAATTTGGCCTTTAATGACTCGCTCACCTATACGCATAGTCATGGCATGTACGGCGCTTTCATCAGGCAATGGAAAAACGTAGCGCGCATTAACCGCAAACGGGTTTTCGTTTTGATAGGTTTGCGTGACTACAACATGATTAATCAGGCCAGTTAAGGTCATATTGGCGTCGCTTTTTAATATTATTGCAGGGCCTGCTGGCGCACCATTGCTATCAAAAAGCTCTAACTTGGGTGATTGCGCATGGCTTTTGAAGCTCGCTAACAGCACAATCGCTATGAATATAAAAATGCTTACTTTAGTAAGCATTTTGGTTGGTTTACTCAACATAAAATCACTCCATCGAACGCTTTGTTTTACTTAGATTCAGTTAGATTTAGTTACTCGCCGTTTGGCCATTTACTGAGTTCATTGAGCGAGTGGTAAGCGTTACGCGTCTATCAAAAAAGTTATCTTCCACCGTGTTACTGTTAGCCAATGTTTGCTGCTCGCCAAATGCCTGCGTGCTTAAGCGTTTATGGCTCACGCCGTGTTTTATTAAATAGCTTTGCACGGCATTTACACGTGCTTTGGAAAGTAAAAGGTTGGCTTGCTCATCGCCGCGTTGATCGGCAAAGCCACTTAAATCAAGCGCAAGCTGTGGTTGGTTGTTTAACAAGGTAACCAGTTGGTCTAACTGCAGCGCAAAATGCGGGGCAATAACACTTGAACCTGTTTTAAATTGCACCGTCATCGCCAATAAGTTATTAATTTGAACTTGAGTTAACTGCTCATTTTGATTGGCAAGCACTTCTAGCTGTTGCTCTAACATATTATTGTGGTTAAGCACGTGTTGGTAATCGCTGGTTTTTTCTTTCATAACCGTAATTGCACGCTCTTGCTCTGCAATTTTGTTATCAGCTACTTTTGAATCACCTATTAAACCACCGGCAAATGCCCCAATAAACGCACCTATTGGCCCGCCTACTACGCCGCCAATAATAGCGCCTGCACCTAAACCAATAGCCGTTTCTTTATGGGCTTCTTTTGATGGCGTGTTAGATGTTGAGGCAATTGCTGGAGTACAAAAAATAGCAACGAGTGTTAACGCAATTAATGTCTTCTTCATGATTTGATCCTTAAACTTACTTTTTAATTTGTGATGTTTTGTTTTGATGGACCTATTAAAACAAGCTCAAGTGGCAACAAAGGGGATCAAAAATGGCAAACTGCTGAGCAATTGTGGCAAAAAAATGGCAATTGCCTTTTTAAGCGTACTTAGCTTAAAAACTTCGATATAGTGCACAACAGAGCCGATAGGATAATGATTAAGATGAAAAAAATAGCCATCGTTGAAGATGAACCCGCAATCCGCGAAAACTACATAGAAATGTTGAGTGCACAGGGCTACCAAGTAAGTGGCTTTGCCGATCGCGCTAGCGCTGAAGCTGAATTTAAAAATGCCCTGCCCGATTTAGCCATTGTTGATATTGGCCTAGGCCATGAAATAGATGGTGGTTTTTTACTGTGCCAAACATTGCGTTCGCTTTCTAAAACACTGCCTATTATTTTTTTAACCGCCCGCGATAGCGAAATAGATACCGTATGCGGCCTACGCATGGGCGCCGACGACTACCTAACAAAAGACATAAGCTTGGCTCACTTGGCTGCACGTATTGGTGCGCTATTTCGCCGAATGGAAGCACTTGAACAACCCGCTGATGCAAATGCACTCATAACACGCGGGCAGTTAACGCTCGACACGCAACGTATGCAGGTATTTTGGCAGCAACAATTAGTTGATTTAACCGTAACCGAATTTTGGATGCTGCATTCACTCGCCCAGCGACCAGGCCATGTTAAAAGCCGTAACGATTTAATGAGCGATGCAAAAATTTATGTAGACGACAGCACTATTACTTCACACGTAAAACGTATTCGTAAAAAGTTTATAGCACTCGACAGCACCTTTGATTGCATAGATACCGTGTATGGCATGGGCTACAGGTGGGAACAATACTAATGCTACGATTTGGTCTACGCAGTAAATTTATATTACTTTCATGTTTTTTGTTTTTGCTACCGTGGCTTGGCTACGAGTACGTATGGGAAATGGAAAAGTTTTTACGCCAAGGCCAAGAAAAAACCCTCGTAGGCACCACTCGCGCACTTGCTACCGCATTACATGAGCGCCCTGCATTATTTGACGAGCAAACCAACTTTTTAGACCAAGTTGTAAAAGGTCGTGATTTATACGCTTATAATCTTAAAAACCCTATTCAGCTCGACGGTAAACTTAACGATTGGGACAGCTATCAACCGCTATTTTGGCATTACGACAAGCGCTACTTACAAAAAACAGATAACAAACATCAAGCCAGTGACTTATCGTTTGATCATATGGTTGGCAAGTTTGATAACTACTTATACGCTGTATTTAAAGTCACCGACAATACTCTTATTTATCGCGCTAAAAATAGCTTAAGTATTACCAATAACGATTATTTACAAATTGGTTTAAAAACGCCTGACGGCCAGTTTAATACTTACATTATTGCGCCGCGCCAAGACGGCTGGATTAATGCGTTTGATGCAAATACCAAAGCCCCTTTTACTAAAATTCAGGGCTATTTTGAAAGTACCGAATCAGGTTATAACGTAGAGCTGCGCTTTCCTATTAGCATGCTGGGCAACAAACTTGGCTTTGCTATTGTTGACATTGATAGTAAAGAGGCATTGCTAGAGCCTAAAATAATGTCAACCTCAAACTTAAATAACCCAAACGATTTGGGCTCGGTATTAGTCCCTTCCCCAGAAATTAGCCGTATTTTAAAAGGTATGGGCCACAGTGGTAGCCGCATTTGGGTGGTTGATAACCATCATCGTGTACTTGCGCAATCGGGTACTATTCAAAATGCAGATGGCGTATGGGCTGATGGACTTGCTAACAAAGCACCTGAAACTTGGTGGCAGCGCTTTGAGCAAAATTACTTACACCCAATTTACTATAAAATATTAACGCGCCCCGAAAATGAGTTTTTAGATACCCTGCACGATGTAGCTTCTATGCAGGGCACACATTTAGCGAAAGCATTAAAAGGACAACCTGCATCGTCTTGGCGATTAACACCCGACAGTAAAGCCGTTATTTTATCGGCCGCTTACCCTATTTGGATTCAAGACCAAGTAATTGGCGCGGTAATAGCAGAGGAAACCACAAACGGCGTACGTACGCTGCGTAACAAATCGCTCGAAAAACTCTTTAACGTTATTTTAGCTGTGATGCTAATTGGTACTGTCACCTTGTTCTTTTTTGCCTCACGTATATCGAACCGAATTAGGCGACTGCGCGATACAGCTGAACAAGCAATTGATGCACAAGGGCGTGTTACCGGCAGTATTAATTACAGCGATGCTAACGATGAAATTGGGGATCTGTCTCGTAGTTTTTCAAACATTGTGAGCCGACTTGGTGGCTATACCGATTACTTAGAAAATATGTCGTCGCGGTTATCGCATGAGCTGCGCACGCCGGTTGCCGTAGTGCGCTCGTCACTCGAGAACTTACAAAGCTTGCCACAAAACGAGCTGAGTCAAAAATACCTTGACCGCGCCAGTGAAGGCGTTGAACGCTTAGGTAAAATAATAACCACCATGAGCGAAGCCACTCGCCTTGAGCAAAGCATTCAAAGCAACGAACCTGAACCTTTTGATTTACAAAAAGTAATAAATGGCTGCATGCAAGGCTATCAGCTTACTTACCCAAACCAGTTATTTACGCTTGATGTATGCCAAAACAAATTACCTATGCAAGGTGCTCCGGAGTTTATAGCTCAGCTGCTTGATAAACTTATTAATAACGCGCTGGAGTTCAGTGAAGCCAATACGGCTATTAATGTAGGCCTTAAGCAGAGCGAAAATAAAGCAACATTAACTGTGAGTAATACTGGTCCCGCTTTACCTGAAGGGTTAACTGAGCATATTTTTGATTCAATGGTGTCGGTACGTAGCCAGCAAATGCAGCAACAGCCACATTTGGGATTAGGGCTTTATATTGTAAGGCTGGTGTGCGACTACCATAAAGGCAGTGTAACCGCGCAAAACAACGAACAAGGTGATGGTGTAGTATTTACCGTAACACTGCCGTTAGTTAATGGTTAGGGCTGTATTTATACCGTTATATTTGTACCGTTATATTTATAGCCACAGCATTATATGCAAATAGTAAGTACGCAATAAATTAAATTCAGCTGTATATTTTTAGTTAAAAAGAGTTATCAAAATTCACCTTAACTCCATATAAATTAACAAATAAACCCCTCTCATCCCTTAAAACCCGCCGGTTACAATTTAGTACAACTTCAAATGTAACTATTCACTTTTTATTCAGTCGAATGACCATACCCTACATCATATTAAAGTATTAAATTGAAGGAATACTCATGAAACCATCACTAGAGCGTGAAGAACTAGACTTTATTTTTGACTTATACAGACCCTCTAAAAAACCTGAGCCTGAAGAGATAAAACCAAAAAGCACCAATTACAAAGAGCTAAGAAAGCACGACGCGACTAAAAACCAAGGCGTATCGCACTACTTAGTCTGATTTTATTACGCTTGGGACTTCTCATGTTCTAAAAATGCTTTAATGCAGTTTATTTCTGCAAGTTTTACTTCTTCGCCTATTTCAGGGCCTTTTTTGCCATTTTTAAGTGCATCTTGCACTACTTGTTTCTTATCCATTTTTTGCAGTTCAGTATGAATTGCTCGCAGTTTAGCTGCTTGCGGGTATGGCTTATCTACCAGTGTTTCACCACGCCCTTGTGCATCACATTGGCATGCTTGGGTAAACGCTATAAAACGTTCTGGGTGTACCAAAGCATTTAAGTTAGTCACTATTAGCTTGTGAATGGTTTGCGGCCTTAACTGATCAATTGTATGGCAAAGGGTGTGATTATCACTGGTGAGTACACCAACATCGCGAAAGCGATTAGGCACTTTTAAGCGCTCACAAAACGCCTCAATAATTGCAACACCTTCGCGTTCGTGCCCACGTAAATTTCCATACTTTTTAAAACTAAGCGCCTTACCAAAGTCATGAGTCAGCGCTGCAAAACGAGTTTCTAAGTTAAAATTTAAATCTGCGGCGCGTCTAAGTACCAACATAGTATGCACAAATACATCCCCTTCAGGATGATGGTTTGCTGGCTGCGGTACATTAACCATGCGCTCAAGTTCTGGGAAAATACCCAAGTCTTGCAATGCTTCAAAATAAAGCTCAGGGTGCTTTTCACCCAGTGCTTTTTCAGTTTCAAGCCACACGCGCTCAGGTACTAAATGATTTAGCTCACCTTTATTTTTAAGCTCGCGCATTAACGCATACGTACTTGGGTGAATACGCCAATCGCTGCCATAGCGCGCTAAAAAACGGGCAATACGCAGTACTCGAACAGGGTCTTCTACAAATGCCTCAGTGGTGTGGCGCAGTGTTTTATTTTGTAAGTCAGTTTGGCCATTAAACGGGTCAATAATATTACCGTGTTCATCAAGCGCCATTGAATTTATGGTTAAATCACGCCTTGCTAAATCTTCTTCGAGCGTTACGGTTGGGCTGGCATCAACCACAAAGCCAGTATAGCCTTTGCCACTTTTACGCTCTGTGCGCCCTAGTGCATATTCTTCTTTTGTTTTTGGGTGTAAGTAAACCGGAAAGTCACTACCTATTGGCACAAAACCAAGCGATTCCATCGTTTTTGGTGTTTCCCCAATCACTACATAGTCGTTATCTTTTGATTTTATATTTAGCAGTTTGTCGCGCACTGCACCGCCAACGAGGTAAACTTGTTTTAAGTTACTTTTCACTTTATTCCCAATAACACTTGCCCAATTGTTTGACGCTAATCATATCATTAATTAAAAAATTCTGCGGTATTTGCCAAGCTTAAGTAAGCTCATTACAATGGCGCATTATTTTTAGCTATAGCCTCATAATTAATGAAAAACCATTCATCAAAAAAAGAACTCATGTTACTACCCATTTTATTAGTGGTTATTTTGATGTGTGTGGCGGGTCACTTTTTACTACAAGCAAATTTTCAAGACAGTAATTTGGTTGAATACATGTTGGCAGCACTGCCGTTTGCTATGTTTGGGTTGGTTATTGTGGCGTTTAAAATGGCGGCTAAAAGCGAAAAGGATGAACAAAACAAGCAGGACTCTTAATCCTACTCTGTTTTAGCTACTTATTATAATTTAAAGTATGTGATAGCCAAACCAGTCTGGCTTTATCGGCTGCGATATACCGCTGGGCGTGAGCTTAATGTTTAGCTGGCTGTCGAGTAAATCAATGGCAAAGCAATCGTCCACATCATGTAAATCATCTTTATGAATATGACTAAGCCCTGCGAGCAAATCGTTTTTAGCGCGCTCTTTAGCTTCATGGCTACTGCTTGCAACATACAGTGCAAAGTCATGTTGCTCAGCCATGGAATCACTTCTGTAAGCGCCTAAATTTACAAAATAGAGTTGTTTATTTTGCTCCACATAGCTATCAACAACTTCTACTTTAAAGCCATCAATATGATTAATTGCCATGTAGCTATCCATGTGAACACTACTTCTGTCGCCTACCCATTGGCTTTTTAACTTTGAGTAGGTTTGCTCTATATTCTCCCCTACTACAAAACGAATATCATGCATTTCAATGTGGCAACCTTGAATCCGGCCACCTAAATACACCATAAATAACTGCATGCTTTTCCTTAACCTAAATTATCAACATCAATATTATGCTTTTTAATCAACTTATAAAAATCTGAGCGGTTGCGCTTGGCAAGCTTAGCGCCTTCAGCTACGTTACCACCTGCCATTTTTAAAGTGTTAATTACATAGTCGCGCTCAAACTCTTTTTTAGCGTCGTTTAGTGATAATGGTTCTACGTTTGTTTCGTTACTATTTAGCGCAGCTAACACTAAGTGCTCTGAAATAACATCGCTTGGCGTTAATGCTACAACCTGCTCTACTACGTTTTGTAATTGGCGGATATTACCTGGCCAGTCGTAACGTACAAGCGCATGCATAGCATCGCTTGCAAAGTGTTTTTCAGTTTGGTTCATGCGCTTAGCAATGCTTGCACTAAAGTGCTGTGCTAATAAGCTTATATCTTCACGGCGCTCACACAGTGGCGGTAATTTTAAATTAACTACGTTTAAGCGATAGTATAAATCTTCTCTAAATTGCTGGTTTAAAATAGCTTCAGGAAGATTTTTATGTGTTGCCGACACTATGCGTACATCAATTGCTATCTCTTCTTGAAAACCTACTGGGCGAATTGTTTTTTCTTGTAATACGCGCAGTAACTTAACCTGTAAGTTAAGCGGCATATCGCCAATTTCGTCTAAAAATAACGTGCCACCCTGTGCTTGTTGAAACAAACCTTGGTGATCTTTAATTGCACCCGTAAACGAGCCTTTTTTATGACCAAATAATTCGGACTCTAAAAGCTCCCCTGGTACAGCGCCGCAGTTAATTGCAACAAAAGGGCCACCGCTTACATGGCTATGCTGGTGAATCGCCTGTGCGAGTAATTCTTTACCAGTACCACTAGCCCCCGAAATAAGTACATTAACTTGCGTTGGCCCAAGTAGTTTTACTTGCTCTAACAAGTGCAGCATTGTGCCGCTACGCGTAACTATATTACTTTTAGGTGCAGCTTCATCGGCGTTAACACCATGAATTTCTATCGCTTTTGCAAGGCTGTCAAATAGCTCATCTTTATCCACTGGTTTAGTTATGAATGCAAAAATGCCCTGCTTAGTTGCCTCTACTGCATCAGGAATTGAGCCGTGCGCTGTCATCATAATGACAGGTAATGCAGGGTAGCGGCTTTGCAGCTGACGATGCAGTGCCATACCATCCATTTCATCCATGCGTAAGTCGGTTATTACGGCGTCAAACACTTGGCTTTTAAGTATTTGTAGTGCGGTTAAGCCGCTTTCGCAGGTTGTTACTTCGTATCCTTTTGATTCAATACGAATAGCGAGCAGTTTTAATAAGCTAGCGTCGTCGTCTACGAGTAATACTTTTGCACCTTGTACTTTAGTTGCGGCCATCGTTACTGCTCCTTCGTTTCTTCTCGTAGTAAAAGTTGCTGCTCAATCGTTGCTAACGATGAGAGGGTTTCTTGCATTTTATTATTAAGTGCTTGTTGCTCTTTTTTAGCATTTATTTGCATAGTCACTTGTTGCTTTTGAAGCCATAAATATTGCTTTATATCATCTGGCCAAAAGTAAGCAAGATCGAGTTTTAGCAACTTAGTCATTACTGTATTTGGATCATCATTTATGTTTAAGCACATAAATTTAAAAAAGCGTTTAAGATCGTTTTCGCCTGTAAAAATATCTTTTTTTGGCACCAATTTAAATCCGCCACACTGATTAGCGTGCCATGCAATAACTTGCTCTGCTGGAGGGTAGCTAGGTTCTATTTTTGGTCTGGGTTTTGGGCTTGGTTTGCTGTTTTTGTCGTTTTTTATTTTAGTATCGACCACAGGTGCTGGTGTAATTGACACACGCTCTTCTTGCCCATTATTAATTTCACAACCAGATATAACCATGCTGCTACTGAGCACACATAAAATAGCGATTAAACGCAAGCGCATGTTAATTAACTCCTAGATTTTTTGTTATGGGAATTTTAATTGAAAACCGGCAACCATGTGGCTCGTTATGTTCAACAGTAAGTGTACCTCTTAGCTGTTCAACAGACTCTTTTACAATAGTTAAGCCCAGCCCACTGCCTTGCAGCGTAACATTTTTACTGTGTTTACCTTGATAAAATGCGCTGAAAATTTGAGTTTTTTCTTGCTCTTTAATACCGCACCCTCTATCGAGCACAGCGATACAAAGTTGATTTTGCTCAAGCGCTAAATTAATAGTAACGCTTTGCTTATCTTCTGAAAATTTTAAGCCATTTGAGATAAGCTGAATTAAAATCATCTCAATAAGCTCACTAGGTAAAGCAAGCGGTTTATTTGGTAAGTCATTTCTCCATTGCAGAGCCTGCTCACGCGCACTTAAGCGATGCTCAAAATGGCTATTTATTTTATTAATAAGGAGGCTAAATTCAACTTCGCTTAGACTGTCTTTACTGGTACGAATCGCATTATAACTCAATAAACTGTCAATCATTGTGCGAAGGCGCACCATAGATTGGCTAATAAGCTCAAGTACCGCTTTTTGCTCACCTGTAATTGGGCCTACTATTTCATCAGTTAGTAAGTCAGTACCTTCGACCATTGAAGCTAACGGCGTTTTTAGCTCATGGGTGACATGGCGTAAAAAAGTATCTTTTTGCTGCTCAAGCATATGTAGTTGCTCTTGCACCCACTGAAGCTTCTCTCCTAGCTCAACTAGCTCAGCGGAACCTTTAACTGATATTTTTTGCTGCCAATGTCCCTGTCCTAACTTATCAATAACCGTGGTTAACCCTTTTAGTCGCCCACTTATGCGCCATAAAAAACCACCACCTACAATTAAAGTAAGTGGAATAAGTGCCACCAGCCAGTTTATAAATGAGGCTTGCAAGCTTGTCAGCTCATTTTGGTTATTGGTAATTTGCGCTTCGTTTTTATCACGTAACCATAAAGTAAGTTCAGCGACTAAATCGCTCACTGGCACAAACAACTCAGCTTGTTGTTGTTTTTGCTCAACCAATTCAACATGCGCGGTTTGTAAGGTGGTATATAAGCGTTGCCATTGGTGGGTATAATCTTTATTCATGTTTACAAATTTAAGCTCATCAATGCTTTGCAGGGATGATTGCCATTTATCAACAATGAGTTTGTCGAGCGATTCACTTTTTAATACCCAGTTTTGCCTAGTGGCCCGCTCAAGACTGTTGAGTTCTTGTTTTAGAGTATTAAACGATTTAGTAACTTGGTAATTATTACTCACAATACTTTGAGTAATAGCTAATTGCTTGTTAAGCGCATTTAAAAATACAATTACCACTATAGAAAGCGGAAGCAACGAAAGCAGCATACTCATTGCAAATTGCCCGATTAAATTAGGCCGCCAGTTAAGCATTGCTTGGTATTTTTTAGCTATGGTTGCTGGCATTTCGTTTAGTCCTTTTAAATTAAGCGTTCTATTATTAAGTGCTTACCTTATACACTAGCTGAACCAGCAATTATATTTAATACGATTAACAGCCAGTGCTACAAAAACAATGTGTCGCCAAATAGAGACAGCGTAAGCCATTGATTTTAAAAACATCTCTTTAATCTCGCTACATAGTGTTGCAAAAGACATACAAAAATTATAATAAACCCTGTAAAAAATTCTCACTCCCCTCAAGTTAAAACGCTAAGCATTTGAAAATTAATAATAATTATTATTGGCATCATTTTTGTAATGCTGTTACTAACTTTAATCAATAAGGAAATAATTATGAACAAACGCATTTTAGTAGTTTCATCATTACTGGCTTTAGGCTTTTTAGGCGCTAACGCACACGCAATGGACGTTCACGCGACTTTTAACGAGCTTGATAAAGACAGCAACGGCACATTAAGTGAAGCCGAAGCAGGTGAAGATGCTGTTTTACACGAGAATTTTTCACAAATTGATACCAATCAAGACGGTCAATTGTCGCTAGATGAATTCAAAAAATTTATCCAATAAACTCATTTAATAAGGAACGTGATTATGAAACAACTTATAGCCGCTTTTTCATTAATGTTTTTAGCAATTAGTGCCACTGTCCTTGCATCGCCAACAAACGTGCGCTTTACCCATTTAGATAAAGATATGGATGGGCAAATATCTGTTGCAGAAGCGAAGAAAGACAAAGAAGTAATGAGACAATTTACCGATTTAGACGAAGACGGTGATGAAAAAATCTCAAAAAAAGAATTTGAAAGCTTTAAACCTTAATCAGTAATTACTGATTAAGGTTTACTTAAGCTTGTTACAGGTAAACTGAGCTTAAAAGCATTTGCCATAATCCCTGAGGGAGTGTGTAAAAGGATTTAATGTTGGGAGTTAAATTACGGCAAGTGCTTTTTACTTTGTTTTAGTCACGAACTTTTAATACATCTTTTGGAAGGAACACCATGAAGATACTTCCCCTTGTTATAAGCATTTTAATGCTATTAAGTTTTGATGCCGCGGCACTTGATGTAAAGCAACGCTTTGATCACCTAGATAGCGACAAAAGCGGCTATTTAACACACGACGAACTTGATCCCCAACCACAACTTTTAAACACCTTTGTAAAATGGGACAAAAACCAAGATAACCAAATTTCGCTAGTCGAATTTAAAAGTTATCTAACTAACAACCTTTACTAAGTGATTTGTATGAAAAGTATAAGTTATATAACGCTGCTGGCGTTTAGTATTTTTAGCACATTTAGTTTTGCCGCAAGTAACGATATTGCAAAGCAATTTAAAAAGCTAGATAGGAACAAAGATGGTTTCTTATCACGTTCAGAAACCGCTATAGATCCGGCTTTGTGGTCACGGTTCTCAAGCTACGATAGTGATAAAGATGGCAAGTTAGCACTAAATGAATATGGCTTATATGCAAGTAAGTAGTTTTATAGCTAGGTAAACAAGCACCTAGCTTATTATATTTATATCTATTAATTACGTTCAGGCTTTATTTTTAGAACAATGCGCCAAATACTCTGCATCAGTAGGTTTTGGGCTCACCATAAAATCCATTTTGAGATAAGTTAGAATAGGTTGCTTACTCGTATTTTCAGTTGTCGCTTTCCAGCGCCATAAACCCACAGCAGCAGCTGCATTATTATCAAACACACCCTCAGGGTAGGATGCAATAACCTTATACCCTTGGGCTTCACCTTGTGAATTAATTAACATAGCCAGCTCAACACAACCTGAAATACTTTTCTTTGCAGCTTCTATCGGATATCGCGGCTCTACTCTTTTAGCAACATCCCAGTATTCACCTGCCTTACTTCGCAGTTCAGGACTCGATAAATCAATAAAACTCGGCATTTCATCGTTTACTTGTTGATCAGACGTTGAGCCACAGGCTGTTAGCATCATGCTCAACGGGAGTAATAAATAGAGGGCTTTCACAATATTTCCTTATTCTTGATGCTTATTTAGTTATTTGTAATATCCGTATTAAACTCATACCCATCAGATTTTATAAAGGTTCGATCTAAAACGTTACACACACTTAAAGTAACTTTAGAGTGAGGTAAATAAGTACTTTGTTCAAACCTTATAATCTTTCCCGTTACTTGAAATGTTTCATCAGTAGGAGGTTTTTTTAATTTCACCTGTTACTTGAAATGTTTCGCCAGCCGGACAATTTTTTAAATATTTTTTACCTACTGGTATTGAATCAATCATGAAATCAATTCTGATATGAGTAAGTACAGGTTGTTTAGCTACATTTACGTTAGTAGGTAGCCAGGCCCATGTATTTAAAGATTGCGCTGCGGCTTCATCAAATAACCCCTTTGGGTATGAAGAAATTACTTTATATCCTTGCGCCTTACCCTCAGAATTAATAATAGTCATGAGTTCTACACAACCAGCAAGACCTTTTTTTGCAGCAGCTATTGGATATCGTGGTTCTGTTCTTGTGGAAATATTCCAATAGTCTTTCACCCTGTCGCGCAGCTCAACACTTGATAAATCTATATAATCGCGTATTTCAGCATTTGATACATCAGTATGGTTTAGCTTTTCTACACTCTTATCTGCAGTAGGTGTCGATCCACATGCCGCAAGTAATGAAGTTAATGGTAGAAATAAATAGAGGGCTTTCATAGCGCTTCCTTATGCTTTATTGATTTTTTTGCATACTAAATAATCACATCAATTACCTATTTTGTAAACAGTTAATATAGAGAAAAGCCTTAAAATGAGGTCTATCAATTCATTGGTATTATAAAATCAAGTTTGTTAATGTAAGTAAATTAACAATAAAAATTAAGTAACTATGCCACTCAAAAAAATAATCAAACCACTCATACTAGCCAGCCTTTGCGCTAGTTCTAGTTACACTCTCGCACAAACAAAAGTAATTTATAACGCCAATGGTTATACCCCTTTATACAAAGGTGAAGTACAGCAGTTTTCTACCCTCGTTATTAAAAATGGCAAGGTAGTTAAGCTCGGTAGCGAAACACTTAAAGATAGCTACCCAGATGCCAAGCTAATTGACGCGCACGGTAATACCTTATTACCTGGCTTAATTGATGCTCATGGGCACGTTATTGGCCTAGGAGATAATTTATCGCAACTTGACGTACGCGGCGCAAAATCGGTTGATGAAGTAACAAATAAACTAAAAGTATTTGCCGATAACAAACAAGGTTGGATTATAGGGCGAGGTTGGAACCAAGAGCTTTGGGCTGATACACGCTTTCCTACAGCTAAAGATTTAGACAAAATAGTTAGCGATCGACCTGTGGTACTTTCTCGGGTTGACAGCCACGCCATTTGGGTTAATTCAAAAGCGCTCGAACTTGCTGGGATTAACGCCCAAACAAAAGCGCCCGAAGGCGGTGAAATAATTAAAGACGAATTTGGTAATCCTACAGGTATTTTTGTAGATAAAGCTGAATCGCTAATTACCCAGCATATGCCAGCCCCTTCAAAGCAAGATATAAGTGACTCACTAGATGCAGCAGGTAAGCATTTATTAAGTTTAGGCATTACCTCTACTCACGATGCAGGTATTGATAAAGCCACATGGGAGGTTTACAAAGAGCGCGGCGACCTTGGTAATTTACCGCTACGTATTGTGGCAATGTTAAGTGGTGCAAGCCCTGATTTAGATACAATGTTAAAGGCAGGCCGATACCACGACAAAAATGACTTTATGGAAATTCGCAGTGTTAAAGTTTACGCCGATGGTGCACTTGGCTCTCGCGGAGCCGCTCTGATTGAAGAATATGCAGACAGATCTGGCCACCATGGTTTAATGCTTGAAACACAAGAAAAACTTGAAGCGCTCTTTACGCAAAGCTTTAAAAGCGGCTTTAGCGCAAATACCCACGCAATTGGCGATAAAGCAAATAAAGTAGTACTTGATGCTTATCAAAATGTGTTTAAAAAAACGGGCGGTATATTACTACGTAACCGAATAGAGCACGCACAAATTGTAACGCCAGACGACATACCTCGCTTTAAAGCGTTAAAAATAATTCCTTCAATGCAGCCAGTACATGCCACTTCTGATATGCATATGGCAGAGCAACGCTTAACTGAAAAACAATTAAGCGGAGCCTACGCTTGGCAAACATTTTTACAGCAAGGATCGGTTGTTGCAGCAGGGTCTGATTACCCTGTAGAGCTTGCAAATCCATTTGATGGTTTGTATTCAGCCATTACACGCATGGATCATAACAAACTACCTGAAAACGGCTGGCGCGCAAGTGAAGTACTAAGCCGCGAAGATGCATTACGTGCATTTACTCTCGGTGGCGCTTATTCAGCTCATCAAGAATTTAAGGTGGGTAGTTTAGAAAAAGGTAAATGGGCCGACTTTATTTTAATTGATAAAGACTACTTTAAGGTGCCTGTTGACGAGGTATACAAAACAAACGTCCTGCAAACATGGGTAGCGGGAATAAAACGGTACGAAAAAACCAAAACAGAAAATACTATCGATAAATAAAACCAAAAAGGGTTAACGCAAGTTAACCCTTTTAGTTTGCTATGATAAAACATGTTTAGCTAAACATGTTTTTTACATCTTTTAGCATATCGTTGTATTCATCACTTGTGAATAATTGCATTGACGGTATTACACCTTTATCTATATATGTTTGCAGCGCTGCTGACTTATCAGAAACCTGTAATGTTCCCTCTAAAATAGCGCCTACTCGAATAAAGTCTACGTAACTAACTTTATCAGGTTTGTAACTTGGATCTGCCCAGCTTAGAGCTACATCAACAAACTCTTTAGGAAACTCCCACGCTTGCATGATGGATGAGCCAATTTTTCCACTCAGTTTTTGAATTGCGTGAGCTAAAAAGCTTGGATTAGCAAACACTTCAGGGTGGCGCTCAGCTTCAGTTAAAATTGGTAATACACCAATATTATAAACAAGTGCAGCTAATGTAATTGAATCACGATTTAATGAAGTGTGTTTATTGTTTTTTAAGTAAAACTCCATGAGTGTTATTGAATGGCTAGCAACGGTTAATGTTTTTTGCCAAGCCTTACCCATGTAGCCTTTAATCAGCTCATTGTTTGATACAAATAATTGCTCCATGGCCATAGCCGTTGCAATATTTTTAATTTGGCGCAACCCAATACGAGTCACCGCTTGTTGTAAATTAGATACTTTTACAGAACGTCCCATAATCGCACTATTAGCTACTTTTATCATACGAGCTGAAAGCGCTGGGTCTTGTGAGATTACATCTGACATTTGCATTAAGTTCACATCAGGGTTATCTGCAGCTTGGCGAACCTTAATCGCTACTTCAGGTAGCGTTGGTAAAACCAAAGTATCGTTATTTATTCTATCGACTAGAATCGTTAATAAAGCGTTTTCTGTAGACATAAAGCTGCCGTCCTTTTGTGTTCAGCCTGTAAATTAACTGCAAACTCAGGCAGTTAATTTTCGTATTAGTAATATAATTAGTATTGTCTAACTTACCGATAAAGTTAAGAAAATTATAGAAGTTTATTTTTATTTATAATGCTTTACCGCTCATGCTTGCCTTACAACGCCAAATACTTGCTATTTACTATTTAGTTTTGCTTTAATGCACTCACGATAAGGAAGCGTTTGTACATATTTAGTTATTTAACTAAGCAGTACAAGTTATTAAACTTACTTTTTTAACAGGCAATATAATGATCTTAAATAAAATTAGCCAAGCAATTATGCTCTCAGGTGTCGTTTTTCTTAGTGCATGTTCTGAACAAGCACCGTCTTCTACCGACAATACAGCCGTAGAGCTTGCTCAAAAAAGCAGTGCACAATCAGGCCCTGAGCTTATTAATACAGATAAACAACGTTTAGATATTTATACCGACTTTAGCCTAGAGGCTGACCTTTCGCATTTGAGTGATAACCAAAAAGCGATGGTGTCTAAGCTTATTGATGCTTCAAAAATAATGGACGAGTTATTTTGGAAGCAATCTTTTGGTGAGAATAGAGATGCGTTTTTAGCAAAACTCAATGATGAAAAAGTCCGTAAATTCGCCGATATTAACTACGGTCCATGGGATCGCTTAAATGGCGATGAAGCATTTTTATCTAGCTATAAAGAAAAACCTCTTGGTGCACAGTTTTACCCTGCCGACATAACTAAAGAAGAGTTAAATAATGCAGACGTTGAAGACAAAACAGGGCTTTACTCTGTAATCAAGCGTGATGAGCAAGGCAAACTTTATAGCGTACCTTATTCTAAAGAATACGCTGTTGAGCTTGCAAAAGCCGCTGACCTTTTACGTGAAGCAAGTAAACTTGCTGACGATAAAGAATTCGCTAATTACCTAAACCTACGTGCTGATGCCCTACAAAAAGATGATTTTCAAGTGTCTGATTTTGCGTGGATGGATATGAAAAACAATCCTGTAGATGTGGTTATTGGCCCAATTGAAACTTATGAAGATCAATTATTTGGTTACCGCGCAGCGTATGAATCTTACGTACTAATTAAAGATTTAAAATGGAGCGAGCGTTTAGCTAAATTTGCAGCTTTTTTACCTGAGCTTCAAAAAGACTTACCTGTTGATGCTAAGTACAAACAAGAAGTACCGGGTTCTGACGCAGACCTAAATGCATATGATGTTGTTTATTACGCTGGGCATTCAAACGCGGGTAGTAAAACAATTGCAATTAACTTACCAAACGATGAGCAAGTGCAACTAGAAAAAGGGACTCGTCGTCTGCAACTTAAAAATGCGATGCGAGCCAAGTTTGATAAAATTTTAGTGCCAATTTCAGAACAATTAATTGTACCTGAGCAGCGTAAACACATTACCTTTAACGCATTTTTTGCCAATACTATGTTTCATGAAGTGGCGCATGGCTTAGGTATTAAAAATACACTTACGGGTAAAGGTACTGTTCGCCAATCACTACAAGAACACGCAAGTGCACTTGAAGAAGGTAAAGCCGATATTTTAGGTCTCTATATGGTTGAACAGTTACTTAATAAAGGCGAAATTACTGAAGGTACCCTTGAGGATTACTACACAACGTTTATGGCCGGTATATTCCGCTCAGTTCGCTTTGGTGCATCAAGCGCACACGGTAAAGCTAACATGATTCGTTTTAACTTTTTTGCACAAGAAGGCGCATTTTCTAAAAATGACGAGGGTTTATACCGCGTAAACATGGAAAAAATGAGCATTGCAATGGCCAAGCTTTCTCGTCTAATTTTAACCTTACAAGGTGATGGCGACTACGAAAAAGTAGATCAACTAATCGCAACGCATGGCGATATTAAAGAAGAACTAGCTAAAGACTTAGAAAAACTAAGTAAAGCAAATATCCCTGTAGATGTAACGTTTAAACAAGGTAAAGAAGTACTAGGGCTTAAATAAGTTTAGTCAAACTTAGCTAAACCCTAAATAAGCGTTGCAGCTTAAAACTGCAGCGCTTTTTTTATCTCTGTAATTTGCTCATCACTATAAGGGACTGCAGGAAATTTACCCCAAATTGGCGCAGGCCAAGCAGCATCACTCGTAAAGCGCGCAATATGATGAATATGTAATTGTGGTACCATATTACCTAAAGCCGCTATGTTTAATTTATCAGGTTTAAATACATCCATTAATAATTTACTTAGCTTGGCTGACTCTTTTAAATACACAATTTGATCATCCTCAGATAAATCAATTATCTCTTTTAAGTTAGCCTGCCTAGGCACTAATACAAACCACGGATACAAGCTGTCGTTCAATAAAAGTACTTTACACAACGGCCAATCGGCAAGCTCTATACAGTCGCGTTTAAGTTCTGGCGCTAGTTTAAATTCAGGGTGAGTCATTGCTATGTCCTACTTTGTCTTTGATAATCGCCACTTTATAGCATTTAGTTGCAGTTGCACACGCTTGGCTTTACCATCAAAGCAATATTTATAATAAGCTAAGGCAACCTTGTGCTAAAAAAAATAAAACACCTCTCACTAGCTATACCGTTAATGGTTGGCGCTATTAGTGTTCAAGCAAAACCTTTATCGCTGGAGCGAATTTTTGACGATCCGAGCCTTTCTGGTAAATCGCCTGTACAACTTAAATTTTCGCCTGACGGCAGCCGTGTAACTTACCTACAAGGCAAAAGCGATGACTACAACCGCTACGATTTATGGGAATACAATCTAAAAGATAACACCAACCGTGTGCTAGTTGATTCGGCAAAGTTATTTTCAGGCCCTGAAAACCTATCAGATGAAGAAAAAGCACGCCGCGAACGCCAACGTATTTTTGGTAAAGGCATACTTGAATACAAATGGTCTAAAGATGGCAAAGCACTTTTATTCCCACTCAATGGCGACCTTTATTATTACGATTTAGCCTCAGCTAAAAGTAAGAAACTAACCGACACTGAAGCATTTGAAACCGATGCACGCTTTTCACCTAAAGGTAATTATGTATCATTTATTCGTGAACAAAATCTTTATGCTTTAGAGCTTGATTCAGGAAAAGAAATTCAGCTTAGTAAAGATGGCGGTGGCGTAATTAAAAATGGTATGGCTGAGTTTGTTGCTCAAGAAGAGATGAGCCGCATGACGGGTTACTGGTGGTCAGGTGATGAAACTAAAATTGCTTATACCCGCGTTGACGAAACTCCAGTAAAAGAAGCTATCCGTAACGAAATTTACGCTGATGAAGTTAAATTATTTAACCAACGCTACCCGTTTACAGGTACCGACAATGTTAAAATTCAACTCGGTGTGGTTAAACTAAACGACCAAAAAGTAGATTGGATTGATTTAGGTAAAGATGAAGACATTTATATAGCACGCGCTAAGTGGCTAAAAGACGGCAATACATTGTCGTACCAATGGCAAAATCGCTCGCAACATAAATTAGAGCTTCGTTTTTATAACAGTGAAACTAAAGCACAAAAAGTAGCACTAACCGAAAACAGCGAAACGTGGATTAACCTACATTTTGATCTTGAGTTTTTAAAAGACAAAAAGCATTTTGTGTGGGCATCTGAGCGCGACGGTTTTAAACATTTATATCTGTATCGCACAAACGGTCAACTTGTTCGTCAAATTACTTCTGGTGATTGGGCTGTTGATAGCTTAAAAGGTATTGATGAGAAAAAAGGCATTGTTTACTTTGCCGGTCGAAAAGATACACCGCTTGAAAGCCATTTATACAGCGCGCCTTTATTTAAAAAAGGCGATGCCAAACGTATTACCGAAAAAGGTCAGTACCACAATGTTGTGCTAGCAAAGGACAGCAAAACCTTTATCGATAATAGCTCTTCTGATAATAAACCAAACTCAGCAGCACTTCGTAAAGTAAACGGTGAATTTATTACCTGGCTTGAAGAAAATAAGCTTGATAGTAGCCACCCCCTTACTCCTTATTTAAGCGACTTAACAAAACCAGAATACGGCACAATTAAAGCCGATGATGGTCAAGTTATGCATTACCGTTTATTTAAGCCTAGCGCCATTGCTGATGGCAAAAAGCACCCTGTTATTGTTAACGTATACGGCGGCCCGCATGCTCAACGAGTGACGAATAGCTGGCGCAGTAAAAACTTGTACTTTCAGTACATGGCGCAACAAGGTTATGTAATTTTTCAACTGGATAACCGTGGTTCGTACAACCGTGGTAAAAAGTTTGAAGATGCTATTTATAAACATTTAGGTGTGGTTGAAGTTGCCGATCAAATTAAAGGCGTAGAGTTTTTACGTACACTTGATTACGTTGATCCACAACGCATCGGTGTTTATGGCCACAGCTACGGCGGCTACATGGCGCTTATGACTATGTTTAAAGCAGGCGATTACTTTCAAGCCGGCGTATCAGGTGCTCCAGTAACCGATTGGGCTCTATACGATACACATTACACAGAGCGTTATTTAGGTCACCCCGATACAAATGCTAAAGGCTATGAAGACAGCGCAGTATTTCCATATGCTGATGGCTTAAAAGGCCCATTAATGATTTACCATGGAATGGCTGATGACAACGTATTGTTTACGCATTCAACTAAGTTGTTTAAACAACTGCAAGATAACGAAAAGCAGTTTGAAATGATGACCTACCCAGGCTCTAAGCACAGCCTACGCGGTAAACAAGTGCAAACACACTTACATCAAACAATTACAAACTTCTTTAATCGCCATTTTGACGTTAAATAAGCAAGTAAAGTAATAACAGACTAAAGGCTGATTGATAAATCAGCCTTTTTTTTGCATTAATAGGCGTTAAGCCTAGATTAAACTCTTTTTTTAGCTACGCTTATTCTATGCGCTAAAGCGCACACTTTTTGAGGATAAATGTATGCCTAATCTACGAAGTTTTAGTATATCCCAGCGTTTTTCACTGTTAATAGCCATCGTTGTATTTGGACTAATAATACTTAGTATATCGAGCCTAACTCATCAATATAGTTCGCTAAAAGACGAGCAATACATAAAAACACAAAATGTAGTAGAAACGGCGTACAGTATAATCGAGCACTATTATGCGCTTGAACAAGATAACACTCTCACTCAACAACAAGCTCAATCACAAGCACTTAATGCAATAAAAGCACTGCGCTACGACAAAACCAATTACTTTTGGATTAACAATTACCAGCCAACAA
Source organism: Pseudoalteromonas sp. AS71 (assembly GCF_038900275.1). Classification (NCBI taxonomy): domain Bacteria; kingdom Pseudomonadati; phylum Pseudomonadota; class Gammaproteobacteria; order Alteromonadales; family Pseudoalteromonadaceae; genus Pseudoalteromonas; species Pseudoalteromonas sp. AS71. The sequence goes on along the minus strand of NZ_JBBMQZ010000001.1, from coordinate 213,890 downwards.
TGGTTATGCACCCTATAAAACCTGCGCTTGATGGAAAAGATTTAACTAATAACAAGGACCCTGACGGCAAAGCATTGTTTGTTGATATGGTAAATATAGTTAAACGCTCTGGCGAGGGATTTATCCCTTATAAATGGCCAAAACCAGGTAAAGATAAACCGGTTGAAAAAATCGCATTTGTTAAAGGTTTTAATCAATGGCAGTGGATTATTGGCTCGGGTGTTTACCTTGATTCAATTGAAGAAGCATTTAGCGAGCAACGTAACCTTATAGTCATCAGTGCAATAATTATGATTATTGCTGTTATTTTACTTAGTTACTTTATAGGTAAGAGTATTTTAATACCGACTCGCTTAGCAGCCGATATGATGAAAGACATTTCTCAAGGCGAAGGCGATTTAACCCGTAAATTAAATGAATCCGGTAATGATGAAATATCTGAACTATCACGTTCATTTAATTTATTTGCTCTAAAAATGCGAGAGTCACTTGTTCATGTAGCACAAAGTGCAAACGATGTAAGCGAACATGCGCATACAGTTGACGACTCAAGTAGAACAAGCCACTCATTTATTGAGCTTCAAAACGATAGTTCAACCCAAGTTGCAGCTGCCATGGAGCAAATGACTCACCAAATACACGATGTGAGCCGTAACGCCGAAGCCGCAGAGCAAGCAGCTAAGGATGCAGCACAAAATGCATCAACGGGTAAAAATGTGGTTGCGCAAACAATTACAGCAATAGAAACACTCTCAAGCAACATTGAAACAGTCAGCCGTGTAACAGAAGATTTAGCCAACGAGAGCCATAATATAGGCTCTGTGCTTGATGTAATAAGAAGCATATCGGAGCAGACAAACTTACTGGCATTAAACGCTGCCATTGAAGCAGCTCGCGCAGGAGAGCATGGTCGAGGATTTGCTGTTGTTGCAGATGAAGTAAGAACACTGGCCAGTCGTACAGGGCAAAGTACTGACGAAATTCAAACCATGATCACTAAACTACAAGAAGGTGCAAAAGCAGCAGTAGAAGCAGTTAAATCAAGCCAAGCACTTTCAGTTTCTACCGTAGAGCAGGTGTCATCAGCCAATACTTCACTTAATGAAATAGAACGACTTGTTTCAATTATTACCGAAATGAACAGCCAAATAGCACGTGCCACAGAGCAACAAACGCAAGCTGCCGACGAGGTTAATTTGCGTATTAATGAGCTATCTCAATCAACTGAGCAATCATTAAATAATACTAAGCAGCTTACCGATGCCAGTGATAACCTCAAACAAAGTAGCGAAGGTCTTTCGAGCGTAGTTAATCGTTTTAAATTAGATTAATCGATAGCGTTCTCATAAAATGCAAAAGCCCTGAATTAACAGGGCTTTTTTATTACATGTAAGTTTTTAGCTTACAAACAATAACGTGCAAACAAGCTCGTTACTGATGCAGCTGTTGGCTTACCATGCTGCCAATCACCGCCTTCAACACCGCTACCTGCTATATCCATATGAACATAAGGTAGAGGCTGTGCAGAGTCGTTACCGTGCTTATCAAGCCCACCAACAATAGCCATAAACGCCATAGGGAACTGATGTCCACGAGCAGTAACGGCAGATGCTGCGTTATTGCTAGATAAAACATCGTCAGCTAGCGTACGTGGTTTAATAAAGTCGTAGTCTTCACGGCGTGAACGCGATACTTCAGCGCCATCGGCCCACAAATCTCCAAGGTCAGCTATTTGACGTGAAACACCAGCACTACGAGCTGGACCATTTTCAACATACGCACCGTAAGGACCCATTGCGCGAGCTGCATGACCCGTTAATGTAGCAACAGTAAACAGCGTTGGATTAACCTCACCTTTAGCTAAATCTTTCATTTCGCTAAGCAGGTCGCCCATTGCTAAACGCCCTTCTGCATCGGTATTACCAATACGGACACGAACACCTTCACGGCTAGTAATAATTTCATCTGGCACAAAACAATCTGAGCCAATAGAGTTACGAACAACAGCTAAGTACGAGACCACTTTAACGCCTTTAGGCTGATAATCAGCAACGGCTTTCATAAAGCCCGCAACAGAAGCTGCGCCGCCTTTATCACGGCTCATGCCTGCCATATGGCCGCCTACTTTTAAATCTGCACCGCCTGTATCGTATACAAGGCCCTTACCTACAAACATAAGTGTGCGAGTAATTTCGCCCTCTGGTACATATTCAAGCTTGACAACACGTGGGTGATGGCGCTCAACTGCATACGATGCGCGAGCAACTGTACTTAGCATTGGGTAGTTTTTATCAATAGCTGCAATATCATCAATTACGTCAACTGCAATGTTTGAGCCTTTAAACAATTCAACGCAGTAATCAGCAAAACGTGGGGGAGCCATACGCTCAGGTTCAGTACCACACAGGTCACGCGCTGCATATTGGCCAGCTGCAATTGCATTAACAGCTTTAATAGTTTGCTCGCTTGCGCCAACTAAACCAATCTGTGTAATTGGTTCAATGCTTTCACCGTGATATTCACGCGCTTCTAATGGCTGCCATAAGGCTTGGCAAGCGCCTAAATAAGCAACCTCTAAAGCATGCTGATAACGGCTATCGCCATTTAAATTTGGTAAAAATAATGCAGGGTTAATACTGCCCGACGCTTTTGCTTCGTTAATTGCTAATTTAGCAGCATCAAAATAACGACGCACGTCGTCGTAATCTCTATTTAACGGACCGGTTGGCGCAAGTACAACGCGCTTGTTTTCAATTACTAATAAAGTAACTTGCTTACCGATGCGAGAATCTACGTTTGCTTGAGCTAAAATAGCATCACGTAATGAGTTATTTGGTAACTGAGAAAAGTCATTACTAATAATAATAAGCGCATCATGAGATGTGCATTCAAGGCTTGCACTAACCGCTTGAGGGTATGCCATAAATAAGGTCCTGTTAGAAAACATAAGCCCCTATTATCGTCGATTTAAATATTGAAGACCAGTAAGGAGCGATGAGCTAATCACATAACCTATCAATAAATGGCAACTTGGAGTTACAGGCTTTACAGCTTAATCAAGAATACTCAGTTGAAAGTTTTGCTCTGGCTCACTTTTAATACCAACGCCTATACCAAGTAATCGTACAGGCTGCTGTAAACCTCTTTGATAAGCCTTGGTAAGTAGTTGAACAAGTATTTCAGTGTTTAGTTCGTGGTATGCCTGGTCGGCTGAGGTTACTACAAAATTTGCAAACTTCACCTTAACACTCAATTTATTAATACGGTTTTGTAATTGTTGCTTATTAAGCCTTAAAACTAATTCGTCTAAGAGTTTTGGAAGCTCATCTAAGCACTCTTGCAAACTTGTTTTATTGTATTCGTAGGTATGTTCAACACTCAGAGATTTTCTAATGCGATCTGTCGATACTTTACCAATATACTCACCTGCACATTTTTGATAAAGCGATACACCAAAATTGCCTACATGTTGCTGCATCCAATTTACGCCCTTTTCACGTACATCTTTGCCGGTATATAAGCCTTTTAAATTGAGTTTTTCGAGCGTTACTTTACCCACCCCCGGAATTTTCCCCAGCGGTAATTGCGCTAAAAAGTCATCGATCTCATGAGGCAAAACGACAAACTGACCATTCGGTTTTTTTTCGTCACTGGCAATTTTGGCAATAAACTTAATTGGTGCAATACCTGCTGATGCAGTTAATCCTGTGGCACTGTAAATATCGGCTCTTATTTGCTGTGCAATTAGTGTAGCACTGCCTTTACAAGCGGTGCTGTCTGTTACATCTAGGTAGGCTTCGTCAAGGGAGAGAGGCTCTATTAAGTCTGTATAGCGGCTAAATACTTCGCGTATTTGATTTGAAGCTTCTTTGTATACAGCCATGCGCCCAGGAACAATAACTAAATCGGGGCATAATTGTTTAGCATGATAGTTCGACATAGCCGATCGTACGCCATATTCTCTCGCTATATAGTTAGCGGTTGAGAGCACGCCTCGTCGGCTATTGCCTCCAATAGCAAGCGGTACACATGCAAGTTTAGGATTATCTCGCATTTCTACTGCTGCATAAAAGCAATCCATGTCTATGTGAATAAACTTCTTCATCACCACAACAACAACTGGTTATTTATACAGCCATTATTATAGAATCAAATGTGATAAGCAAGCCTAGGGCCTGTTTATCTTTCGAGGTTAAATTTGCAGCAGTATGTTTGGTATTTAGGCAAGGCAGAGCCTATGTAGTGTGGTTATTCCCCATAAATAGGCGATAACGTAGCACAAATGCCAAACATACGCTGCCCGAAGGGTTCTGCCTAGGGGCAATTTACTCTTTGTTGCTCGGTTTTTACTTAGCCCACTAGGTCACAAACCTCGCGCCGCGATTAAATAGCCCCTAGATTGAACAAATTTTAATCCTGAAAGGTCAACAGGCCCTAGTTAGCGATTAAAAAAAGTGCTTATTATCTTCTGGCTCTTTATGGCCACGTAACCAAAACATAACTTCGAAGAAAAACCCCGCTAACATCAAAATAATAGCGCCAGATTCATTACCCATTGCGTAGCAGGTAAATGAGGCTATAAAAACCAAACAAGCTAAAGACCAATTAATTATATTGTGCATACATACCTCTGTGTGTGTTTTTGTGTTTGTGTTTGTCTGTGTAATTTAACTGTAGACCTAAAATTAAACAGGTACAATCATCTTATAAAAAAACATGCTATTAATTACCTTGAGCTCACAACTCCATATTGATAATCTAAATACTTTAAAATTAAGGGCCAATAAATAATGCAAACGTTTAAAGATCAGCACCCTATCCATACCGACATCACCGTAGCGTGGGCTGATATGGATGCACTACAACACGTAAATAATGTGGTGTATTTACGTTACTTTGAAATAGCCCGAATCGACTTCTTAAATAAAATAAATCTGTTCGATACAATAAGCTCTAATGGCGTAGGTCCGGTAATAAGCGAAAACAACATTCGTTATAAACGCCCAGTTACTTTTCCAGATACGCTTACAGTTGGCGTTACTATTTCTGATATAAAAACAGATCGATTTGTTATGAATTACACCGTATTTAGTCACGCGCAAAACGCTATAACAACAACAGGCACTTCAAAAGTGGTTATGTTTGATTTTGAAACAGGCCAAAAAGCGCCAATTGCAGAGCCTCTTTTATCAGCGTTAGTTAGCTACTCTCAAGACGATCAATAAGGAATTCTCATGCAATACAGCCCACTTGGCAGCAGTGGTATTAACGTTTCAAGAGTATGTTTAGGCAGTATGACTTGGGGTAAACAAAATACTCAAAGCGATGCTGATGAACAAATAGCCTACGCGCTAGAGCAAGGCGTAAACTTTATTGATACAGCCGAAATGTATGCTGTGCCTCCTTCTCCAGAGACCTATGGCAAAACCGAGGAAATTATTGGCGACTGGCTATCGCGTAATCAGCAAAAGCGTGGCGATGTAGTACTTGCCACAAAAATTGCAGGCAATGGATTATCTTGGGTACGTGATGGCGGTAATATTACTCGCCAAACAGTAATAGAAGCCGTGGACGACTCACTTAAGCGTCTTCAAACCGACTACATTGATTTATATCAGCTGCATTGGCCAAATCGCTCTACTCCACACTTTGGCAGACAATGGCCTGGCACACTTAAATTTACCGACGTAAATACACAAGAACACCAAGCTAGTATGCTTGATATTCTACAAGGCCTTAATGAATGTGTTAAAGCAGGTAAAATTAAGCACTGTGGTTTATCTGACGATACGCCATGGGGTATAAGCCAGTTTTTAAGCTTGGCCAAAGAGCATAACTTACCGCGCATGGTATCTATTCAAAATGAGTTCAGCCTAGCGCACGCTAAAGACTGGCCGTATTTAATAGAGCAATGTGTACACGAAGATATTGCCTACTTACCGTGGTCACCTTTAGCCGCCGGTTTATTAACGGGTAAATACCTAAATGGTGCTCGCCCAGAAGGCTCTCGTTGGACCTTCATGCAGCGCAACGGTATTTTTAGAGATACACTAAACGCAGAGCAAGCAACTAAGCAGTATGTTGAACTGGCTCATGCAAACAATATCACTCCAGCACAACTAGCACTCGCATGGTGTAACCAAGTAGATGGCGTCACATCTTCAATTATTGGTGCAACAACCATAGCCCAATTAAAAGAAGATATTGATGCATTTAACATTACATTAAGTGACGAAATCCTTAGCGAAATTAATACTATATTTAAAAACTATCCAATGCCTTATTAAGCGTGTACCAGTTAAAAAGCAGCCTTGCATAAAGGCTGCCTTTAACTAAAATATTTGACCCTACAACAACCAACACTATACTTTAATTAAGTTTTATTAATTCAACGAATAATTATCAATGCTGAAAAACGGATACTATGCATTTTGCTTATTAATTGTATTTAACGCACATGCCGTTGAGCAAAAAGTACAGCCTCTAGAAGAGATTATTTGGCTGCAAAGTTACACGCCCCCTTTTCATATAGCTAAGAGCGAAAGTGCACCACAAGGTGGAATTTGCGACAATCTAACTGAGCAACTAATCAGAACCATAACTGATGTAAAACATACTCGCTTAATAGTCCCTCAGCAGCGTATAAATAAATATTTAAATGAAGGAAAAAACGTATGTTTCCCATGTGTTATTTATAAAAAATATAATAACCAACTACTTAACTACTCAAATCCAACAACGGTATATCCTCCATTTTCAATTATCACGACAAAAGAGCTAAAGCCACAATTAGAGAAAAAGCACGGCTCGCCTATTCATCTTATTAATTTATTAACTGATCCCCAATACGTATATGGACAAGCCGCTGCACGTAAATTTACAACTGAAATTAATACTATTATCGAAAATACAAAACGAGATAAAGAGTCATCGTTAAGTTGGAGCAGTGAAAACGAAAGTCAGGCTGTTATAGCGCGTTTGAGTCACGGATTTTTAGACTATTCAATTGATTACCCGTTTATGGCCGATTACTTTAATAAGCAAGGCGAATTTACGAATATAGAGAGTGTGCCAATAGAAGAAAATGATGTTCAATTTATAAGAGGAGCAATAGGCTGTGCGGCTAACGCCCCCAATAATTTTGCAGAGCAAGCGCTCAAAAAAATTAACCGTTCACTAAAAAACAACGTACTACAATCACCTGAGTACCAACAAAGTCAGCATACTTGGCTTAAAACTACCTTTACCGACTTTGATAAACACTACCAACAGCAAGTCATTAATTTTTACTTACTTTCCACTGATGCTCAAGTAAACACTGATCGTTAGCATAAAGTGCAACAGCAAAAATACTTTTAGCCGTTACCTCACCTACGCCCGAAGGTGTGCCTGTCATTACTACATCACCGTCCTCGAGGCTCATAAATTCATTAATCTCTTGTAAAATCAAGTCAGGATTATGTAGCATAAAATGAGTATCACCTCGCTGAATCACTTCATTATTAATTTTAAGTTCAAACGTAAAGTGTTTCATTGCATCAGTTAGTTCGACAAAGTCACTTAAAATAACAGAGCCATCAAACGCTTTAGCGCGCTCCCATGGAAGCCCTTTATTTTTTAATTTACTTTGTACTGTGCGTTTAGTTAAATCTAAACCCAACCCAACACCTACAAATTTTTTATCTTTAATTACAAAGCATAACTCGGTTTCATAATGCAGCGTGTCACCGTTATGAGCTGCAAGTAACGTATTAGTAATTGCGCTATTTGGTTTGTTAAATAAAACCATTTGTTCTGGCGTTTCGTTATTTAGCTCTGCAATATGTGCGGTATAGTTACGGCCAACACACACTACTTTTGATGGTATTAATTCTTCAGATACTAACTTTATTGAATGCATATAAATAATGTCTCAGTTATTAGGGCCTGTTGACCTTTCAGGATTAAAATTCGTTCAATCTAGGGGCTATTTAATCGCGGCGCGAGGTTTGTAACCTAGTGGGCTCGATAACTGCTCCTGCGTTATTCTACTGACTTACATCCCTGTAAGAATAAGTAAAAACCGAGCAACAAAGAGTAAATAGCCCCTGGGCAGAACCCTTCGGGCAGCGCATGTTTGGCATTTGTGCTACGTTATCGCCTATTTATGGGGAATAACCACACTACACAGGCTCTGCCTTGCCTAAATACCAAACATACTGCTGCAAATTCAACCTCGAAAGATAAACAGGCCCTAGCTAATAAGCGTTTCAAGTAAGCTCAAATTAATAGGTTTAAGTAAAACTCGGTCTATATTTAAATCTTTTATTTCTCTAGGATCTGGCTCTGCACCACTTACAATTACCAAGCGAAGCTCTGGATATCGCTCATTAATTTGCTGGCCTAAATCAGTGCCACGTCCATCGGGTAAATGCATATCTAGCAATACTTTATTAAATTGCTGGTCGTGATTAAGTATTTGTAAACATTGCGCGCAACTTGATGCAATCACCGTCTCAACACCTAAACTTTCTAAAAGTAGCTGCGTAATTTGCGCTGCATCGTGATCGTCTTCTACCAGTAAAAAACGTTGTTTTTTCTCGGTTAAGCCATTACTACAATGTATATTTTTAGCTTGCGGTGCATGCTCCGGCGCGACTAAATAATCTTGCAGGCACTGGTATAAAGCAGCGCTATCAACGGGCTTTGGTATTACATCGTTAAAGCCAAGGGCTGCAAGCTCTTCGCGTATTCCTTTCATTGTAGCTGCCGTAAGCGCAATTATTGGGCCTTTGTAGCCCATTTTTCTGAGCTCTATGGTAGCTTCCTTGCCGCCCATTACAGGCATATGAATATCAATAAAAATAATATCGTAAGGCGCTTTATACGCATCTGCAATACGCACTTTTTCAAGTGCTTGCTGCCCATGTTCGGCGTAATCTACGCGCGCACCACAGGTACTGATCATATGCCCTACTAACATGCGTAAATCACGTAAATCATCAACTACTAATACTCGCCCATGCACTTTGCATGGGGCCGATTTACTTTGTAGTTGTGGAACGCTGCTAAAATTAAGTACTTGTCGTTCTACTTCGCTAATATCACCTGGATACACCGAAATCGTAAATGTAGCACCCTTGCCAATTTCAGAGTGCAAACTAATATTACCGTGCATACGCGCTAACAACTCAGCACATATTGCCAAGCCAAGGCCTGCACCACCTACAGAGCGTGATTCCACATCGGCTATCTGCTCAAATGGCTTAAATATTAGTTCTTGTTTTTCAGGGGCAATGCCCATGCCTGAATCTTTAATGCTAAAAAATAGCATTTCATGATCATCAACCCACTGCGTCCACGCATTAACAACAATTTCGCCTTTATCGGTAAATTTAACCGCATTGTTTATTAAGTTTATTAAAATTTGGCGAACTCTTGTTGCATCCAGTCGTGCAACTAAGGGCAATGGCTGTTGAGATTCAAAACGCAGTGTAAGGCCTTTATCAAGCACCGATACACGCATTAAGGTGTATACATCGGCAAGCATGCTATCAAGGTTAACTTCGCTTAAGGTCAGTTCGAGTTTATCGGCCGCTATTTTAGATAAATCGAGCACGTCGTTTAACAAGCTCAATAAATGTTTACCATTTCGATAAATAACACCCAATTCATTTTCTGCTTGCTGACTAAAATCGCTCTGCATTAATAATTCGGTGTAACCTAAAATAGATGATAGAGGGGTTCTTAATTCATGGCTCAAATGAGCTAAAAAGCGGTCTTTTGAACGATTCTCAGCTTCGGCTTTTAAACGTTCAACTCGCTCGCCTTCAACATCTTTACGAGCAAGTGCATAACGAATAGCACGTGCAAAACGGCTCGAACTCATTTCTGTTTTTATTAAGTAATCTACTGCACCGGCGTCAAGCGCTGCCGAGTCTAACTCATCGTTTGACTGCCCGGTAAGCATAATAATTGGGCCGCTAAAGCCATTCGCAATGGCCTCTTTTAATACATCTAAACCATTAGATGCACCCAAGCGGTAATCAAGCAGGCAAATGTCGTGCTCATTTTTACTAAGCGTTGCAATTGCCTGCTCTGGGGAGCTTATCCATTGAATGTTAAACGTGTGTGAATCCAATTGGTCCAGATAGTCGCAGGTGAGTATATAATCATCTTCATCGTCCTCTACAAGCAGCAACTGAGTCACTTTATCTAACATACAATCTCCATTAATCGTTAAATGTTGTCGGTAGCTCTACAAACTCTACCCAGTATTTTCCTAGCGTTTTCATCAAATCAACCAAACCATCAAACGTCACTGGTTTTGTAATATAAGATGCAGCACCTAAGTTATACCCTTTAACCATATCTTCTTCTTGCTTAGATGTAGTTAAAATAACAACCGGAATTCCCTTTAAATTAGGGTTCCCTTTTATAGCTTCAAGCGCTTCACGGCCATCCATTCTTGGCATATTTAGATCAAGTAATATTAATCCTGGTCGCGGCGACACTGTTTTATCTTCAAACTTACCTTTACGTTCTAAATATTCAAGTAACTCAACGCCGTCTTCTACAAAATGAAGCTCGTTAAGTACACGGCTTTCGGCAAGGGCATCTTGTGTTAACAAACGATCATCTTCATCATCGTCTGCCATTAAAATAGTAATCGGTTTTACTTTTGAATAGGGCATTTAAGCCTCTCCTTGCAATGTGAAAAGCGCAGCTTCCACAGGTAGTTTTATAATGAAGGTTGCACCTTCACCGTCTTTACTTTGGGCTGTAATTGTTCCGCCATGGCGTTCCACAATACGCCTACATACAGAAAGGCCAATACCCGTACCTTTATATTGTGAGCGGCCATGTAAACGTTGAAACGGTACAAATATTTTATCGGCATAGTCTTGTGAAAAACCAATACCGTTATCTTCTATAGTAATAACTTGAAAGCTTAAATTAGCATTATGATCCTCGCTAAAAATGTCTTCATGCTGGTAACTAATTTTTATATGTGGACTTACATCTGGGCGTCTAAATTTAACTGCATTCGACAACAAGTTTAAAAACAACTGCTGCATTTGGCTCTTATCAGCCTGAATAACTGGTAAATCCTCTACATCAACTTGTGTATTAGACTCGCCTATCGCAATTTCTAAATCACTGAGTATATCGGTTACAACGTCGTTTAAATTTGTATCATCAAAATCTTTACCGCGTGTAGTAATACGTGAAAACTCTAGTAAGTCGTTTATTAAATTAGACATGCGTTGCGCCGCATTTTTCATGCGTCCAATATAATCAATACCCTTTTCACCAAGCTCATCTTTAAACATGGTTTCGAGTCGGTCACTAAATGCCTGAATTTTCCTAAGAGGCTCTTGTAAGTCATGGCTTGCAACAAAAGCAAACTCCTCAAGCTCTCGGTTACTTCGGCTCAGTTCATCAGAATACAACGTTAATTCTTGTGTACGCTCAGACACTTTAGTCGCTAATGTTTCGTTTTGTTTTTCAAGCTCAAAGCGATACCGTGCCGCATTTCTTAAATTAAGCCGCGTCATTACAAACATACCTATAATAAGTAATATGCTTGTGACTGCTGTAATAGCAAACGTGATTTTAGCTTCATTCTTAATTTGCGCTAACTTTGAAAAATGGCTCTCTTTAAAGAGTAATTCACGGTCTTGAATTTCATTAACATACTCTCTAATTTGCTTATAAAGCTCCCTGCCTTTATGTGTATTTAACACATACAATGCACGTCTTTCTCTATCATCAAGTGCCAAGTTTACGGTTTGTTTTAGCTCTTTAATTTTACTATCGACAAGTACAAGCAACTGAGCAATACGCTCAGCTTGGCCATCAATTTCAGAGTGCAGCGACTTAACATGATCTGTCTGCGCCTCAATTTGCCCAACAGCATCGTAGTAAGGCGTTAAATAATCCGTCTCTTCTGTTAATAAATAGCCACGCTGGCCTGATTCAGCCTGCACTATTGACAAATGTAGTTGCTCAATTGCTGTTGTCAGCATATTAGTGTTGTCTAAACTTTTTTGGGTTTGTGTTAAACCTTGAATCGTATTCAATGCTAAAAATGCGTTACCCACAATAATACTCAACACAACAACTATAAAAGCTGCCCAAGTAATATTCGCTTTCCCTTGATGTTCTTGTTTGCTCATTTAGCTTCCCGAATTAGCGTTTATACAACACTTAATATTTATTGAGAGTCAGTTATTTTTTGTAAACTTTCACTACACTGTTGACAGTTGTTAATAATCTTATCAAGCGCATCTAACGCTTTTTCTTTTGGCATATCGTTTTCGAGTACCAACTTAATAAGCTCTGCATTCATCGATATACGATTAAGCGGCGCTCTTGCATCGTGAACTAACTTGTTTAGCTGCTCTGTTTGGTTATCGGATGTCATGCCCTTCCTCAAATCTATTTGTATTCGCCAATACCGCCATATGCATTAAGGCGGTTATAAAGTGTTTTAGTACTAATACCCAGCATTTGTGCAGCAAGCGTTTTATTACCTTGCACCTTATCAAGCGTTGCATGAATAAGCTCTTTTTCAACTTCTTCAATAGTTTGCCCTGCTGATACTGGCTTATCTGCAGTTTGGTTATTAACACGTGAAAACGGCGACTCTAAGTTATCAGGTAAAATAATATCGCTAGTTTGCGGGTCACTCATAATGAATGCTCGGTGTATTGCGTGGCGAATTTCGCGCACATTACCTGGCCATTCATAGCTTTGTAACTCTTTAAGCTGTGCGGGTGTCCAACTAAAGGCAGTGCCATTTTCATCATTAAGTTGATCTAAAAATGCTTTCGCTAATAAAGGAATATCTTCTTTTCTGTCGCGTAGTGGCGGTATATCAATAGGGAAAACAGCCAACCTAAAGTAAATATCTTCACGAATAATATTATTTTGCGCTAAATCAGTAAGCGAGCGGTTAGTAGCCGAAATAACGCGACAATTGGTTGGTATTTCTCTGTTACCACCCACGCGTGTTACTTTTTTAGTTTCAAGCACTCGCAGTAAATTTGGCTGCATATCAATTGGCATTTCGGTCACTTCATCTAAAAACAAAGTACCGTTATTTGATTGCTCAAATACCCCTTCTTTGCGGGCTATAGCACCGGTAAAGGCGCCTTTTTCATGGCCAAATAATTCACTACCTATTAATTCTTTTGAAAGCGCACCACAGTTGCTCGCCACTAACGGGCCTTCGCACTGGCTTGCGTTATGAATAGCCTGAGCTACAACTTCTTTACCTGCACCACTTTCACCCATCAACATTACATTGGCATTTGTTTTAGCAACGCGTTCAATCATATTGTAAAGCTTGTGCATTACTTCTGATTCGCCAATTAAACCACCAAAGTGACGCGTTATACCGCCCGACTTTGCTTTTTTAACTGCTTTTTTAGGGCCATTTAAAACCAGCTCTAAATCTTCGCGTTGTAATGGCTTTAATAAATGCCCTACATTTGGCTCACACATCTCAGCTAAAATGCCTTTAACTGAAGGATGACCCGATATAAGTGTAATTTTTGGAGATTGCCCAATCGTTTTTAGGTGATCAAGTAAGTGCAAACCGCTACCATCAGGTAACATAAAATCAAGCAACACATGGTCAAAGGTATTATTTTCAAACCATTGATGTGCTTCTTTTAAACTGGTGGCGGTGCTTATATTGTGGCCGAGGAATTCGACTATGTGGCATACAACGTCACTAAACTCGACGTCATCGTCTACTAAAAGTATGTCTAACATGATAAATCCCTATGCTTTTTTTCTTATTCTACGCATCCTAAATATTAATTTAAAGGCGCACCTAGAATCTAATTACTTAAATAGTTAAGTAATCCAATACTATCTATTTTACCAACTCAATATTTACGTATGCTTAAAAAAAACGATCACAAATTACGAAAAATAATTAAAATCGTTTCTATTTATAGAATGGTAGCAACTGTTATCATTAAAAACCTAAAAAAGGAGACGAAATGCAGCAATTAAAAACCTTAATACATTCAGGTATTAATATTGACCAAGGCAGTCAATTTACCCGTTTAACGGCTCGCGCCATTGTTATTAAAAATAATAAAATACTTTTAATGTATACAAACCGCTATGAAGACTACAGTTTACCTGGTGGTGGAGTAGATGAAGGCGAAAGTATTGAGCAAGGTTTGATGCGTGAACTAAGCGAGGAAACCGGTGCACAACAAATAAGTGTAGTTGAAGCTTTTGGACTCTATGAAGAGTATCGCCCTTGGTATAAGGACGATTTTGATATTATTCATATTAAATCGTATTGCTTTGTATGCAGTATTGCCGACAAGTTTGGCAAAGCGCAGTTAGAGCATTACGAGCAGCAAAATGGCATGACAGCCAAATGGGTTGATATTAACGACGCAATTGCACATAACGAGCGCACCATTGCTAACAGTGAAAAACAAGGGCTTTCTATTTTACGAGAAACTTACTTATTAAAGCGCATTGCAAAGGAGCTAATATAAAGCTCTGTGTTTGCCCCAGAGGGTGTTGTAAATTTTGCAACGCCCAGAATATTTTACTGCCTCGAGCACCTCAATTTTTATATTTAAAAAATCCTCCTTCAGCAAAGATATTAATTTAATTAATAAAATCAGATGGATAAAAACAAAATCAACTTTTTATAAAAACTGGCTCTAGCCTTGCACCTTTTAAATAACTAAATTTGTAAGGAGATAGAAATGAGTAACACAGTTAAAACGATTAATCCCGCAACTGAGCAAACCATTGAAACCTATACACTACTTTCTCAAAAGGAAGCAGAACAGGTAATCGAAAAATCTCACGAAACATACTTAAAATGGCGCTTAACGTCGTTCACTGAACGTGCGAGATATCTTAATAAGTTAGCCTCACTTTTCGAAAAGCAAAAAGAATCTATTGCAAAACTCATGACCGAAGAAATGGGTAAAGTATACGAGCAAGGCTTTCAAGAAGTTGAACTATGTGCAGCTATTTGTCGTTACACCGCCGAAAACGGCCCACAAGTACTTGCTGACGAAGAACGTGATATGGACGGCGGCCGCGCAATCATTAGCTACCAACCAACGGGCGTATTATTAGGTATTCAACCGTGGAACTTCCCGCTTTATCAAGTAATTCGTTACAGTGCTGCCAACATCATGGCAGGTAACACAACCGTATTAAAACATGCTGGTAACGTATTTGGCATGGCTGAAAAAATTGAAGAGCTATTTAAACAAGCTGGTTTCCCAGAGTATTGCTTTAACAATTTACTTATCGACGGCAAAACCGCCAGTTCTCTAATTGCACACAAAGCAATTAGCGGCGTAACCTTTACGGGTAGTGATGCGACAGGTAAAAAAGTAGCTGAAGAAGCGGGTAAACACGTTAAAAAGACAGTGTTAGAGCTTGGTAGTAATGACGCTTACTTAGTACTCGATGACGCCGATTTAGAGCTTGCAGTTAAAACCTGTGTAACAGGTCGCATGATCAATAACGGCGAAACGTGTGTTTCAGCTAAACGTTATGTTGTTGTTGAGTCACTTTACGATGACTTTAAAGCGCAAATTAAAGAGCAGTTTGAAGCCATGAAAATGGGCGACCCAATGGCAGATGACACAGACTTAGGTCCAATGGCCCGTGAAGATTTACGCGACGGTATTCACGACCAAGTAATGGAATCAGTAAAAGCAGGTGCAAACATAGTAACGGGTGGCGAAATACCATCGCAAACAGGTTACTACTACCCACCAACACTACTTGATAACTTATCGCCTGGCATGCCTGCGTACGATGACGAATTATTTGGTCCAGTTGCTTCACTTATTAAAGCGAAAGACAACGATGATGCAATGCGTATCGCTAACGACTCTCGCTACGGTTTAGGCGGTGGTATTTTCTCAAAAGATGAGAAAAAAGCTATTGAGCTTGCTAAAAAGCACTTTGACACAGGTATGATCAACATTAATGGCTATGGTTTAGCACAGCCTAACTTACCGTTTGGTGGTGTTAAAGGCAGTGGCTATGGCCGAGAGCACGGCGGCTTTGGTATGCGCGAATTTGTGAATGTTAAAAGCATTATGATCGCTAGCTAATTTAGCTGCATAAATGAAATAATTGTTTTAAATAGATTATTTTTAATACCTGTTTAAATACAAAAACTACTAAGCCTAAAAGTGGGTAACCGCTTTTAGGCTTTTTTATGACTTTTAGAAAGTAATTTTCAGGAGACAGTACTTAGTTTTTAGTAAGAGATAGAACCGAGTTTTTAGTAAGAGATAGTACCGAGCTTTTAGTAAGAGATAGTACCGAGTTTTAGATATATTCGTAGGTGCGATTTTACATCGCGCTTTTAAGAATTAAATATCCTTCAAAATAAAAAGTTACAAGCTAACCATTGCTACTTCATTAAGTTTTAATAATTTAAAACTCACTTCACAATTTAGCATATTTAATAAAAACGTAAGCACGGCTGCTTTTATAGGTATTTAAATTGCGCTAAAAAACCTGTTAAGCATTATATTTAAAGGCATAAACATAGTGAGGACTATTACAGAAAAACATCACAAATATGATGTTTAAATAGAGCTAGAGCAAGTGCTATTAAGCCCAGAGATAACTATTGATATCTAGAAGCTAATACCTGAAACCTGACAGACAAGAATGAGCGATAACCGGACACTGAAAAAGTTAAATTTATTCCTACTTCTTTGAATAGGAGCCTAATTTTGTCCGATAACATTATTAAACGCCGTTTTGGGGCAAAATAACATGCTTAATTCCTAGCTGTTTTAATTACCTGTTTACAAAGGTAATTATTGGTGAAATTATCAGGGTATGTAATATACGCCGTTTTGGTGTGTTATAAACGACCAAAACGTTGTTCAATAAGTTGTTAGATTCAAAAGAGGGATCGAATGAATATATACTTTTCTGATTATTTTGGAGTGTCTAAGGAAAAGCTCGATGAATATGGCGCTTTCAATGTTTCATTGATCAATGACCTCCCTGTATTTATCGATCCGTTCCTGTTGTTTAGCAGTGAGAAAGATGAGTACGAGACGCTGCACCAAGAAATAATAAAATATATTACTTTCCTCAGAGAGATGTCGGATAAAGGTGAAATCTCAAAGGGGCTTGTTAAGCACTGGTTCCTTTTTCCAGAGGTTAAGCAGAATTGGCTTGGCTACAGTAAGGTTGGAAATGGCGGTTTGGGGCTTGGGCCGAAGTTTGCGGCTGCATTGAACGATAACCTCAGCTCTATATTCAATAATTTTGGACAAGAACAAATAACTCAAAGTAGTCATCTAGAAAAGCTTTGTCTTATCAAAGATGGCGTAGGAAAAGATAGTATTAGTGATTTCACTACGAATTTAATTAAGGGGTATATTTGTGAATATACCCAAGAATTTGCCTTAAATTACCTTGATAAAACGAGATGTAAGAAAGTTAGTGTTAATCACGCTAATTTTGACTATAACACTAGAAGGTGGAGTGCTAAGTCATATACGCTTCCTTATATTGATGGTGATTTTGTTCTACTTACCCCAAAGGATATCCTCACCAAAGATGATGCTTGGATTAATAAGCACGATATTATTGGCGATTTCGATGAAATAGCGGAATCAATACCAAATATTGAACTTCGAGCACAGATAAATGAATATCTTCTTCGTCAAATACCTGAACGCGCGAATCAGCGAGAAGTTAACGAGGCTATATCGAGGACACTTAGAAAATTCCCACTTCTTATCGATCATTATATTCGATTCAAAGAAGACCATGGAGATCAAGCGGTTGCCCTAAGTGAGCAAAAAGTAAAAGAAACAGAAGCTATCTTTATTAAGCAAGTTACAAATCTTGTTGAAACGCTTAGAGCACAAAAAGTGTTCTATTCTCAAAAAGGTGATACGTTTGATGAAGCATATAACCGAGTCATGTTTCTCAAGCAGGTAATTGAGAGCAACGATGGTTACCGTCTATTTTATGTTAAGGGTGAACCTGTCAAAAGAGAATCAGACCTACAACTGATCTTCCGACTCACTTGGTATGCGGCAGAGGATGATGTCAATGCCGAGGTAAACAATGGCCGAGGCCCAGTAGATTATAAAATTTCTAGGGGCTCTAAGGACAGCACATTGGTTGAATTTAAGCTAGCAAGCAATAGCAAGCTTAAACAGAATCTGGCCAAGCAGGTTGAAGTATATAAAGCTGCCAACCAAACTAAAAAATCCATTAAGGTAATTCTATATTTTACTGATTCTGAGCTAGAAAAAATCCTCAAAGCATTAAAGGATTTAGAGCTTAAACAAAACAAAGAGTTAGTTTTAATTGATGCAAGGGCTACGAATAAGCCGTCTGGATCCAATGCTAAATGAACCTAAAAAACGCGTCTATTACGCGGGTGTTACCAACGTCCGCTTATGGTACATTCTTTTGCGAACTTCGGCAAAGAGCGTTGAGCAGAGATTAAAAAATTAAATATATTCCTATGTTTTGAGTAGAAACCTAATTTTGTCCAATAACATTATTAAACGCCGTTTTGGTGCAAAATAACAAGCGTTTTTCTCAGCTATTTTAATCACTTGTTTACAAAGGTAATTATTGATGAAATTATCAGGTATGTAATATACCCCGTTTTGGTGTGTTATAAACCACCAAAATGGTGTTCAATAATCTGTTAGGTTTCAAAGGAGTTTAGGTTAACGGTTATCGGTGGAGGTTCAAATCCTCCCGTATTTGTTTTGTTCTCGGTTGTCTTAATTATGTTGGTGGTTTTGGCGTACATCAAAAATCGCATGTTAACAACATTGGACTCAGGCCACAGTTCTGAGAAGGAGGATAGCTCTATGGGAAAAGTCGTATCATTTGTAAAATGCTCTATTGCTTCGGTAGCTGACGTAGTTCAGTCACTGGGAACAAGTCTTGTGGCCTTTGGTGGGCCGTTAACCTAAGCTTCTTTTTACATTGGCATTAAAGCAGGAAAATTTTCAGTTGGCTGTTTTCACTGCGTTCAACATTTTAGCTAACTATAAATTTCCTCTTAATGAGGCGTTGAAGCTATAGAATTACTCTTTATAAAGAAAAACAGCCTGTTTTATAGGTTCCAAATGCTTGAAAAGCGCTTAGTGTTAATTACAGGAACTCAATTTTTAATTGGATTTGGCTATTGGAGTTATTCTACAGCCTCGTTAGGGAGTACGCATGAAGTTTGAGTTTGGGGATCTATATAAATTTATTGTCTCTTTAGGTGTGGTTCTAATTACACTATCAGTTACAACTCCTTGGCTTTTTTTAAGAGAGCCCTTTGATCTTTATAAGACCCATGCAGAAATTCAAGCATTTACTCCAGTTGCTCAAGATATAATTCAAAAACGACAGTCTTTAATATCTTTTATATTTACGTTTATACCTTGGTTTTCATCCATTGCAGCAATAGTTGGAATGATATTTATTTATATGGGCTTACAAAAGTGGCAGGTAAACCAATCTCATTTAGATAAGCAAACCATGATTGAGTCTAAACTTAAAGAAAATGCTTTGCGTGAGTCAACCCAAGACGAGATAGAATATAAACAAAGTAAGGAAACTGAAGGATTAGTGCAGTTTAATACTTCACCGAAGCATCTGGCTTCTTTTCGTAGAGCTTACTATCAAATTGAGACATGCGTTTTTAATCGACTGAATAATACCTACAGCAATAAGTATAAAGTTAGTCATAATATGATGATTGCTGGGTTTGAATTGGATATATTTTTAGAAGGTAAATCACTATTAACTAAAAATTATATTATAGAAGTTAAATATATCCGTAAAGGATTCAATTTTGGTTGGCTAAATGAGGCATTCTTACGAAATCTATATGCTCAAAATGCCTATTCTAAGATTACAAATAAAGCTGCTAATACACTGTTATTAATTGTGATTGCGGATGAAGCTTATAACGAAGATAAATATAGCAAGCTTCTTACTCGCTTGAGGTCAAACGAACTTTATAGAAAAGGAAAGGATATAGTTAGAATTATAACTGAAACCGAACTGAATAATGTTACTGACATTGAGCTTCAAGAAAAATTGAACATAAATGCCTAATAAGTGGCTATTGTGTCAGCGTCCGCTGTTGGCACTCTCCAGCCACTCGAAACCATAAAATATTGATAAGGTATTTTACTGTGTCGGATGGCGCTTCGCTTATCCGACCTACATTGGCACTGATGAGACTATCAAACTTGATCAAGTCTCATTAATCAAACCTGACAGTTCAGTTAAAATGTATTCAACTAATAACTAGAAGCTGACAACTAGCGTCTCTCACTCCTTCTCAAACCTCGGCACTTTTCGCTTATCGGCTTTATTCATCGCAAGCTCTTGGATTTCTTCTTGCTTATGCTCTGCCGATTTAGTTTCTAATGACTGCTGGTTAGCATTTTCAAAAGAAAGCTCAGTAAGCAGTGCAAAGTGGTCTGAGCCATATTTAGCAAGGCGCTTAATGCGCTTTACTTTAAAGCCTTGGCTGTGAAATAAGTGATCGAGCGGCCAGCGCATAAAAAAGTAACTTGCATGAAATGTATTGTAAAATCCGCGACCTTTTCGAGGGTCTAAAAAGCCACTTATTTGCATAAACAAACGAGTGCTACGCGACCATGCAACATCGTTTAAATCGCCGGCAACGATGGTAGGACGAGTTGGGTTTTTAAGTGCTTTAGCCACCATAATTAACTCCGAGTCGCGCGGGCGCGATGAGTCTTCCTCCGTTGGGCTTGGTGGTGCAGGGTGAATAAAGTGCCCTTGCATTTCAAGGCCTTCATCGTTTTCAAACAGTATATGAATAGAAGGAATGTCGTCTTCTATTAGCTTACATATTTGTGCATCAAGTATTTTAAACTTACTGTATAAGTGCATGCCGTAGCGGTTGTCTTTAGGGCACTCTATGTAATACGGGTAATTTTTTTTAATAACTGATAATTTATTTTCCCACCAGCTATCACTCTCAAGTGTAATAAGCAGGTCAGGTTGGTGCTCATCAACAAGGCTAATTAACTGCTCACTTTTATGGTTCGACATAAGTACATTTGCCGACATAATCCTTATACTATGGTCTATATGCTTAGGTGCGCTTTGTACTTCTTTTTTAGCAAGCCACGTATACGGGTAAATCCATTTACCTTGTAAAAACATTATAAGAAATGATGTTAAAGCTATAAATACATAACCTATCGCGCTACTTTGCCATAATAAAAACAACGAAGTAACGGCTACAAAACTGGCAATATAAAATACCTGTAAGCGCACAAAGTCGCAGCTACGCACTAAGTAATGCTGGCTGTACGACATAGGTAATAAGGTAACCAGTAAAAAAAAGCCAATAATTATAGCCAGCGCAATGAGCATTTTAATATCCTTATAAAGTTAATTTAGCGACTTAAAATTGAAAGTATTTCTCGAGTATCGTGCACCATATGGATAACTGTACGGTCTATTTCTATACTCACTGTACCATTATCTCTAGAGCGTTCAATCACTCTACCTCTTTTGTATAAATCGCGTTCTAAAAAGTCGCCTCGGTGATAGCTTTTACTTAGCCCTGGTGGCGTCCAACCTGCGCGAATTAGTTGCTTTGCCTCTTTTTTAGAAAGGTAGCCATTGTCGTTATGCTTATGCGAATGATGATTTTTATGGCCATGTTTATCTTTATGTGGTTTTGCGCCTGCACTGATTGAACATAAAGCCAATACGATTAGTGCTGTGTATATAGGTGCTCTCATAAATAATCTCTAGCATAATTAATAGCTAGAGGTTAACAAATACGGATGAACATCGTATGAAACAACTAACACCTATTTAACGTTGTTTATATTGAGTTTTACAATGGCTTCGCATAATAGCGGGATCGCGTAATTTTAAATGTTTTGTTTTACGCCCTGCATGGCGCTTACGCCAAACTTTAAAACTGCCTTTTGAAATATTGTCGCGCATGAAAACCACCAGCTGCGGATACTTTAATCCGTATAGCTGCTCTACAGCCTCGTAGGGGGTTCTATCTTCCCACGCCATTTCGATAATGCGTGACTGCTGCTCTGGATTAAACATGGTATATCTCACAAAATTTAACTTATACGCTAGGTAAAAATACTTAGATCAATGCAATTTAAGCTCAGTAACTGTATAATTAGCATTCAGATTATGTATTTAAATGGTATCGAATTTATATTTATGCGCGCAATATTTCTGTTTTTAGCTTTAACTTTTCCCTCGTTATTACTTGCAGCGCCAAGTAAAACTCTGCGCTGCGTTACAACGCACTACCCTCCTTTTACTATTTACGATGAAAAAGCCGATACATTTACAGGTTTAGATATTGATTACATTAAGTTTATTGAAAAAAACTTAAACCTCAAAATTGACGTTGTTCATCTACCTTGGGCGCGTGTTAAAAAAGAGATGGAGCTGGGCTATTACGACTGCTATTTTTCATTGGCCAACTATAAAGAGCGTACAGAATATTTAGACTTTACTAGCGAGCCTTTGCATACCACTAAGTTTGGTTTATTTACTTTAAACAAAGATAAACTGCTCACTGACGATTTATCAAATGCCCCAATAGCGATGCTTCGCGGTGTTATTCTTCCCAAAATTATCGCTAAAAAGTACAGCCTTGATGAGAATAATCTGCTTCGTTCACTTTCAACTAAAGACACTTTTGAGCTACTTGAAAAAAAACGCGTTGAATACGCAATAACTAATTATAAAGCGGGTTTGTGGTACTCAAAGGAATATAAAAACATTTATGCTCGGCAATTAAATGAGTTTACATTTCCTACTTACATTGCTTTTAAGCGTGGCGTAATTGATACAAAATTAGTTGATGAACAAATAAAGCGTTTTAAAGCACAAGCTCAATAATTAATTCTGCACACATTAAGAGATAACCAATGTTTACAAAACTACCAAAGTGGGTTGAATATGGCGCGTTTACACTGGCATTTATAGCGGGCATAGTTAACGCTGTAGGCTTATTAGGTTTTGAGCATCAAGCCATTTCGCACTTATCAGGCTCTGTTACTTTGTTGGGTATTAAGCTAATGAGCAATACCTCAGCCGCTTTGCTGTTATTTAGCATACTCATTAGCTTTATGTTGGGCTCGGCACTTTCTGGCTTTTTACTTGCAGGGCGTTCATTAAAACTTGGCCGCCATTACGACACGCTCTTATTTATTGAAGGCGCTTTACTGTTAGCAAGTGCCTACCTACTTAATCAATCTTATGTTTATGCAATTACGCTTGCCTCTGCTGCTTGTGGGTTACAAAACGCGTTAGTCACTAATTACAGTGGCGCGGTCGTTCGTACCACACATTTAACGGGTATTTTTACTGACCTTGGTTTAATGATAGGTAAAGCACTTAAAGGTGAGCAATTTGATACGCGTAAAGGCGTTATGTTTTTACTTATTATTGCAGGCTTTTTATTAGGCGGTGTAGCCGGTTTTGTTTTATTTGAGCATTACTTAGTGCTGGCTTTGGTGTTTCCTGCTGCGGCTTGTTTTGTTTTATCAATTACGTATCGGGTTTATAGGTTACGTACGCTTTAACGCAACGAGTTTAAAAGCACATTAAAACCGCATATTATAGAGGCAATGCAATATAGATTACTTTCAAGGAATGTATGAAACCTTATTTTTTGCCGCTGTTATTACCCTTCAGCCACACTGCGTTTGCCAACAATCAAAATAACGATGCAATAGAAACCATAACAACGACGGCATCGCGTATTGAAGCGCTATCTACCCCACTGCCTTTATCAATAAGTACACTAAGTGAAGCGCAGCTAAATAGCATAGCGCCTACGCATATTGAAGAAGCCCTGCAACGTGTAGCGGGTGCTAATATTCAACGCGGAAATGGCCAAGAGTATTTACCCGCGCTTCGCTCACAAGTGCTTTCGGGCGCAGGCGCTTGTGGTGGCATATTGACTCTAGAAGATGGCATACCACTCAGAGCCGCTGGGTTTTGTAATATAAACGAGCTATTTGAAGCACACAGCGAAATGGCGCAGCGCATAGAAGTACTCAAAGGCCCCGGCTCTGCACTTTATGGCTCAAATGCTGTGCATGGTGTTATTAATGTAATAACGCCCGATACCACGCAAGGCGGTGGCTTAGTTGGTTTAGATTACGGCTCGTACGGCTATACTCGCTACAAATTACGTGCAGGACAAGATTACGGCAACAGCGGTATAGGCATTAACGCAAGTATTACCGACGATAGCGGTTACCGCGACGACGAAAGCGTAGAGCAACAAAAAGTTAATATTCGCCATCGCTATTCAAATAATAATTTATTACTTACCTCAGGACTTACTTACACAAACCTAGATCAGCAAACTGCGGGATTTATTACAGGTTTTGAAAGTTACAAAGATGAAGATCTCGCGCAAAAAAACTTTGACCCAGACGCATTTAGAAAAGCACGTGCGTTTAGAGCATGGAGCAACGCAACATGGCAACTAAATAACGATGACGTGCTCTCTACCACGCTGTATTTTCGTGACCAAAGCATGGACTTTTTTAAGCATTTTTTACCCGGCACACCGCTTGAAAAAAACAGTCAAACTGGCTTTGGTGTGCAATCGCTTTATCAACATAACTTACAGAGTAATGTAAAAGTAAACCTCGGGCTTGATGGCGAATACACGCAAGCCGATTTTACTCAAAGTCAAAACGAGCCAACTCAAGGCTCTGCATTTTTAGTCGCGACAGTGCCACAAGGTAAACATTACGATTATGATGTAAACGCCACGCTTTATGCCCCTTTTGCATCTGTTGATTGGCAATTAAATAAATGGTTGCTAACAGCCGGTGTACGTTACGAGCATATGCAATACGACTACACCAATAATATGCTTACCGGCAGAACAAAAGACGATGGCACAGAATGCGCGTTTGGGGGTTGCCGATACAGCCGCCCTGAAAGTGGGAAAAATAGCTTTAGTAATTTATCGCCAAAGCTTGGGTTGAGTTATCAGTACAATACAAATAATACACTTTATGCAAACTTTTCTCGCGGTTACAGAGCGCCACAAGCGGCTGAGCTATACCAATTACAACGCGAGCAAACTACTGCAAATTTAAGCGCCGAAATAGCGAATAACGCAGAACTGGGTATTAAAGGCGTTTACAAAAAACTACGTTATGGCGTGTCGGTTTACGCTATGAGTAAACACAATACAATTTATCGCGATAGCGACTTTTTTACGGTAAATAATGGCAGCTCTCGCCATCGTGGTATTGAGCTTGAGCTTGACTACCAGCTAACGCAGTCGCTTGCGATTAACTTTGCAGGCACGCACGCAAAGCATACTTATACTAACAACCAAATTCTTAACGGTTTAAATATTAACGGTAACGACATAGATACCGCACCGCGCAATATCGCTAATCTCGATTTAACATGGCAGGCACTAAACAACGCACAATTTGCTTTGCAGTGGCATCGCGTTGGTAACTACTACACCGACCCAGAAAACTTAAATAAATACCAAGGGCATGATGTTTTAAGCCTACGCGCGCAGTGGCAAGTTACTAATAATCTTGAAGTACTTGCTCGTGTTATTAATTTAACTAATGAGGCTTATGCAGAGCGCGCCGATTACACCAGTTTTACTGGCGACAGGTACTTTCCTGGTAAACCACGTAACGCCATGTTATCGGCAACTTATACTTGGTAAGCTTATAGCTATAAAGTTAATTTAACTGATTTAAATCGCTCATGTATTTCATGGGCGATTTTTTCATTACCTTTTTAAACATTGTAATAAATGCACTCACCGACTCATACCCTAATAACTCCGATACCTGCTGCACACTTTGCTTATCAGAAAGTGCTTTTAAGGCAGTAATTATATGCAATTGCGTACGCCACTTTCCAAATGTCATACCGGTTTCTTTTTTAATTAACCGCGCTAATGTGCGCTCAGTTAATGCAAACTGCTTAGCCCATTGTGGTAGTGTTTTTCGATTGTTTGGCATGTTTATTAACTGATCGCTCATGATTTGAATTACCTCGTTTTTAGATAATACAAAATCAAGTGGCTGTACGGGCATATCGATAAGTTGATCAAACAATACCTGCGCCAAACGTGCTGTTTTACTATTTAAAGTATAGTGCTGATTATGCCCAGCCAACTCGCACATTAGCTCTTTAACCAGTGGCGTAATGGCTAATGTACACGTATTTAGCGGCATACCGTTTTTACTACTATCAACAAATAAATGACAGAGCTTTGCGTTATCAGACGCCCTATTACTATGCACTTTTTGTGCGGGGATCCAAATTGCACTGTGCGTAGGCACCATCCACATCTTTGCCGACACTTCGCAGGTTACATAACCATGCAGGGCTAAAATTAATTGCCCTTTAGGATGGGTATGCAGAGGTATTTCATGACTTGCATGGGCGTGCTCTATTTTGGCTATTATGGGCTGCGCCATAGTTTCAAAATTTTTAATGTCGTCCCAACCAATTGCATCAAACATAGTTTTGTCTGTTTTTAGTTATTTAATGTCGTTATCTCTAAATTATAGTTTTTGCTAAGCCTTTATACTAGCGCCCATTAAATATTAGCTTTAATGGTTTACTCTTTTGCTAAATAACACACCTAAATCGCGCTTTGCTGGCATATTGCTTGTGCTTGGCATATTGCTAATAGCCGCCAATTTACGTGCAACATTTACAGGTATTGCACCTGTGCTTGAACAAATTATTAATCACTTTGGGCTTAGCGCATCACAAGCCGGTTTTTTAACAACGTTGCCACTTATTGCCTTTGCCGTTGTATCGCCAATGGCGGCAACTCTTGCTAAAAAACAAGGTTTAGAGCGCACCTTATTTGTAGCTTTGCTATTTATACTTGCAGGTGTTGCAGCGCGGGTAATAAATACCTCTGCAATGCTATTTGTGGGTACCGCTATTATTGGCGTAGGTATTGCCATAGCAAATGTATTATTACCGAGTTTAATTAAGCGCGACTTTCCTGCAAAGATTGCATTAATGACTTCGGCTTATGTGCTCACTATGGGTGTTGTATCGGGCGGGTTTTCTGCTTTGGTATTCCCGCTGAGTCAGTTAAACGGATTAGGGTGGCAACTTGCGCTGGGTTCATCAGCCATTATCACTCTGGCGAGTATTATTGTGTGGATATCGCAATTAAATAAACATACTAAACCCGCGAAAATTGCTCAGCACGCTAACACTTCAAAAAGTGTATGGCGTTATTTACTTGCATGGCAAATTACCCTGCTATTGGGTTTAAACTCATTTTTAAATTATATAATTATTACGTGGTTACCAAGCATATTAACCGAAACTGGTCACTCAGCTACGCTAGCAGGTTCTTATCATGGGGCTTTTCAAATAGCGACCGCATTACCTGGTTTAATATTAATTCCGCTACTTGCAAAATTAAAAGATCAAAGCGCGCTTAGCTTTATTTTAGCCATGCTCAGTGCACTTAGTGCATTGGGGCTACTTTATATGCCAAACTTTGCCTTAGTGTGGACCTTAATGCTGGGCTTTTGCTCTGGTGCATGTTTTATATTGGGACTGTCGTTTATCAGTTTACGAACTGATGACTCCGCGCAAGCTGCGTCGCTTTCGGGCATGTCGCAAAGTGTCGGCTATTTACTTGCCGCTATTGGTCCGATGCTGGCAGGTGCATTACATACAACTACGGGAAGTTGGAGTGCGCCATTATGGCTGTGCGCTATTGCCGGAGTACTGTGTGCTTTATGTGGTTTAGGCAGCGGTAAAAACACCACTTTAGCTAAATCAGCTAACGAGTTGCTGTAACCACGAAAACAGGCCAGACGAAGGTTTGTTACTCGTGTGTTTTTGCTCATAGCGTTTATTAGTTGCTTCGCGCTGTTCACGGCGCTCTTGTGCTAAATTAGCTTTTGCGGCAAAACGTAGGCGTTGCTCTTGAGTTAGCTCATCATTAAAACTAATGGCTGTTTTTTTAACTGCTCGGCTGCTTTTAGGTGAACTACACATAATATTTCCTCTGTTGTGTAACTACTAAAATAGACAGCCTTTTAGCAAATAAAATTTCAGAAAACTTAACTTTTAATTTAAAGTGAGCCTATACACTCAACTTCTACTAAAGAATCAAGCGCTAACGCCTTTACAGCAAAAGCACTACGTGCAGGATACGGCGCACTAAAATACTGAGTGTAAATGGCATTGAATGCTTTAAAGTCGTTTATGTCGGTAAGCATAACGGTGCATTTAACTATATTGCTCATACTGTAGTTATGTTGCTCTAAAGTGCGTTTAATATTTTCAAGTGTTTGTTTAGTTTCACCTTCAAAACCACCAGCCGCTAACTTACCGGTTGCAGGGTTAATCCCTATTTGCCCCGACATATAAAGCGTATTACCGGCTTTTACTATTTGCGAAAATGGTAAGTTAGGATTAGCTTTGCCTGTATTTAAAAAGTCGACATTACTGGGTTTTGCCTGCGCAAAACCAGTAAGTAGTACGCTTGCTAATAAGGCTTTTTTCATCAGTGAGTTCATCATCTGGCTTACCTTATTTTTGTGGTGTGGTTTCAAAAGCAGGAACTTCGTGTAAATTATTTAACCATGTAAGCGTTGATTGTGACCAAATTTGTGCAGACGGTTTAAACTCATCGCGCTGATCAACCGCACCAATACGCAACCCATAAACACGACCTTCTTTTTCTGCATTTGTAGCATAAAGTGTTGTACCACATGTGCCACAAAAGCCCTGCGCACGCTTGTTACCGCTTTGGGCTGTTTTAACAAACTCTTTTGGCTCACCTTGGGTAAACACAACCGAGTTTGGCTCTGCAATTATAACTGCTCTAAATGGGCCGCTCGACATACGTTGGCAATCGCTACAATGGCAAACAAGTGCGTTGTTATTTTGAGACTTTGCTTGGTATTTAATTTCACCACAGTAACAGCTTCCAGTAATTTTCATTATTTAAATCCTTAATGCTTATGAAGATTGAATCGAGATATAAGACCGGCAATATCGATTCATTATTTTTAAAATATAAAAAACTGCTCGCCGGTTCATTTTTATATTCGGTTAGATTTTTAATTTTTTAGAGTGACTTTTTAAAAGTTGAGCAAGTGCTACAAACATGATCCGATGTTTTAAATAAAACAGCAATACCACGTTAAGCTAATAGCGTAACGTGGTGTGTTTAAGCTATTTTTATACCAATTCGCTTAATTAAGTTGTCTATTTTGAGGTAAGAAAACCGTGTCGATAACAAGGCAAAAATTTCGTTATTTAGTTGTTCTATATGAGATATTTTTAACGAAGTTAACGTGCGGTTTAATCCCTCAAATTGATTATGTATTATTGCGAGTTGGTATTAATGTGCGTTTAAATAATCAACAGCTAAGAGGCTAAGCGCCTTAGTGCCTACTTTAAACGACGATTCGTCGGCATAAAAATAAGGTGAGTGATTACTAGCCACTGTATTTAAATCTTGCTCACTTGGTGTGCCGCCTAAAAATACAAATACACTCGGCACTTCTAATGCGTAAAACGAAAAGTCTTCTGCGCCGGTTATTTTCCCCATTTCCACTACGTTTCCATTACCTGCTGCTTTTTTAAGGCTAGGTAACATTTGCGCAGTTAACTTTGGGTTATTAATCGTTACCGGATAACCTTCGTGAATGTGTACCTCTGCAGTTGCACCTGACGATTTAGCAATGTGCGTGGCTGTGGTTTTTATTTTTTCAAATATTTGTGCACGATTATCCATATCAAAGTTACGAATTGTGCCTACCATTTCAACTTCTTCAGGAATAATATTATTACGTACCCCACCCGCTATCTTACCAAACGAGACAATAGCAGGCTCTTTGGTAATGTTGATTTGGCGACTAACAATATGGTTAACGCCTGTTACTATTTGCGCTGCTGCGGCAATGGGGTCAACCCCAGTCCACGGTGCAGAGCCGTGTGCCTGCTTGCCATGTACTGTTATTTCAAATCGGTCTGCACTGGCCATTGCAGGACCACTTCTATAACCAATTTTACCGCTGTGCAAACTAGATGTTATGTGTAACCCAAAAGCAGCCTCTGGTTTGTATTGTTTAAATATGCCTTCTTTAAGCATTAACTCAGCGCCACCCTCTTCCCCCTCTGGTGCACCTTCTTCTGCAGGTTGAAACACAAACATGATGTTGCCATGCAATTCATCTTTCATATTTGCTAATACTTCGGCTGCGCCCATTAGCATAGCTACGTGTGTGTCGTGTCCACAAGCATGCATTATGCCTACATCTACACCACGGTAATTAGTGGTTTTAGTTGATTTAAAATCAACATCGGCTTTTTCGGTAACGGGTAATGCATCCATATCAGCACGTAGCATTACCGTAGGGCCAGGCTTTGCGCCTTTTAAAATACCAACAACACCTGTGTAAGCAATATCGGTTTGTACTTGCATACCTAACGACTTTAAATGTTTAGCCACAATGCCTGCGGTACGCGTTTCGCGGTTACCAAGTTCTGGGTTTTGGTGAAAGTCGCGTCGCCATTCAATTACCTGTTGCTCTACCTTTTTCACTTGCTGATCAATGTTTGCATTGGCATTAAGCGCACTAAGGGCAGCAAAGCCCAGCGCTATTGAAATTAGTGATTTTTTCATCCTGTTTGTCCTTATTATATTTATTGGTTTTATAATATTGATGAGCACGAGCCCTTATATACTATTGAGAACATAATTAGTTCGCTCTATAACCACTATTACTGAAGGCTCCACAATAATCAATCCCATTTAAGCTAGATGCCCAACTATGAAGGGCCACTTCACTTCACACTGGTTTTATCTATTTTTAGTTTGAAGTTTTAGCGCTAATAAAACCTACCACTTTTGCTTTTGTTGATTTAAAAATGGCACTAAATAGTCCACCAAAGCGCGGACAGTTGGGCTTAATAAACGTTGCGACGGGTAGAGTAAATTCACGGGTAATGGGCTTGGTACATAATCGCTTAATATTTCTATTAACTCACCGGATTGAATTGCCGCATCAACGTAAAAACTAGGCAGCTGAGCAATACCTTGATTCGCTATAGCAAAGGCTTTTAAGCTTTGAGAATCGTTAACTTCAAGGCTACCAGCTACTTTTATTACTGTGCTTTTTCCGTCAATTAAATACGACCATCGCTTGGCATTAGTTACTGCGGTGTTTATTAAACATTGATGGTTTTTAAGATCTTTAGGCGTACTGGGCATGCCGTGAGTGTTTATATAGTGAGAGCTTGCTACCGTTTTAAAGCGCATATTACCAATATTACGCGCGACCATTGTTGAGTCGTTTAAGTGCCCTACGCGTATAGCTAAATCAAAACCTTCTTCCACCAGCTCTACTTTACGATTCATAAGTGAAATTGCTAAATCAACGTCCTGATGCAGCTCTTTAAATTCAGCTAATGCAACCGGCAGCATATATTGCCCAATCATTATGG
This sequence comes from Pseudoalteromonas sp. AS71, assembly GCF_038900275.1. Taxonomy (NCBI): domain Bacteria; kingdom Pseudomonadati; phylum Pseudomonadota; class Gammaproteobacteria; order Alteromonadales; family Pseudoalteromonadaceae; genus Pseudoalteromonas; species Pseudoalteromonas sp. AS71. The sequence continues at coordinate 182,375 of NZ_JBBMQZ010000001.1, read as the reverse complement.
GAGCTGTAATTTTTATAAGCCCTTTAATTTGTTGTTGCTGTGTTTTGGAGCGGCGAAGTTCGGTGACTTGTGCACGAATATCACTGAGCTTAAGCAAATATGCTTTACCATCTTCGGTTAAGCTTAATGAGCGTGTAGTACGGTTTATTAACCTAATATCGAGCCATTTTTCAAGCTCGTTAATTTGCCTGCTAACGGCTGAGGGCACTAAGTTTAAACTCTCGGCAGCGCGACTAAAGCTTTGCTGCTGGGCTACTTGCTCAAATACCTGAATTGATTTTAATAAATCCATTACTTACTCGCTAAATTACACTTGGCTATTATTCTAAAAATATCACAAATAATATTATTTATTTGTTATTTTTCATCTTTACTGACGAGTTTATTATTACCTTACATTCACAAAATACATTGTCAAAGGTAATAAAAATGAAAGTATTATTAATAGGCGCATCTGGCATAGTTGGAGCAGCAATAGCGGCAGACCTTCATGATCATCAAGTTATTAAAGCGAGCTTTAAAAACAGCGAACACACGGTAGACATTCAAGATAAAGCCTCTATAGAAGCATTATTTAAAAAAGTAGGAAATGTTGATGCGGTTATATCTACTGCAGGTTTAATTGCCTTCGCACCTATAAACGAGTTAAGTGAGCAAGATTACACAACAACTGTAGGTAATAAATTAATGGGTAATATTACACTATTTCATGTTGCAACTAAGTACATTAATCAAGGCGGTAGTTTTACTTTTACTTCAGGCTTTTTAGCACAAAATCCTGCGCCTGGTTCAGCAGCTGTAAGCATGGTAAATGCAGCGCTAGATTCATTCGCTAAAGCGGCGGCATTAGAACTTGAAGGCACATTACGCGTAAATACCGTAAGTCCTCATTTTGTAAAGGAAACGATGGAGATAATGGGTATGGATAGCACCAGTGGTATAACCGCTGCTGATACAGCTAAAGCATTTAGACACGCAATTGAAAGTAACCAAACAGGTAAAGCTTTTGATGTAGCCGACTATATTTAGAGCTAAAGCAGATTGCTTGATGTAACAATTCAACCGGACTTATTTAACCTGAACCTTGGTTAAGAGGTTTATTATCCAAAGTTCAGGTTATTTATTAACTGAAACCCTGATATAAAATAGCTGCTCTAAGCAGCTATTTAAATTAGTAACTTTAAACAGCTAGCAATCTGTTATTTAAGCTTAATTACCGATAAAGTATGTGGATTGTAAGCTTTTTTGTTAACTATATTAGGGCTGTCGAACACGGCGTCAAAATTCATAATAATAATATCTTTACCACGAACAATTAATTCAGATGGTGCATCAAGCTCCCCATGAAGTCCTGTGGTATTGCCATTTTGTGCCAGTAACTCTAATTTACCTTGCATATCAATACTATAAATAGCGTTAGCAAATAAGTATGTAATATAAATTTTGTTAGTACGCTTGTCCCACTTTAAACCGTCGGTTGCTCTACTTCCTGCGCTTGATATTAGTTTAAACATTCAAGATTTTTGGTCAAAAATACATCACGATTCGGCCACTTTTATTATGCCGATGTTAGGTGTTCATTTAGCTCTTAATTTGGGATGGATATTAAAGCTAACAAAACGCATGTTTGCAAAGGAGGCTAAATAATGAAGTACTTAAAACAACAGTGGAAAACCCGCACCAGCATCGTTTTAATTGTATCTGTTTTAGTGAGCCTGATATTGGTGGCTTTGGAGCGAACAGATTGGGCTATGCAAATAAACCTACAAGGTTATAGCCACGGCTCAGCTGAAGGAGAAAAGCCGAATATAGCACCGATATTGATGTATATTTTACCATTTGTAAAAGAACTCGTTTTAATTGGTGTGCCGATGTTATTAACGCTTGGAATAGCAAAGTTATTTGGATTGATAAAAAAGCGATTTAAAAGAGCCGATTAATTTATAGATGATTGCTTTAGCTTTATATCCAACTAAGGCAATCATACGTTATTGCATAGGCAACTGAGCACCTATGTAATAACGGTTTTTACTGAAGTTTTAGGTTATGCCTTGTAAGCGTTCGCATTTTTAATGCTGTCAAAATCGTTAAAGCGCACGTTATGCTGCGCCATTACTTTAAGTATTTTATCACTTAGCATTTGGCGTAAATAAAACGGCTGATTTGGCACAAAATGATGGATGGTATGCGTTTTACCAAAGTTAAAACAAAACAAGTGAAACGGCATAAATAAACGACTCGTTAGTACGTGTGTTTGTTCAAGCATATTACTAACACCACCATAGTAATGCATGCTTGAGGTGACAAAATTAAGTGAACTTGAGCGAATAATATTAGGCGCAATAAGTACGACCATTAAAAATTCAAACACACTCATTGTACTTAACAACCAGTTAGGTGAATTTAGCGCAAGTGGTATAAATAAACCAACAATATGAAATAGAATAACGCTGTATAAAACAGCAAAATACGCAGTCGCTATCGGAAACCCCGCATTAAAAACACTCGAAAAACTAAAGCCATTAATTTCTTTTCTAAAACGTTTAGTAGAAATAACTAACCCTAATAACCCATCTACAATAACTAGCGCACGTAAAAATGGGTTTTTAATACCATTACCCACCAAGCGTTCCTCTAGGTCTTGTTGTGTGCCTGAGCTTTTATGGTGGTGTAAATGCATTTTACGTCGGTACCATGGGCTAATAGTATTTGGCCGCATTAACCATACAGTTAGCATCATAAAGTTATGCATGAACGGCTGATTACTAAAGTATTGTTTATGTATAAGGTCGTGCTCTAATTCATGGGAAATAGACGCCGCAATAGCCGCAAGTACTATACATACCCAAGCAGGTATGATGGCTAAATAATATAAAACACCAACACCAATTAATGCGCTAAGCGATAGCAATAAAATAATTAACCCTAAGGTATTTTGATGTGCAAGTAATGGGTGCTTTTGACGAAGTGATACTTCTTCTGCCTTAATTGCTTTAACAATCGCTTGAATGTTCTGCTTGGCACTTAATTGAATCATATGTAATGTCTTAAAAACCTTGTTGTACAAATAATACCTGAATTAAACGCAACATCGGAATAAAGCAGGAATAATTATTGTAATACGATTAACTATTACCAATAGTTCAATTGCTTATGTATTCAATCGCATAACAAGTTTAATAGCACTCATAACCTAAAACATTCGCTTTTTGTATCAGCTAAAAAGACTTAAAAAAATTCCCTGTTAAATATCTTTACTATAAACGATTAATTATCAACCAGTTGTTTATGCAAATAAAAGAAAAGGCTTGCCGCCCCCTCTTTTGTTTGTATAATGCGGATACAGAATAAGAGGTATATAAGTATCCTTTTTATTTTAAGTGGTTTTTCTTTATTTTTTATATTTAAAAGATTAAAGAAAAATTATGCCAGCGTGATGAAATTGGTAGACATGGGGGATTCAAAATCCCCTTCCGAAAGGAGTGCCGGTTCGAGTCCGGCCGCTGGTACCACTTTTTAAACCTCAGCTAATTATTGGCTGAGGTTTTTTTATGTCTAAAAATTAACTAGTAACTTATACCAATTCACTTAATTAAATGAGCTATTCTGAGGTAAAAAAACGGTTTCGATAACAAGATGAAACCTAGCTCAGCTGAAGCAAAAGCCTTCCATTAAAGCTCTCGGCATATCTTAGGGAGGTACATAAATCTGATTAGCATGCTAATTATGCGTCTTGCTCTTGATTTGTTATATCCCCAATTCGATTATTTAACTCTTCGTCACTAACATCTTCTTTGTGCGTACCAATGTTCCATATATGACCAAATGGGTCTTGTAGTGTGCCGGTCCTATCCCCATAAAACTGGTCATGTACGGGTCTTATTAGTGTTGCACCAAGCTCAATTGCTTTTTTAAATACGGTATCAACATCTTCAACATAAAGCATAAGGCTTAGCGCTGTACCACCGAGTTCTTTTGGACTTTTTAAATACTCTTCAGAACCAATATCTGAAAGCATAATATGCGAATCACCAATTATTATTTCTGCATGGGCTATTCCACCATCAGGTAAAGGCATTTGCATTACGTGTTCTGCACTAAATGCATCACAATAAAAATCTATCGCTTTTTGTGCGTCATTCATAATTAAATAAGGTGTAACTGAATGAAACCCTTTTGGTATTGCTGAGACTGCCATAATATTCTCCTTTACTTACACGGTGATTTTTAATATTTAATTAACTAAATATGCGTTTAATTGCCCCCTAAATTTAAGCTTAGCTCATACAAAAAATTGCGTTACTTTTCGAGGTTTAAACGCTTATGCCAAGCAGCAATACTTTCATCAGGGTACTCTTCAAATTGCTTGTCACCTTCATTAATGGGCGCATTTACCCAATTTGCTTTACTACCAAGCATTAAATGAGTGCGCTCTGGCGGTATGGGTAACTCATTATCTATTGCACCTGCAAAGGGGTGAACTTGCTCAGGCGGTATGGGTAACTCATTATCTATTGCACCTGCAAAGGGGTGAACTTGCTCAGGCCAACGTGCATCGTATAACCACAAGTTAGCGCTACAATGCTTACAAAAATGACGCTCTGCTGGGCTGATTTTATCGCCTATTTTTGCATGATAAATAGTTATGTTTTCACGCCCTGTGACTTCAAGCGTGCTGTATTGCGCGTTCAAGTTAATAACAAACCCGCCGCTCCCTGCGGTTTTACGACAAATAGAGCAGTAACATAAATTGTAAGGATAAGGGTGTTTTGAGTTGACTGTAAATACCACTTTGCCACAGTGACAAGCGCCATTAAGCTTCATAATATATCCAATTTTATTGTTGGCTTGAACTAATACCTTAGCTAGGTGAGCTTAAAAAAACCACAACACTTACATGCTGTGGTTTTATTTATCACTAACCCATATCGACTAGCGCTTCCAATATCTTAAATTACGCAATGTATTTATAAATTTATCGGCTGAATGTGCCTCTAAATCTATCCAACCATCATCTGCTTTTCCATCAAGACCTGCCGCTTTAAATAAAGGCTTAGCCTCATTTGTAAAGCCTATAAATTTCATGTGTGCATATGCATCACTTACAAAGTCTTTGGCTTCTGCAATGGCAGCTAGTTTTTTAGCTCCCTCTTCGGTGGTTAGTACAAGTACCGCATCATATAAAACCGATGGACCACCATTAATAACCTGGTCTGCTTTAAAGTGCTTACCTTTACTGCATTTAGCACCGCCGACTTGTGGGGCAATAATTTCAAAGTTTGCGCCTTCACTTTCAAGTGAATTAGTAACCGATTCAAAAATTTCTGCATCAAACCCGTCACTCACTAAAATACCTAACTTACGCCCTTTAAATGTATTTGGCGCATTTTTTAAAATACTTAATGCATCAGACACAGGTAAGTCTTTACGTGTTGGCATAGCAGCTTCTGCTGGGTCTGGCATTTCTTGCAAGCCAAGTCCTTCGGACACTTTATTTGCAAGGGTTTCGTCAATATTTAACAAGTGCGATACCAAACGTTCTCGTATTGGTAAATGCTCAACTTTAGAAAGCTCAAACACGTACGCAGATTGAATATGCGCCTGCTCTACCTCTGTTTGACTTAAATAAAATTGACGAGCTTGACTGTAGTGATCGCTGAATGTTTCTGAGCGATAACGCAGTTTATCACCGCCGCTTACTTCAGGCTCGCTTGAGCTTTTAAAGCCATGTACCGGGCATTCGCGCGGGTTATTTTCACCGCCACTCCACGAGTTTGGCTCGTAATTTACACGCCCTTTTGGATTGTGCATTGCCATGTGGCCATCTTGCTGAAAATGACGCATTGGGCATTTAGGAGCATTGACCGGAATGTGCGTAAAGTTAGGCCCACCTAAACGCTTAGTTTGAGTATCTAAGTATGAAAAGTTACGACCTTGCAGTAGCGGGTCGGGAGTAAAATCGAGCCCTGGTACAATGTTTTGAGTACAAAATGCAACTTGCTCTGTTTCTGCAAAAAAGTTGTCGACAACACGGTCAAGCACCATACGGCCAACAATTTGTACTGGTACTTGTTCCTCTGGTATAAGCTTAGTGGCATCAAAAATATCAAATTCAAATTCATCAGCAAACTGCTGATCAAACACTTGCACACCTAACTCCCATTCAGGGAAGTCGCCGTTACCAATTGATTCCCACATGTCTCTGCGATGAAAATCAGGATCGGCGCCGTTAAGCTTAAGTGCTTCGTTCCATACTACCGATTGCATACCGCCTTTTGGCTTCCAATGAAATTTAACAAATTTTTCATCGCCTTTGGCATTAATAAATTTAAAGGTATGAACACCAAAGCCTTCCATAAAGCGCAACGAGCGCGGAATAGCTCTATCAGACATTGCCCACATAACCATGTGCATTGACTCAGGTGACAAGCTCACAAAATCCCAAAAGTTATCATGTGCTGTTTGCGCCTGCGGAAAACCACGATCAGGCTCGGCTTTAGCGCTATGAATTAAATCAGGAAACTTCATTGCATCCTGAATAAAAAATACCGGTATATTGTTACCCACTAAATCCCAGTTTCCCTCTTGGGTATAAAACTTAACCGCAAAACCGCGTACATCACGTGCTAAATCTGGTGATCCTTTATTACCTGCAACCGTAGAGAAGCGAGTAAACACTGGCGTTTTTTCACCTTTTCGCTGAAAAATATCCGCACAGGTTAAATCTTCAAGCGTGTCGTAAGTTTCAAAATATCCGTGTGCACCATAACCTCTAGCGTGCACTACTCGCTCAGGAATGCGTTCGTGATCAAAATGAAAGATCTTCTCGCGCATTATATGATCTTCTAATAATCCTGGGCCACGCTTGCCTGCACGTAATGAGTTTTGATCGTCGCTTACAGGGCAGCCCTGCGCGGTGGTCATGGTAGGATGTTCGTCCGACGCCTTTTGATGCAATTCGCCGCCATGTCCTTTATTACCTGAGTATTTAAATGATTCAGCCATGTTGAGTCCTTCATACAGTTTGATTTAATGGGTCAATAGTTTTTATGAGCTTTAAAGCTAAAAGCGACTATGCAAATGCAAAATAAAGACCAGCCATCCAACCTAGTAAGAAAGGGCTGTACAGATAACAATGTAGTATTTGAGGTGGTTTATAAAAGAAAAAGTTACACAGGTATGTAACTTTTTCAGACAAAAAAAGAGCACTTAAAAGTGCTCTTAGATTTAAATCATTTTAAATTTAGTTAATCTTTGCTTTCGTTAACTAAAATAACTTTACGATGTGGGAAAGGTATTTCGATGTTGTTTTCATCTAGTGCTTTTTTAATTAACTCTGGCACTGTGTAAAGAATATCGAAGTAATGCTCGCCCTTACAAAAAGGTCTTACTAAAAAGTCTACTGAGCTGTTGTTAAGTGTTTCTACTTCAACAAAAGGAGCTGGGTCTTTTAGTATGTGTGGATGCGCTTCAAGTACGGCATCTATAACTTTACGTACAGCCGTTGTATCTTCACCGTAAGCAACACCAAAATGCATATCCACACCACGAATTGGATGATGTGAATGGTTTATAATTTGCGCGCCCCAAATTTGACTATTTGGAATAATAACCTGTTGGTTATCGAACGTTTGTAAAATAGTAGTAAACATATCGACCTCAGTTACTTTACCAAAGCGCCCTGCTGCCTCAATAAAGTCATTCACTTTATAAGGTCTAAATATTAGCAACATAACGCCTGCTGCAAGGTTCGACATTGCACCTTGTAACGCCAAGCCTATAGCAAGTCCCGCGGCACCGAGTAAAGCAATAATAGAAGCTGTTTGTACACCAAAGCGATTTAACACAGCAATAATAACGAACGCTAATATGATGTATCGAGCCATGCTGCCTAAAAAGCGAAAAAGCGTGTCATCAAGGTGAGTGTATTTGTGGCATAAGCCAATAATTAAATTGCGTACTTTGCCTGCCAACCACAAGCCCGCAAGTAAAATTGCAATCGCCAGTAATATGTTGGTTGCCCACGTAATTGCAGCGGGTAAATATTGATTAATATCAATGTTGTTTATTATGTCTTCCATTGTTTTTCCTGTTTTAAAAACTTTTAACTAGCTTCAATCCATACTAAGCGCAAAAGTTTAACAAAAAATTAACTAAAGTACGACTATAGGAGTAATTTAAAACATAAAGAAAGAGCGTTACCCTCAATACATGTTATCGCTCACGTAAATCTTTCACCCATAATTTTGCTATCAATCCTTGGTTTATAGCTTAAATAATTAAACTTCAACTAGTTCATAAATAAAGCTAATACCCGAGATAAATCTCGGTTAACTCTCTTAATTTTCTAATTATTACTGGCACTCATCTATAAATTTACCGATAATCTCACCTAAGCGCGCATATATTGGCGAGACAACACAATTGGATGAAATTAAAAACAAAGGATTATTATGAAAAAGTACTCAATTTTACTTACAGCGGCAGCACTTACTGTACTTGCTGGTTGTTCAACATCTGTTGCAGTAAGAGACTTTGAACAAAACCCTATTCCGCAAACATCAACAATTACCAACAGTGAAGCTGACGTAGAAAAAGGTATTCTAAAAGCATGTATTCAGCTTGGTTGGAAGTGTACGCCTATGAGTGAAGGTAAAATAAAAGGTGTACTGGATATTCGCACACACCAATTAACAATCGATATTGCGTATGACAAAACGGCATACTCAATCAACTATAAAGACTCAATTAACTTAAACTACAACGGCAAAAAAATTCACCGTCAGTATGTTAATTGGGTAACAAACCTTATACGCCATATAGACGCTGAAATGATTTAGCAGCGCGTTAACCTGCTTTAAACATTATAAAAAGCACTAAATATGAATAATAAAAATGGAGAAGCTACCTATAGCTTCTCCATTTTTTAGTTGAATTTTAAACAGTAATAATTACGTCAAAAATATTACTAACGTTCAACTAGCTAAAAGGCAAAAAAGCACCAAACCTAACACTATTAGTAAAAGTACTCTCCCGTATTTTCACTCTTTAATGAGTGAGTAATTTTTTACTTATCCCTCCTTCGTAAAAACATATTTTATATCTTGCTATAACGCAGTTTCGCTCATATAGTCAGCAAATTATCACACCTTTATTTTGAACATCTTTGTTTATGAAATCTTCTGCTCCTGCTAGTGATTTTGGTACCTTATTAGGTTATGCACCTGGTAATGTTGCTGTTTATTCATCTGATTATGATACGGCTGACGAAAGTATTTATCCTAATCGTAGCGCCTTTCGTAGTTACCTTGATGGCATTTACATGGGCTATAAATGGCAATGCGTTGAGTTTGCACGTCGATGGATGTATCTCAACCATAGTTATATTTTTGATGATATTGCTATGGCTTACGATATTTTTGAGCTGCGTTCTGTGCGCGATGTAAATAGTCAAAACAGACTGCCACTAAACGCGTTTAAAAACGGTGCTAAACATCATCCTCAGGTAGGTAGCTTACTTATTTGGGAAGAAGGTGGCGAGTTTGAAGAAACAGGCCATGTTGCTGTCGTTGTTGAAATATATGAAGATAAAATACGCCTTGCTGAGCAAAATGTAGGGCATCAAATATGGCCAAAAGATCAAAGCTGGTGTCGTGAACTAAAAGCAAAAGTAACTAAAGATGGCGACTATTGGATTGAGTGCTCTTACAGCGACGCCACTATTTTAGGCTGGATGACACAAACTGATGAAACAGAATATGCTGAGCCAACGTCAGAGCTAAACACCGACTTATTTATTATAGAAGCCCATAAAGCAGTAGATACAGGCCAAGCAAACAAGTCATGGTTAAATATTGCGAATGACGATGAAGCTGCCTACGTAGAAATGATGCAAGGCCATAAACTTACATCAGTAGCTGAGGATCAACATAATTACTTTGCGATATCTCAAACGGCGCAGCAAAGCATTGAGCATGCTACAAATGAGCTACATGGCTTATTTATGCATGCAACCGACTATGTACTGCAGCACCCTGAGTTATTAAAAAAGTTCAATTTACCCGATGTTGTGCTTAATAAAATTCGCCAATCGTGGGATAACCGCTTAAACCAATTAATTACCAGTCGGTTTGACTTTGCTCTAACCACAGCAGGTTTAAAAGTTTACGAATACAATTGCGATTCGGCATCGTGTTATATGGAAAGCGGTAAGGTTCAGGGTAAATGGGCAAAACACTTTGGTGTTAAAACAGGTGTAGATGCAGGCCAAAATTTATTTAAAGACCTAGTAAAGGCATGGCGTAAAAGTGAGGTAAAAGGTCTTGTTCATATTCTGCAAGATGATGAACCAGAAGAGCATTACCATGCATTATTTATGAAAGAAGCCATTGAAGCAGCTGGTTTTGAGTGTAAGTTAGTAATTGGCTTAAGCACACTTCGCTGGAATGAATCGGGCAACATAATAGATGCAGATGGCGCACAACTGAGTTATGTATGGAAAACGTGGTCGTGGGAAACCGCACTTGATCAAATCCGTGAAGAATGCGAAGCCGATCAATCATTAGGTGATAACTTTGAACCACAATTCAAAATTGGTGAAACGCCACGCTTAGTTGATGTATTACTGCGTAAAAATGTCATGGTGTTTGAACCGCTGTGGACATTAATTCCTAGTAACAAAGCTATTTTGCCAATACTGTGGAGCTTATTCCCTAATCATAAATATTTACTTAATACCGCGTTTGATCTTAACGACGAGTTATTACAAACCGGATATGTAGTTAAACCAATAGTAGGACGCTGTGGCGCTAATATTCAACTTGTTGATGAACAGCAGCAAGTTATAGAAAAAACAACTGGGCACTTTGCAGAGCAAGACCAAATATATCAACAGTTATTTGCATTGCCCAAAGTAGATGATTACTTTGTACAAATATGTAGTTTTACAGCTGCCGGAAAATACTCTGGTGGTGGCGTACGCGTTGATAAAAGCATGATCATAAACGGCCATAGCGATTGTATGGCACTGCGTATTAAATAATACTAAGCCCGCAATTTTGCTGCGGGCTTAAGTTTGTGTAACCCCCCTTCCCTCTTTTAAGTTTTATAACTATCTCAAGCGAGTTACTCCTGATAGAGTAAATTTATCAAACACCACAAATTAAGGTATTTCATGGCGAATCAATTTAATGTGCTTGGCACACGTTTAAAACTATGTTGCGGTAATGGTGGTTACACACGTGAAGGGTTTTGTTATGTACCAGAATCAGATCTTGGGAATCACAGTGTATGTGCAATTATGACTGATGAGTTTTTACAATTTTCAAAATCGCAAGGTAACGACTTAATAAGCCCAAACCCTCTTTACGATTTTGAAGGTTTAAAAGCCGGTGATAAATGGTGCTTATGTGCAGTAAGGTGGCTGCATGCAATTTCGGCTAATGTCGCGCCGCCAGTGGTACTTGAAGCCACAAATAAAAAAGCGCTAGAAATAGTACCGTTCGATGTTTTAAAAGCGAATGAATATATAGCCAAAATTTAAATTCACTTAAGCGTTATTAAAATAAAGTCTGCAGATTTTACAAATGTATGCAGGCTTTTCAAAAATCAAATGCTCCCTTCATCACCTAAAACCTCAATAAAAAACATAACACCATGTTTTTAAGGTTATTTTTAAAAAACTCACTTACGGCATAGCAGTTGCTTCATTAAGTTTAAGTCACGCTCATAACGCAACATTTTATATGAGCAACACATTACTTAAGTAGGAGAAATTATGAGTAACAATAACGAATCAAACAAAACAACTAAATTTACCGCGCCAGGTATGAGTGACGAATCAGCTCAAAAAACAATAGCAAAGCTCGATAACCGCATGGTTGCATTGATAGACTTACAGCTTACTTTAAAGCACATTCACTGGAACGTAGTGGGACCAAACTTTATTGGCGTACACGAAATGATAGACCCACAGGTAGACATTGTCCGCGAAATGACAGATACCATTGCAGAGCGAATTGCGACTCTTGGTGGAGTACCTGTCGGTACGCCTAGATCTATTGTAGATCGTCGTACATGGAACGAATACTCAGTAGGTAAAGGGTTAGTAACCGAGCATTTAGCCGCACTTGATCAAGTATACAACGGCGTTAATGCCGATCATCGCAAAGCAATTGAGACTCTTTCTGAGCTAGATCCAGTGTCTGAAGATATGATCACCAGCCAATTAGCTGACCTAGAGCAATTTCAGTGGTTTATTAGAGCCCATTTAGAATCATCTACAGGCGAGCTAAAAAGCTAATATATTAAATCTAAGAAAGCCCAGCATTAATATGCTGGGCTTTTTTTTGCGTAAAAATCACTCTATTTATTATCATATATAGATATGTATCAGTAAGCTCTAATACAAAATTAATATAAAAACAATAGAAAATTGGTATTACCAAAAAATAACCAATAGAAAATTGAATGATTTTATACTCCTCACTATTTCGTAAATTTATAAGCCATACCCAACCTTCAATGAACATATTATCATTTTAACATCACTTAAAAAACAAACTAAATACGTATAAAAGTACGACATAAAATTTAAAAACAGTACTAAAAAATGTATTTAATAGTACAAATAATATAAAAAAACGCCTTTGGTAAACATACTTCAATAAAATTCACTCAAAATATAAAAAATAAAAATACAGCATAAGCCATTAAATTTATTAAATATAAGCAAAATAAAAGAACACTTTGTAATACACCTTGTGAATTTTTGGTAAACAAAGGTTGTAATAAAAGCTGAATTGGACTAATTTCAACCATACCACCTGTATGACACACTACAGGGAAACAGCAGTTAAATTGGTTAACCAAACCAAGTAACAACACACACAATGACGTAAGTCGTACCCAAACGGGAGAGATACATGAAACTCAATCAAATTACTTCAACATTAATTAATAAACATAAAAGAAGTAGCTCTACAACAATCAGTGCAGCAGCCCTTTTATTAATGGCTTCTTCTACTATTGCAGCGCAAGAGGCTCCGACAGCTTCAGAAACAGCAGCTGCAGATATTGAAGTTATTGAAGTAAAAGGCATGCTAGGTAGTATGAAAGCCGCCGCTATGCTTAAGCGTACTGACGGACGTATTGTAGATGCGATTGTTGCTGAAGACATTGGTAAGTTACCTGATAATAATATTGCAGAAGCACTGCAACGTATTACTGGTGTATCTATTAATACCGATTTTGGTGTGGGTGACAGTGTTTCGATTCGTGGCTTACCTCAAAACCGTGTTGAATTAAATGGTCGCTCTACTATTGGTGACTCTCGTGACGGTATTAGCTTACAAGATTACCCATCAAGTTTCTTAAAAACGGTAGAAGTCGTTAAGTCTCCTACTGCCGATATGATTGAAGGTGCATTAGGCGGAACAGTTAGTCTAAAAACGGTTCGCCCATTAGAGCTAGATAAACTAACTGGTGCTGTTTCATTAGATGGTGAGTACGCTGATAAAACAGAAAAAGTAGCGCCTATTTTTAGCGGTTCACTTGGTAACAATTGGGATTTTGATGAAATGGGTACCTTTGGTGCCATTGCTATGTTTTCGTTTCAAGATCGCGAAATTCGTCAAGATGAAACGTCTAGCCGTGTTAAACCTCAAGACATCGAAATTAATGGCCAAGAAGGTAATACATCAAGTGGCAACGCTATCGTACGAGACGAGCACAGTGTTGAACAATACGTAGAACAACGTAAACGTACTGCTGTAAATTTATCACTTCAGTGGGCACCGCAATCTGGTAATGGCATGGTGTATCTAGATTTAAGTGGCACTAAACGCTCTGGTGAGCAAAGTGGTAACTCTATATTAGGTGTTGCAGGTTCACTATCAACAGATGCAAATACAACTCAAGATGCTAACGGCGTAAATAATTACACGTTAACCAACGAATTTGGTATTCCTAAAACATACAGTGACTTTCGTGAAACCGACTCATTTTCAAATGCACTTGGTGCAGAGTGGAACCTTACTGACAGTATAAAAATCTCTGGTGAAATTGCGGTAGCATCATCAGAAAGTGTAAGACCAGATTCTGAATTTACACTTCGCCCAATCGAAAAATCAACATTTGAAGCAAGCGGCGGTGTTGATTTAGTAAACCATTTATATGATGGTGCATTTTCTCAAAACGGTAATAAATTACCAAGCATCATTCATTCAGATCCAAATGCATTTACTGACCCACAAAACTTAGCACTACGTACGTTTAAAAGTGAAGATAGAAGAACAGACAATGACGAAACAGCTATTCGTTTTGATGTTGAAATGTTTGAACCTCTAAGCAGCTTAAGCTGGGTATCTAAAGTAAAAGCAGGTGTACGTGTTACTAATCGTGATTACGAATATGAGCAATACAAAGTAGAAATTAAAGACATTTATAAAAATGCATTTAATGATTCAGATGGTTCATTAGCCACGTTATGGGTTGATGACTACAACGCTGCATTTTCAAATAGCTTTACAACAGTTAGCCACGACAACTCTTTTGATCAATTAGGTCATTCGGGACAAAACGACCTACTAACGTTTTTAAGCTACAACGGTTTATCTAACCCTGCAAATACTTATGCTCAACTTCAGCAGTTACTTGCCGGTACTAACCTAGCGTCAACAGGTAGTCTTTCAGATAACCAAGAGTTCCAAGAAAGCGCATACCGTAACGTAGTTGAAGATACAGCTGCCGTATACGTTTCAGCTTACTTAGACTTTGATAACATTACTGCGATTGTGGGTGGTCGTTATGTAACTACAGATTTAGAATCAAGCGTTTTCCTTAATGGCGAGAAAATAACTGGCGATAATGACTACAGCGACTTTTTACCAAGCTTAAACGTTACATATAACTACTCAGACGAAACATTATTTCGCTTTGCTGCAGCAAAAGTTATGCGCCGCGCTGACTTTAGCGAGCTAAGCCCTGCCTTTGACGTTAATAATGACATTACAGGTGCAACGCAAGGCTCTATTGATTTAGAACCATACCGCGCAACACAATACGACTTATCTGTAGAGCATTACTTTGATGAAGGTAACGTACTATCTTTCGCAGTATTTTATAAAGATGTTGAGTCTTTCTTAAGTAACGAAAGTAGCTGTCAAGCTGCATCAAGCACTTCAACAGGTCAAAACGTAACTCAGTGGAACCAAGTATGTCAGCTTGACGTTGCAGGTGTATCACAAGACAACCTAGTTTACTCAGATGCAACTGACTTCCCTGTAGATGCAGATGGCTTTAACCATGTTGCAGGCTTGCGTGATGCAGGACTAACGGGTATCGATACAGTTAAAAATGTAAACGGTGAAAACGGCTCAGTACAAGGTTTTGAAGTTGGTTACCAACAGTTCTTCACAAGCTTACCTGGTGCATTTTCTGGCTTAGGTATTAATGCAAACTACACGTATGCAGACAGCGAACAACCAAACGGAAACCCGTTATTAGATATTTCTAAAAATACGTACAACTTACAAGTATTTTGGGAATACGAAGGGTTCTCTACTCGTATCGCTTATAACTACCGTGACAGTTTCTTAGATACTGAAAACGAGAAACGTGTAGAAAACATTAACTCAGACGGCAGTATTTCAGCAGAAGGCACTGTTTACGGTAATAACTACCGTGACGACAGAGGTCAGTTAGATTTCTCTGCAAGCTGGGATATTAACGAAAACATTACGCTAGTAGGTAATGCGACTAACTTAACGGGTGAGCCTTCAATCTACCTATCTGAACTAGGTGGTGCTTGGAAGTACACTGAAGCGGATCGCCGTTACAGCTTTGGTATTCGCGCTAAATTTTAACTTTCCCTAGACACTAAAGCCTGCTTTTATGCAGGCTTTTTTACGCCTATAAAAAAGTAGCTTTATATTATACAAACCTTATTAAAAACATGATTATTCTACCGAGTCTTGTGGATAAAAATATAAAGGTGGTATTAACTAAAAGTAAACCATCCCTTAACCTGTAGGAGGTCGCAAAAAATAAAGAAAATCCCTTATGGAATTAGTAAACACATCTAGTAAAACGAAAGTTCGGCATAAGACCGATATCAACAAAACACTATCTAAGATGCCCTTGTCATCTAGGCGCGTTTTATTTATGGCCATAGCTCAACTGGACTCTAAAAAAATAGTAAAGCAAGGCCAAGTATTCCGAATTTATGCTAGTGAATACGCGAAAATAGCCAAGCTAGAAATGAACACAGCCTATGAGCAACTACAATCCGCGACTCTGGACTTACAAAAACAAATAATAGGGATTCCGAAAGATCAGCTTTTACCACCCATACCACGCTCTGGAGATAAGCCTTGGAGGAAACCTAGCGGCAAAGGTATCGTATACTTAACGTCACTGAATACTGCGACTATGAGGACGGTGGCGGTTACGTAGACATTAACTTTAGCCGTCAAATGAAGCCGTATATTTGCATGATAGAGGGCAAATATACCACCCAAGTTTTAATATCGAGCACACGGCTAAAAGACACAAACGCAAGTAACTTATATCAACTCCTACGCCAGAAAATAAGCGAAAAGAAAGACCGCTATTTTGAAATAGGTGTCGATGAGCTTAAAGATGAATTAGGACTATACACAACAAAGAACAAGGAAAGAGTTTACTCATACCCATTATTTAAAGATTTGAATAAGCTAGTTATAAAACGAAGCCTTGAGACAATTAAAGACACTACAGAAATAAAAAATATAAGCGTTGAAATCATCGAAAGAAAGCAGCGCAAAGCAACTAAATTAAGATTCTCTTATCGAGTAGATGACCAAATGAAATTTGAGGGGTTTTAGCTAAACTCGTTTTTCTGCATCGTTGTAAGCTTCTGACTTGTTTCCTTTCCCTATAGCCAAAACAAGAATCGAAACCTTTTCATCCTGTACTTGATATATCAAGCGATACCCTGCTTTACGCAGCTTAATTTTGTAGCAATCTAGCAGCTCTCTTAGTCGGTTCGCTTCAATCCGAGGGTGCTTTAAGACTTCTGACAACTTCTTTTTGAATTGATCACGTACGGTTGCACCTAATTTGTGCCACTCCTTGAGCGCTCGAGGATCAAATTCTAACTCATAGGTCATTTAGCGAAACCTTTACCCCTGTTTTTGGTTCAGCTAAACGGGCTTTTGCAACAGCAATTAGCGCCTCGTCGTCACTAGTTAATAGCACAGATTTGAATGGTAAAGCTTCTCTTTGTGCAACATATTCTAATGTTTGTCTTAATAGTTCAGAGGGAGTTATACCTAACTTTTCTAATGCTGCATAAGAACGCACTTTCAAATCATCATCAACACGAATATTAATAGTACCCATAGCACACCTGTAATTACAATTGTATATACACCGATTGTATTCAATTGAGATAAAAGTGCAAGGGCTATTATTTTTATTCTAATGTTTAAAAGGGATTAAAGGGGGAGCCCCCTTTGCACGCGATTGTAGAAAATTACGTAGTAATTTGTCGACAGTCGACGGCGTGCCTATCACCTCATTTTGTCATACACAGTTTTCATCTAAAATAACCTGTTGCTCCTTTAAAAATAGGCGTATACGCTTTGTTTACCCCCGTATACACCAGAGGTATTTTAGAATGGCTATTCTAAGCATCCGAATTGACGATAAATTAAAAGCGTCTTTAAATAGTGAGGCGCAAAAGAAAGGTATTTCTTTATCTGAATATGTGAAGAAATCACTGGAAAGTAAGAGCGTTGATACCCATATACTAGCAACAGAGAGAAATTTAAAAAGCTCTGTTGATAGTATTGAAAGTTTAGCGCACGTCGCTCAGGAAACTGTACACGAAGTTGAACTAAATATTCAGCGGCTAAATGAATCGCTTAAGAATGCCAATCACCTAAAAGAACTCAAAAAATTGAAATGGATATTAATTTTTATATCCCTTATTTTTGTATCAATCTCAATCCCAATATTTCATTTTAACATTGCCTACTTGAAAGCTTTATTTTAAATATCAGAGAAAAGTTAGCCCCCCTTCCTTGCCGCCACGATTCAAAGAGCGGCAATATTATTCCCACTCAATGGTAAAAACCAGACTAAAGCCAGCATTACTACCCCTTTTTATTGGCTCGTTTTTTGCTCTATTATCTATAACCCCATAAAAAGCATATTCACTGGAGGAATTAACATGCTAATTAACAGTAACAGCCAAGCAAGCCATATTTATCAAACGCAAAGTAATGCACCTCATACTACAACTAGCTCGAATACTCCGGTCAAAAATGAAAATACGGCAGACAAAATTACAATTAGTGAAGCAGGGCTTAATGCTGAGAGTAAATTGCAAGAAATAGCCAAACACTATGACCCTAAAAATATGTCTTATAATGAATTATCTAAGATGTCTTCCACTTTGGAATTAAATGGGTTAGTAACACCTGAAGAAGGCTTGGCTCTTAGAGCACCGCCTAAAATGAACTTTGACCCTAATGAAAAATATGACACCGTAGCATTAGCAAAAAAATCAGTGGAGTTTGATCAGTCACTTGGAATGGCAGGAAGAGACTCGCAACTAAGAGTAAGAGCGCTTAATATTTTAGAAACAATACAAAGTTTATCTAGCTAAAGAGGAAGAAAAAGATACCCCTTCCCATTTAGCTAAACTTTTAATTTATATAAATTGAATCACTCCAATAACCAAACGGGGATGCTGTTGAGTTCGTACCAACATTAAATTGCCCTGATTCTTGGCCACTAAAATCATAGCCATATAACCAACCTGTTATGGTTTCACCAGAGGCACAAACATGCAAATCACTGCCGCATCGAGATTGAGTATATCCTGCGGCTTTAGAAATACCATTCATTGTAGCGTTGGTTGGATTTCCGTAACCATATTGCCATAGATATACATTTAACGTAGCCCCGCCATGATCTCCGGTAGAAGTTTGAGTTTCTTGAATGATTTCTTGACCATAATTTGTTGAATATACAATCCCAATTTCAAAATAAGTAACACCACTTGCGGCGGCTCGTGCTACTGATGATGCCTTTCTTATATTATTACTTTCTGGTGCATTCAAAGCTAATGATGAAGAATTACCTATTTTCACTACACGCTTAACTACACCGGCTTCAACGTCAGCGGCTGAAGCGAAACCTGAGAAGGTAGACGTAGATAAAAGAATGGTTGAAAGAAGTGTTGTTTTTAAAGTCATTTAATTTCCCTTTTAATATCAATTGAAAAGCATTTATAGCTCAACACTTTAGAATTATCGAAAAACGAAAGTGTAGTGATAAATAATTAATATTTATTAACTGATAGCAGAAAATAGAACACAAGACCTTCATCCAGCGACTGAGTTTCACCGGTGAAACTTTATTTTAGTCGCTAAAGTTTATTGTTTCCTATTAGGGTGTATCACAGTTACGGTGCAAGCCCCTATCCTGCAATACTCCCCTACCTTAACTCATTAAACTTATAATCAATTGGGTTACAGCAATTAGGGAAGTTAAATTAATAGAAAACTTTCCTTCTACTTTTACCTTTAAAGACTTTATGTATAACTTAAAAGACTTAGGATGTTAGTTAAGCAATTGTAAATTATAAATAATAAATTTTAAAGGTGGTCGCCTACCGAGTTAAAGGTGGTCGTCTACCGAGTTAAATAACCTTCCATCGCTATAGTAAATAACTAATTCAATACAGTGGGTATTACGTAAAAAACACTCCCACCTAGCTATACTTATTTGAATATTAAATTTACTATCAAAACGTTGTAACTATTAGCAAGGATACTGAAGTGCTGTCGCGTTTATATAATTTTATGCCGGGTTTAGATACATTGCTGCACTACGAGCGACAATGGTTTGCTGATGATGTAAGAGCAGCGCTATCGGTAGCTGCCGTAGCTTTACCTGTTGCCATAGCCTATGCGCAACTAACCGGTGTTAACGCCGCCGTAGGGTTATACTCTTGCATACTGCCAATGATGCTATATGCTCTTTTTGGCACTTCCAAACAACTAATAGTTGGCCCTGATGCCGCCACCTGCGCCGTTATTGCAGCCGTAGTAACCCCTCTTGCTGCAGGTGACAGCTTTAAACATTGGCAACTTGTTGTCACCATGACCGCTATGACCGGCTTTTGGTGTTTTATAGCTAGTAAATTTAAGCTAGGCGTATTAGCAGACTTTTTATCTAAACCTATTTTAATGGGCTTATTAAATGGCGTAGCCATCACTATTATTGTTGGTCAATTTTCTAAAGTATTCGGTTTTACCTTTGACGAGCGCTACCTACTTGAACGCCTAGGTGGTGTACCCACATACCTAGCGCAAACACATGTTCCCACCTTGTTAATGGCCTTGTTCACATTGGCGGTTTACTTTGCCATGAGACGCATAAAACCCACGTGGCCTGCATCAATGTTTGCCATTGCATTTGGTGCGATTTTAGTATGGATTTTTGATTTAAAACAACTTGATATAAAAACTATTGGCACCGTAACTGGCGGGCTTCCCGTTTTTAATACTCCTGTTTTTGATTTAGGAATTATTCGTGAGCTAGTGGTACCCGCACTTAACTTAGCCATCGTGAGCTTTGTAAGTATGATGCTAACTGCCCGCAGCTTTGCTGCTAAAAATGGCTACGACATAGATGCCGATAAGGAATTTAGAGCGCTAGGTATTGCCAATATAGCGTCAGCTCTTTCGCAAGGTTTTGCAGTTAGTGGCGCCGACTCACGCACCGCAGTTAACGATGCCACAGGCGGAAAAACGCAGTTAGTATCAATAATTGCAGCAGCTATTATCGCGGTCATAGCCGTTTTTTTAACAGCCCCGCTTGAGTTTATTCCAAGCGCAGCGCTGGGTGTTGTACTTATTATTGCTTCTGTTCATTTACTCGATTTAAAAGCTGTTTGGCAATTAAAACGAAAAGATAAACAGGCATTTTATCTCGCCTCAGCCACCTTACTTGCGGTGTTATTTATTGGCGTTATACCAGGGATCACACTTGCTGTATTACTGGGGTTATTTCAATTTATTCGCACTGTTATGCGCCCAACCGACAATATACTCGGCGTAGATGTTAACGGAGTAGTAAGAAGCTTAGACGCCACAGATAAAGCAAAGGCAGTCCAAGGCGTGTTTATTTATCGCTTTAATTCACCTTTAACTTACTTTAATGCCAGCTACTTTAAACGCAGATTACTTGAGCAATACGCAAGGCAAAAAGACGACACCCAATGTGTAATAATTGACGCTGTGCCTTGCTTTACTCACTTAGATTTAAGCGTAATGGCTATGCTTGCTGACCTCGACGTTATATTTAAAAAGCGCGATATAAGGCTTGAACTTGCAGGTAGAAAACGCCAACTACTTTCGTGGTTTGATATTGCAGGAATGAAGTCAGGAAAAGAAGGTATATATATTCACTCCGATCTATATGTTGCGCTACAAAAAAATAGAGTAAGCCAGCCTACCGACGAAGTTGACTTATTTGAAGCGCATACCAATTAGGAAGAATTAGCCGTGTTGTAAATTATAAACGGCAATAAAAATAAAAAAGAGTCACTGTATTTTATTATTCGTTGAACAGCTAAGCCCCCTATAACTGTGTAAGTTATTTTCAATTCACTACATAAGCTATTTAATGGGCTAAAATAACTAAATTCTTAACAGGCTTCTGATAATGAAGTCACGTCAATAGAGCAGCTAAGTTATAATACGGTTTAACCAACAACGCTACTATACAACCTTGTTGGTTAAATTATTAAATCAATTAGCATTATAAAGTCGTCGATATTGATACAGCGTGTGGCTGCATAAGATCTTTTGCTTTTTCCATTTCCTCGTGGGAATCAGTATGTACAACAATCGCCCACAGACCCGAGCGAGTTGCTTCTCTTATATTATTGATCAAATCATCGTGATCTGGCCTTAACGAAAAAGCTCCAGCAATTAGTACACCAACAAAAGTACAAAGAATACTTATCGAAACATATGTTTCTAGGATGTGTTGTTGTAAAAATTCAAACTCTAATAAAAAGAGTATACTGGCAATGAACACACCAACAACAAGACCAACTACGGCAAATACTAAGTGTGATTTCAACATAGTTTTAGCAATTTTTTTATCTTCAGGCTCGACCTTTTCATCGTAATGTTGATCGTGAGGTGGAATTAGCCTTATGCTTTGTTTTACAAAGTTCTCGTCATTATTTAAAATATCAAAGGTTGCTTTAGCTTTATGTTCGCTGTTAAAAATACCGCCCACTTTAGTGGCTTTATCTCCACTGCTTATATTCGCTTTCATGGCTATTATCTCCGCATTAAATAAATAGTGGTTTAGTAAAACTACTAACACTAATTAATAAAAATTATTGATAATTGAAAATACGACTAATAAATTCACTTTATCATCATAAAAGCAGTTGCAAGACTAACACCAACTTGATTGACGAGTAATAACTCAACTCCCAAAGTAAATAAGCTTACGTGTAAATTAGAGGTGGAGGGGTTATCCTTTGTTTTTTAATACTTTTAGTACCTATTTAAATTCATCGATTATTATAACCTTATTATTTTTGTTGCGAACTCTGCACTACAATAATTAATGTCCATATAAATCACCGTGTAGAATATACAAAAAATATTTCAAACCTCGAAGCAACTAAAAATTAATAATTCAGTATCGCCTTGTTGATAAGCCTAGCTATCAACAAGGTGTTAAATTAATAGCATACCCTCGGAGTCAAGTTTTAGGATATATGGCTTTAAGTTAGCCTAAATAATTTGTATGTGAATACTTATAACTTCATGAAGGCCCGTTTTTTATTTCTTTGGATCTATGCTTAAATTACTGTGGATGAACCATGTGTTCAACCTCATGCCAGTTAATTTAGCAATCACTTTAATCACATAAAAGAAAATACCAATCATTGCCGACCTCGACGTTATATTTAAAAAGCGCGATATAAGGCTTATACTTGCAGGCAGAAAACGCCAGCTGCTCTCATGATTTGAAATTGCCGGTATGAAGTCAGGAACAGAGGGCATATACATTCACTCAGACCTATACATCGCCCTAAAAAGAAATAGCGTAAGCCAGCATACAGAGGAAGTTAATTTATTCGTGGCAGATGAAAATAAAGAGGCGCTCACACATCCATAAAATACTAAACAGCAGATCAGCTAGCTGGCTCTGCTGTTTAGTATTAAGTACTTTTTATACTTTTGGGTAATTTGAAGGGAAAAACGCTTTTTTAGCGTCTTCATCAAACTCTTTTTTAAATGCTACATCAGTACCAATTACGCGTGCACGTGCAACCGCTGGGCGGCTATCAATGCTTTCAAACCAACGCTTAAGATTTGGATACGGTGCTAAACCTTCTTCGCCTAATACAACCGGTGCTTTATCAATCCAGCCCCAAGCAGAAACATCAGCAATACTGTATGTATCACCCACAATAAAGTCACGACCTTCAAGATGTGTATCAAGTACTTCGTAGTGGCGCTGCGCTTCACGTAAATAACGATTAACCGCGTAATCAAGCCCTTCTGGTGCCATATGTCTAAAGTGAACACTTTGCCCTGAATACGGACCTAAACCAGATGCGATAAACATTAACCACGACAGCATTTCAGCGCGGTCATCGCTCTTACCTTCTAGCTTTTTATATTTTTCAGAAAGGTACATTAAAATAGCATTCGAATCGAACACACGCGTTTCACCATCAACAATTGCTGGTGCTTTAGCGTTTGGATTAATTGCTTTAAATTCAGGTGTATGTTGCTCACCTTTTAAAGTATCAAGAGGAACAAGTTCAAACGGCAAGCCTGTTTCTTCTAAAAAAAGTGCAACCTTCATTGGGTTAGGAGTATGGTGAAAATAAAATTTAATCATGTAAAGTTCCTCAATAATTGAGCAACGATTAAAGCATAGCTTGAGCGAGTGTTCAAATTAAGTTTTCAATAAGTTAAATATGGAGTTAAAACGTGATTCAATTGTGAGTATTTCGTGATACTTCAATCTTAAAAGTCACTTATGCTAAGGTGAATATTAGCCTTTTTGAGCCACAGCATGCTTTCTAAAACATTATATCGTCCATTCCTTATCGTATTTTTTGGGTTAATAATTTTTTGCTTTCAAAGCCAAGCTGCTGAGCAAGTAACTATTTCCAGTACAGCTAATCCGACTACCTTTTTAGAGCTTTACACATCGCAAGGTTGCAGTAGTTGCCCACCAGCAGAGCGCTGGATTTCAACGTTTACAGATGATGAAAAGCTATGGACTGATTTAATCCCTATTAATTTTCATGTTACTTATTGGGATTATTTAGGATGGAAAGACCCGTTTGCCTCTGCTATTTTTAGTAAAAGACAACGTACTTATAAGGCACTCGGTAAAAGTAGGATTGTAGCAACCCCTGGATTTATGGTTAACGGCCGCGGATGGCAAGGTTGGTTTTATAAGCAAGCTATTCCTGTCGCTAAAGCCCCTTATTTGGGTAATTTAAAAGCGACTATAAACAACAGTAAAATTAATCTCGAATACGATACTGTTAATACCAAAGATAATACTAACCAAAACTTAATAGCCCATGTAGCTCTGTTAGGCTTTGGCATAGAAACACAAATACACAGCGGCGAAAACGCAGGCCATAAGTTAAAACACGACTTTGTGGTTATTGGTTACGAGCAAAGTAACATGCAAACTAAGCAGCAATTATCATTAACTGACTTAACCCTGCCTCGCGCTAATAATGTATCGCCAACAAAGCAAGCCTTAGTATTTTGGGTATCTGAAAAAAGCGACCCTACCCCACTACAAGTTGCAGCAGGTTGGTTTTAATATGGATAAAATAAACAGCTGAAGTTTAAAAATAGGCCACCATTACACCTTTAACTATACAGCTTGTTAGTAGTCCGCTCATACCCATATACGTAAACATAAAGCGTTGTTCAGAATCTGTTTTAAACACGAAAGCGACTAAATAAAGAGAAGTAATAATAGCGACGCTTAGCATAAGCCCATAAATAAATGAGCCGCAATAGTGTGGTAATACAGCTAAAGCGAGTGCGATTAAATTAGTGCCAAAGAATGCTACGGGCTTTTTAATACCGCGTAAAATGGCAAATAGCGGTATAACAAAAGTAAGACAATACAGCCAAACAATATGAGTAGACCATTCGTAACTTAAGGGAGCTTTAACTTCAAAAGTAGAAAGCTTAAAATTACTCGAAAAGGTCAATCCTGTATTAATAATTACACTTACAATAAAAGCCCCAATAAATAGAGCGACTAACACCCCAATTGCACCGCCTGCGGTAGCCCCTGCTTTCTCTTTTTCTATAATTAAAATAATGACACTTAACAGCCCACTTAATTGCAACCACTGCCAATAGTCGCCCGTAAAGAGAGGGATAGCAGCTAAAACGATCGTAGTTATAATTAACTTACTTCCATCATTTGAGCGCAATAAATAAAAAGCCATAATAGCAATATAAAATAGAGCAGTTACATCAGGCATATCAACAACTTCCTTGTAAGAATTTAATAACAACCAATAAACGCAGCAATTATACCTATTACTGAGCCCCTATAAAATCCGATAATTGTGTTTACTTTTTAGCTGTGCAATATTAACTCATTATAAAACACAAGGATCGCTAAACCTATCTACAGGTTTGGTATAAAAACTAAAAGGGATGAATATGATTAAGCCATTTTACGCTAGCTGTTTGTTAGCCCTCACGCTATTAACACCCAGCCTTGTAAAAGCAAACCCAACGGCCTCGCAATATCAGCAAATTCTTAACGAAAACCTTGCTGAAAACGAGCCTGGGGTATCTGTAATTATAAGTAAAAATGGCAAAGTACTTTTCAAAGGAACGCGCGGGCTTGCCAACCTTGAACATAACATTGCACTTAATGAGCAAAGCGTTTTACGTTTAGGTTCTATTTCAAAACAATTTACTGCAGCTGCAATTATGATGTTGCAAGAGCAAGGTAAGCTAGCGGTTACCGATGATATTCATAAGTATGTTGCAAGCTTCCCCACCGAGGGCAACCTCGTCACAATCGAAAACTTATTAACCCACACTTCAGGCATCGCCAACTACACAGATGATGACGACCTATTCGATAAAGAAATACAAGTGCCCACCAGCGTTGACGATACGTTAGCGCGATTTGCCAAACACCCAATGGTGTTTAAACCCGGCGAAACAATGGCTTATTCGAACACAGGCTATTCACTGCTTGGTAAAATAATCGAGGTAGCAAGTGGCCAGTCTTATAAAGACTTTATTGAACTACACATATTTAAAAAGCTAGAAATGAACCAGAGTAGTTATGAAGGCCAAGAAATTGTTGCCCACCGTGCAGCCGGATATGAGCAAACAGAGCAAGGGTTTATCAACACCAGCTACATTAATATGGATTGGCCCTATGCCGCAGGTGCGCTTATATCTACTCCAACTGACTTAAACATTTGGTTTAGTGCACTAGCGTCTGGCAAGCTTATTAGTAAAGCAAGTTATGAGAAGATGGTCAGCCCTTTTAAACTTAACGACGGCAGCTTTTCATCCTACGGTTACGGATTAATTATTGAGCCTTTGAATGAATACACCGTAGTTAGACACACTGGCGGAATAAATGGCTTTTTAGCGCACGCACGCTATATTCCAGAGCAAAAGCTATATGTGGCAGTACTGGCTAATTCAAACCACATAAACCCTATTTTTATCAACGAAAAACTCACAGCCAGAGCACTAGGTATTGCACTTCCCGAGTTTAAAAAAGCAGATGTAACAGAGCAGCAATTAGCGCCCGTATTGGGTGATTACCAAATTGATGAAAACACCTTACGCAGCCTAATTTTTGAAAATAACGTTTTGTATTCAAAGCGCACTGGTGGCGATAAAACAAAACTTATTACGATGTCTAAAAATAGCTTTTACTACCCTAATTCAAACAATTACTTAGTAATAGAGCAAAACAGCCAAGGCCAATTGGTAATGAAGTATTTTAGTGGATTATCAACAACGCCTACTGAAGCGATTAAGATTTAACTTTATAACTCCCCCAAAAAACAATGCCTGCAGCTTTCGCTACTTATAAGCTCGGGTGTTTTTGTTTTTAATCCTCGTTAACGCAACAATATATTATAAAATTAGTATGTGATGTGTGAAAGGTAATAAATATGTTACTTTCTATGTGCTAATTTTATACTTTACCTCTTTAGAATAATTTATAAACCGAAAATAAGGAATAAGCATGCTTTTTCACCCTCACGGTAAATCCTATATTTTCGCGCCTTTGCTGATTATTTTGCTATCTGCCTGTACTTCAAACCCAGCTTTAATGCCTACACCCAATTTATATGTAAGCACGCCTTATTCAGAATCCCAAGTACCTAAAAACCTGCATACTACAAGTATGGAGTTACTCTATGTTACAGACCGAGCAATTTCTGAAAAAGAGGGGGTTATGTATAACGCAAGTCGTTCGCCATCCATTGCATACGGTGTAGCAAAAGTAAATTTTGGCGATAAATCCTTGCTGTGGGGGGAGTTATTAGAGCAAAGTAATCTTAAAAATCGCTCCGCAAATTTAACGTATGTAATGGAAAAAGCGGATGAATTAGGTCGCTTTCCTTTATCGCCTTATAAATTTAGACGGGTAAAAAATAAACTCCAAATTGACGAAGATATTTTAGAACGCAAAATTTTTCACGAAACCCAATTAAACAAAAACATTAATCAGCGTTTAAAAAGCAGTAATAATAAAGACGTTATTTTGTTCGTGCATGGTTTTAATAATACCTTTAACGAATCGGTGTTTACCCTTGCCGGTATTTGGCATTTTTTGAACCGACAAGGCGTACCTATTGTTTACTCTTGGCCAGCTGCCGCCACAGGATTAACCGGCTATTTTGAAGATAAAGAGTCTGGTCAATTTACTATTTTTCATTTAAAAGAAACCTTGCGACTACTTTTTAAAAATCCTGAAATTGAAAACATTCATATTATTGCGCATAGCCGTGGTACAGACGTAGTAACCACAACTCTTAGAGAGCTTATAATTGAAAACAGAGCCAGTGGCGGAAATCCTCGAGAAGACCTGCGTATTGAAAACTTAATTTTAGCCGCCCCCGATCTCGATTTTGGTATTATTAAACAAAGACTCATGGCTGAGCAATTTGGACCTGCATTTGGACAAATCACCATTTACACCTCTCAAGAAGATAGCGCATTGGGTATTTCACAGTGGCTAACAAACAGCTTAAGCTTTGGTCGATTAAACACAAAAGATGTAAACATAAACGAGCAAGACATATTTACTTCTGTAGGTAACGTAAGCCTAATTAAAGTACCTAAATCTGGCAGCTTAATAGGTCATGATTACTTTCATAGTGATCCTGCGGTCAGTTCAGATCTTATTAATTTGATACTGCATAAGGCATCGCCTGGTTCTAGAAAGCGACCTTTGCAAAAACTCGAAAATAATTTTTGGTCACTCGATTCAAACTACCTAATTACAACGGATGCAGCTAACTTACAAAATTGAACGTTTACTGCTGGCTCAATAACCACTCTTTTGGCGCTTGCCCTGTTTTTTTTCTAAATACACGGGCAAGTGCAGAGCCATTTTCGTAACCAACCTGATTAGCCACTAAATCCATATTTTGATTTTTTAAAATAAGCTTTTTAGCGACCGATAAGCGCCAATCAGCTAAATAATCAGCCGGTGTTTGCTCAATTACACGCTTAAACGTGTCGGCAAATTTAGAGCGTGACATGCAGCATTCCTCAGCCATAGCGCTAAGCGACCAGCTTTGCTCTGGGGTTTGGTGTATTTTTATTAATACTTTAGCCAACTGAGGATGAGCAAGCCCTGCCATCATCCCGCTTTTAATTGTGTCCTCTTTCAATACCTTACGCAGCACACTAATTAAAAATACATCGCATAAGCGATCTATAATTAAATCCTTACCACTGGCGTCTTTAAATGCCTCTTCAAAAATCCAAAAAGCGCTCTGCTCTAATAATCCATTACCCGTTAATTCGTAATTTAAGCAAAAAGGCAGCGCCTGCAATAAAGGGCTATGCCCTCCACTTTGATAGCTAATTTGTGCACACACTAAATCAGCACCATCGCTTTTATCCGAAAATAAACAGTGCCCTGTAGAGTGAGGAAAAAATATAACCGAAGGCGTAGATAAAACCACTTCAAAGCCACTGTTACTGCGCACTTTTAGAGTACCTGAGCGCAATAAATGTAAATGCCCAACACCTTGATCGTCACTAAAGTCGCTCGTACCGCACATGTTTCCACTAAAAAACACATTGGCGTTAAGTGAAAAGTGACTCAGTACACTCGAAAGTACGTCCATAAGCGTCTCTTTGGGTTATTGGTATGAAAATATAGACTAATAGACGCATATTAACCAAAAAATAACGATAAAGTACAGTTGAGTTTTAAACAAACATACTAATTAAATTACCCTTTGGAGATACACATGAGATTTTCGACACTCACTAAATCAGCTTTTTTTGCAGCATCTGTACTTGCCAGTTCACTAAGCTTTGCAGCAGACATAGACGCAAATGCCGACGTTAACGATATTGCAATTAGTGGTTACGATACCGTTGCTTACTTTACCCAAAACAAAGCAGTAACAGGCAGCTCTAAATATACTTCAACACATAAAAATGCCATTTATAAATTCACCTCAGCTAAGCACCGCGACTTATTTAGAGCGAATCCAGAAAAGTACGCACCACAATTTGGTGGCTTTTGTGCGTTTGGTGTATCAATGGAGAAAAAGTTTGACGTAGATCCAGAAGCGTTCAAAATTGTTGAAAACAAACTTTATTTAAATCTTGATAAATCAGTTCAAAAACAATGGCTAAAAGACGTACCAGGCTTTATTACTTCAGCCGACTCAAACTGGTTTGACATAAAAGACAAAACAGCAAAAGAGCTTTAATAAACAAAGTTTCATTTAAATATAATATTGTGAGGCTGCTTTAGTTTACACCAGCAGCCTTAAATTTAGTGCGTTGTTCATTATTAGCAGTAGAGAGTTTTATGTTGAAATCATTGTTAGTTATTATAAGTGTTACCTTTTTATCGTTTAGTACATTGGCTGATCAAGCCTCAGATAAAGTAGCGATAAAAGCCGCAGTAAACGACTACTTTCAAGGTCAAGGGGAGGCGAGTAAGGCGCGTTTATTTCGCGCATTTGCAGCAGAGCACGCAACAATGGTTGGCGTAGTAAAAAACGACGACGGTAAAGACGTTATTAAGTCGTATAAAGATATGACCAGTGTACTTAACCAATGGGCATCAAATAAAAACCCAGCGGGTGGAAACCTCGATGGTGAAGTTATCAGTATGGACATAGTTGACGATCGTTTAGCTGTTGTTTTATTTCGCTCTACCAACCGTTTTTACGATGCACTAACATTAGCTAAACTAGATAATGAATGGAAAATAGTCGCTAAAGCTTATATTTTACAATAACTATTAAACCAATAATCGCTGTTATAAAATTTTAACCTGTTCATTTGACCATTAACGTGGCTCAACTATTACTTTGATTTATTTAACAGCGCTTTTAAATCGGCAAATGGGGAATGCGTTGCAGCCTCAACTTTTCGCTCTGTAGTCGACCCGCCATACATAATATGTTCATGGTATTTATTGTGTTCATTATCGTGGCAATAAATACACAATAGCTCCCAGTTACTGCCATCTTCAGGGTTATTACTGTGATTATGATCAACATGATGCACCGTTAACTCACGCAAATTAGAGTACTCAAACTCACGAGCACAACGCCCGCATACCCAAGGGTATAACCTTAAGGCTTTTATTCTATAACCTTCCTCTTGCTTCACATAAGCCTGAGGTACTGCGTTATTATTACTCATAGTATTCCTGGTAAATTCACTATTTCGGTGCTCAATACTAAAAAAACTTAATTACTGACAAATCACCAAAAGAAGTATCTATATGCCGGCCTGTTTGCTCCCATGCTCGTAGTACAACCATAAGTTTTTTATTGTCAGAAGTCCAAGACATTCCACCGCCGTACGCTTCAACTTTTTCACCGCCCGAATCTTTTAACCCCAGCCCAGGGTCTGTATTTCGAATATTCCCCTTACCTACTTTGTATTCAGCAAATACGTGAACATTATGCGGTAACGAAAATGATAAAAGCGAGCCAATACTCGCTCCATACGAATTAGAAATTAACTTAGTGACCTTTGGTGCAGACGAATTTAAAAAATCAGCCTGAAATACAATATTATCTTTATTCTCAAGAGATACATGCTTGAAAGACCACGCGCCAACAATACTTAACGACAAATCAAATTTGTTACTTAGCTTTGGCCTATTAAGAAAAAAATGCTCAAACAAAGACTCTTTATTGTTAAAGGTATAAAAATTGTGTTGACCAGATAGCTCAAACTTGGTTGAACGTGTATTTTGCGAGAAAATTTGATCCGTTTGATTGCCGCTTAAATTGCTAGCCGTGCTTTGCAGTCCTTCAAGCGTTTGATAATTAAAAGTGATTTTAGAATTTTTAAACTTTCTATATGAAAGCAGTATATCTTGTGTTTTTGTTTCAACATCATCTTCAAAAATATCGGCAGAGTAGCCAATTTCAATGTCGTTAATATCAAAAAACACACCCACACGTTGGTTGTTTATGGGCTCTAACGAAAACAGTGTTTTTTGATTACTCCCAGCCAAGTCGTCGTATATTAACGCGTGACTAGTGTTAGGGTTTGAAATAGTGGTTCGTACCGACTTTAAGTCAAAGTCGAAAGCCAATACAGCACCAGATTGAAATGCAGCTAAAACAGCAAAGCTCACAATAACCAAGTAATTGCGATTCATTAAAAACACTCAAAAGTTAATTTGTATTAGAGTAGCGTTTTTTTCACCTTAAATTATCACAAAAGGTTAACAATTGATAAAAACTTTAAATAATGCGCTTTATGCCATTTTTGGGGTGCTTTCAAGGTCAAACTCACTTACATGCTTAATTAGCTCCGGAAAGAACGCTAAAAACACGGCTTCTAATTCATCGTAGTTACGCGTTATGTCATCGGCCGCCCCCGCAAAGTTATTAGTAAAACGGATGCGGTTAGCAATATTATCAAGTGCTACTCCTATTCCCTCAACGGTTTCGTACTCTTTAAACCAATCGTTTTTGGTCATACTTGTTACAACATGCTGCATGCGCGGCGGCATAACAGGTATGCGATTATTCAAAAGCTGATAGCTGGTGTACTTAAAATCACTTAAAGGTTGCTTGCTAAAGCGCTGCCAATGCACAATTAAAAAATGATCAAACACCACATCAATAGCCACACCAGCAAAACGTTTACGCTCGGGCGAAAAGTACTGCTTAGTGGTTTTTACTAAAGGGTGGGAGTCTGTAAATTTATCGACTAAATAGTGGTTATCGAGCCCGTTTTTAACCCTATTTGGTAAGTGATCTACATGCCTTTTACCACCAAAGTCACCTAACAAGTTTCCAAAGTGAGAATCGGCTGTGGGCTGCGCTAAATAAAGATGAGCTAAATAATTCAAAGTGTTCTCTGGCTTGGCTAATACAAACAAATAATAACGTAAATTTAAACCAAACTCACATTCGTGTTTAAAGCAGTACTTATGGTTTTGCTTACCAATTTTACTCAAACACGCCGTAAAGTATTGTTTAACGGATAAATAGAAAAGTGATTAATCACTGGGCTCTATAAAAAAGCCACTACAATAAGCTGTAGCGGCTTTTTAATGCTTTAGCTTTGTTAGTTTGATCAAAACTAGTTACTCGACTTAACCCAATTTCCATTATCATTTTTACTGTAGCTATTTTTAACCGCAGACCAAGCCACTTTGTGCGCAGTGGTTTCGCGGTCGTCGTCGTTTTTTCTATCGCTTGGGTCCTTGTAGGTATCCCACGCACTATTAAACGCCTCTTGATATATCTCTTGGGCATGTTTAGGTAAATTACTTTTTACCGACTCAGGTAGTTCGTCACGGTTTTTATATGGCATAACATTCTCCTTATATTTACTCTATTACGCCACAAGCAACGCGGCTACCACCGCCGCCTAATGGCTTTGGCTCATCTGCATAGTTGTCACTTCCTTCGTGAATCATCACTGCGTGTTGTTTAAGTTGTTCAAGCGTGAGCCTTGGCGCTAAAACAGGCGATTTAGCTTGGCCACTTTCATTTACATACAACGCCGGTAAATCACCTAAATGACCGTTAGCCCAAGGATAATCATGATGCTCGCTAGCTTTTGGATCGAAATGCCCACCAGCGCCACCACCAGGCACTACCTCATCGCCTTTTTTCTTGGGTTCACAACTAGCAAATTGATGAACATGAAAGCCATGCTGCCCAGGCGTTAAACCTTTTAAGTTTGGTGAAAAAACAACGCCGTGATCATTTTCTGTTAGTGTAATAGTGCCTAGTAATTGCCCCTGCCCCGACTTAGTAACTTGGTGCATTTCAACGTTTACATTAGCCAGTGCACTATTTTGTAGTAAAACGCTGGTAAATAATATTGCAAAAGCAGGTTTTAAAACGCGGTTTAAACTTCTTTTAGCTTTTGAATCAAACTGCAAACAATTCATCATCATCTCCTGGTTTAGTATCAAATTAATAAAACAATAACGCTAAATTAAGCGGCTATTAAACAAGTAGTTTCAATGTCTATACCAGTCCTATGTGCAAACATATATTTATGTATTTTTTAGTCGTAATTTATTGATTAAAAATAATTTTAACTAAATAGCTATTTAATTAATGAGCTAACTTTCACTCAAAGATTAAGTGAAAACCAAGGCATATTTACAAAGCTCGTGAGAAAAGATTACCAACGTCCCACCAAAAAAGATAAGCCAAGTGAAAAAGAGGATCTTAAAGAGGCAGTTATTACTTAGGCGGTAGTCTCAAGTGTTGGTGTTGGTTGAATGGCCGTACGTTATAAATTTAAGAAGCGCCAATCTAAATAAGCCCTCTAAGATACTCTTCACGCATTATATTTATAAGGGGTATTTATTTTTTATAATCAAAGCATGTCTAAAAAATCCGAGTATAAATGGGTCCATTTAATGACAAAAAATTACGTTATTTAGTTGTTCTATATCAGAAGTTTTTATCGCAGTTAGCGTAAGATTTAATCCTTAAAATTAATTAAGTATTATTGCTCCGCACTAAAAAGCAAGCACAAAAAAAGGTGAAACCAAGTTTCACCTTTTTAATTAATTAGCTAGCGTTACGCTGTAGATACGTTGCTTGCGCCTGCATTATTAAGTATTTCTTCAATAGCGTTTTTGTTGTCACTATCGTACTTAATACCAATTAATATAGAGCCTTTTTCAATGGCATCTTCATAATACTTAATTTCGTGCTCAGGGATAAACGCACCAATTGCGGCACCTAAAGTACCACCTACTGCGGCGCCTGCGCCACCAGCAGCAAATGCAGCGACTAATGGTCCGGCAACTAATAAACCAGTACCACCTGTTGCTACAGTCCCTACGGCAGTGAAACCACCAATAATTGCAGCAAGAATACCACCCGAAGCCGCGCCAATAAGGCCGCCTTCAGAAGCTTTAGTACCTTCGTCTACAGCAAAATCTTCCTTTGCGTATGAGTCGTTGGCTACAATACTTATATCAGCTTCATTAATACCTAAAGCTTCTAATCTATAAATTGCGAGTGTTGCTTGTGATGCACTTTCGAATAACCCAGTAATAACGGTACTCATAATAACTCCTTTATTTATTTAAGAAAATACACTTACTACCAAGCAAAACCCGAACCAAGTAATTATCATTTAAAATCAACAATATAAAACAAAACCCCGTGCTAACACTCTTATTATTAGAGTAAAAATTGCCAAATTTTGTAAAAAACTCCTACCCACATAAACAAACTTAATAACAAGCGATAGCAGTTTTAATATAAATATATTTACAAAAGGAAAATTTATTACTCAGACCATGTAATTTCAGCTAATTGATTCGTCGCTGTTTGGTGAATAATCAGCCCATTATTCCCCATGCGCATGTGCCTAATTAAACCTGAGTAAATCCCCTCTTTGCTCGGAATTTGCCAGCTCTGCATGGTTTCGGTATTAAGGTCGAACCTTACTAAGGTTTCAGGGCGTTTGGCTGACTCGTTAAACCAAATGGCGTTATCGGCATATTCAATTGCATACGGGTGACTGTTTTCACCGCTGGGATTATCCCACTGGGTGATCTTCTTGGTTTTTGGGTTATAGCGGCCAAGTTTACCCATACCAGAGTTAACATAAAAAACCATATCGTCAGGCGTAATGGCAAGTCGCCTTGCATGCGTTTTGGCGCCAGGGAGTTTAATCTCACTAAGCTCCATAGAGTTTTTATCAACTTTAACCAAACAGTTACTACCATTACACGACACCCACGGCGTGCCGTTTGAATCAAGCTTAATACCATATGGCCGTGAGCCTTTAGTGGGTAAAGTAGCCAGCTGAATATCACCGCTTTTAGGATCTAGCTTGCCAACCATATTACTGTGCTGCAGGGTAAACCAAAATATACCTGCCTCGTCAAATACACCAGTATGCGGGTCGCGGGCATTTTTATCGGGCATTTTATACACTTTAAATTTTTCGGTTTTTAAATCTAAATATCCAACCGTGCCATTTTTATTACCTAAAAACCAAGGAGTTTGATTTTTATCAAGCGACACACTGTGCGCATAGGTACCACTTGGCAGTGTGTACTCTTTCATATCGCCGGTTTTAGGGTCTAATCTACCTAAAATATTACCCCACTGGCCAACCCA
This sequence comes from Pseudoalteromonas sp. AS71, assembly GCF_038900275.1. Classification (NCBI taxonomy): domain Bacteria; kingdom Pseudomonadati; phylum Pseudomonadota; class Gammaproteobacteria; order Alteromonadales; family Pseudoalteromonadaceae; genus Pseudoalteromonas; species Pseudoalteromonas sp. AS71. The sequence goes on along the minus strand of NZ_JBBMQZ010000001.1, from coordinate 146,479 downwards.
CCAAATAAGTCCGTTTTTACCTTGTACCGGATCGCGAGCGCGCTGCCCAAGAGTAGGCACTTGCCAGTACTTAAAGCTAAGCTTTAAATCGCCCGTAACAACCTTAGACTCGCGCTTGTTATTAACAGGATAATGCTCAGCTAAATAAGCGCTTATATCTTTACTAAGCGCAGCACCCTCGCCCGTATCCACCATATAGCTTATTAATGTTTGCCAGTCCTGCTGACTATAACCCGCGCTACTCTCAAGGTTATTTAAACTATGGCAACTAGCACAAAGCTGCTTAACTAGCGGCCCTTGCTCGTTACTAAGCACAGTTACCGGTGCAGCCAAAGTGCCCGACACAGCCATTACCGCAACGTATTTATTAAATAAAAATCGATTTTTACTCATAACGCCCTCCCTTGTTTTTTAATATTAAAGCATAGGGCGATGGTGTTTACTATATGTACAGATAAGCCGACTGGAAGGTAAGTTAATTTGCAGAGTAAATGCCTCAAAAATAGACCTGAGCACAGTGGCACAGGCTTTACGTTAGTTACTTAGCTGATGCTTAAGTGTGATTTAAAACGACTAAATTACACAAAGAGAATAATAGCCGCTTAAAACCTGATTTAAAGTCTTCAGAGTCTATCGGTATGTAAATTGCTGGTACTACTGTTCTTACTTAAAGAGTTACATATTGATAACTCACGCTACAACTAAATAATCGAGGGTAATATGAGTAATAAACAGCTAATTACGACGATAGGTATAGGTCTGGCCGCTGCATCAGCAGGTATGTTAACAAGGAAAACTTTACAAAAATCGTGGGAAAAGGTTACCAACGAACCAGCCCCAAAAGATAGACCAAGCGAAGAAACCGATCTCAAAGAGGCCGTTACATGGGCGGTAGTTTCGGGTATTGGTGCGGGTGTTGCAAGAATGGCCGTACGTTATGTACTAGACAAGCGCCGATCCAAATAAACCGACCCAATTAATACCTCTTATAAGTATTAAGCGCGTAATGCGATGAGGTTCTAAAAGCGGCTTGCGACAACCACTCCCTAGTTGTTGCAAGCAACTTGGCAAAACCCTAGGGCGCCTTCCGACATCCCCTCCAGTTTTTAAGCTGATACACTCTATTAAACATTAACTCCCTTTCAAAGTTGTTGCCTGCCTACAAGCTTGCGTATAATGCCCGCATTCCGGCTGCATTTTTTAGCCGCTAACTTGGATTTTATTAATGAAAAAACTCTCTGCAGTGCAAATAAAGCAGCAAACACTTGTGCTTAATACAGCTGAAAAATTAGAAGAACAAGGCCGCACTGAGCTCCCAGGCATGCTGCAATGCTGGTTTGATGTGGAATATCACTTATTTCCAAGTACACTACTGCTGTGCTTTCAGTTTGAAAACGAGCAAGCCTTAGCGGCCGCAGAGCCTGACTTATTAAAGTGGCAAAAGCGTTTAAGCGGCGCAATGCTTAAAAAAGGCGTTATTTTAAAAGATATGCGTAAACATTTAGTGTTCACCTTAAAAGGGCCTGACGAATAAAGCGAAGGTGTTCAAAGGTTACTTCGGGCTAACGCCCATGTGGCTAGCACTATATAGAAAACCGTTGTATTGCTACAACGGTTTTTAATTTTCATTAGAACCGAAAGTAGAATCCATAGAGGTCAAATTAATCTTGGATTTTTTATCAGCAGGTGATAGAAATTGATCACTAAGAAGCACGAATGCACTTCAATACTAAAACGAAGGATTGTTTGCTCAATGCAGTAAAAAATGCTTAAAATCGTCATCACTCAAAAAAGTGTTTTCACGCCCTCTTCTACGATTCACACATGATAAAACGCATTCTTATACTCTATTCGCAGCGGTCTAAACATATTAATTAACTCAATGAGCAATAAACTATAAACTTAGAGCATTGATATAAAGTTAAAATTAGACTCTTTTGTTTTATTTACAGCGAACTAAACATAGCTGGCTAATCAACAAGCTCCCGTATACCTTTATTATAGTAGCCACCGTTTTGTTTTCGATACTCATTAGGAATGTCACCCACAATACTTTTAAACACGCGATTAAAAGTAGCAAGAGAAGAAAAGCCACTCTCAAGTGCTATGCTTAAAATACTCCACTCTTTGGTCTGATCGTTTATTAATAACTTTTTTGCATACTTAACGCGGTATTGGTTAATAAATAAATTAAAGTTAGCTGCTTTATAGTGATAGCGGATTGCTCGGCTAACTTTGTACTCAGGCACCATAAGCGCTTGTGCAAAATCTGAAATTTTGAGGCTGGCTTTTAAGTAAAGCTGCTGCTCATTAATAAGCTTTGTAATGCCAACTATCAATTCAGGCTCTACATCTTGATTGCAGTTTTCATTTAGATTAAATGTGTCATTGTTAATAGTGCCAATATCATCTTCTTGCTTAAGCGCTTGGTTATTTATTACTTTTGCTTGAAGCAGCATAACTCCCTGCATTGCAAATACGATTAAAAGTGCAGATGAAGTTATGATAATGGGGTTATACAGCTCAATTTCAGCCGCACTAAAAATAAACTTAGAAAAAATACTTGCATTAAACACAGCTAAAACCCAAGCGCTCCCAAAGATGATTGATTGCATTTTTTGTGACTGTGTTTTTTTACTATAACCTCTAAACGCCTCCCAAAAAGAAAGCGCAAGGATACTTGATGAAAGCAATATGGTGACCTCATTCACCCCTTGCTTTAAACGCCACATTATATCACTGGTAGGTAAAGGCTGAGGATCAAGGCTCACTAAGTAGTGCCATGTTTGATTAAACATGATCAAGCCCGCAATGGTTGCAGCAAAAGTCACATGCCTGCGGGAAACTGGCGAATGCTCACGAAATAACGTTCTTGCAATCAGCCATGAAACATTACATGTTGCGCAAGTGAACAACCCGATTAAATATTGATACGCGCCTATACTTTGCGCACTGAGCTTTTGTGCTGCCACCATACAAAGGGAGCCACAAAATATCACAAATAAATAATGAACCAGCTGCTTATCTTTTTTCAGCGCATTTAAAAACATTAACCCCATACAAACAAAAAGAAGAAGATAATAAGGGGAATAATTTTGCATAATAGCGTGCTCTTAAAATGACGTTTTAACCAACAACGTGGCCTGAATTACATGGTACAAATTAACATGTATGTTGGCAAAAAAACTTTGTTAGTGAATGTGTCCATACCGCCCTAGCTAATTACAAAAAACTATCAATATATCGTTGCTCAAATTCCGAATTTGAGAAGCAATCACCATGAAAGTCTTTATATTTGAGCTATTGAAAAGACTTTTTGGAAAAGCACATGTTAATGCAAACAATAAAAAAAACGCCCAATGAGCTACTTGAGATGAGTAAAAAAATGTGGTTCACGTGCCTATTGATGGCACAAATCTGTTTTGTTATTTACCTCGCCTTGGGATACGGGCTTACGGGGGTCACTACGGGAATATCTGGCTGGAGCCGTATAAATAGCTCCGCCTATGTTGCCAGCGATCCCACCGGTAATTCAATGTACGCGCTGCATGTGTTACTCGCCATCGTGATGATAATTGGTGGTAGCTTACAGCTAATACCTGCAATAAGAGCAAAGTATACTAAGTTTCACCGCTACAATGGTCGCGTGTTCGTAATGTTAGCCTGTACCATCTCTTTAGCAGGTATGTACCTTATGATAGCCAGAGGAACCGTTGGTAACACCTTGATGCATGCGTTGACTATGCTTAGTGGTTGCGTGGTTATTTTAGCGAGTATATTAGCCGTACAAGCGGCCAGAAAGCGTAATATCACTAAACATAAAATTTGGGCGATACGTTTATATCTTGCAGCAAACGGCGTTTTATTTTTTAGGCTGATGATTTTTGCCTGGTTTTTAATATTCGGCTCACTAGGAATTGATACAACAACGTTTACAGGTCCAACCGTGTTAACTATTAGCGTATGTTCTTATATTATGCCGCTGCTTATAGCTGAGTTAGTCAGATATGCAGGTAAAACGTTTAATAGAGTGATAACAATCGCCACCGCTGCTTTAATGATGTTGATATCCATTGTATTTTTAGTCGGCTTATTTGGTGTAGTGCTTGCAAGTTGGTACCCAGCGATAGTTGGCTAACGTACTCAATAATCATTGAAGAAGAGAGAGCGAACTAGATGGAAAAATACAATGTAAAAAACAATTAAAAAGGTATTTTCGTATTCTATTCATAACGGTCTAGACATAGTAATTAACTCAATGAGCAATAAACTGTAAATCTAGACCCTTGATATACTGAGCAAAATTTGCCCCCTTGGTTTTTAACAAACAACAAAAGCAAATATCAGTCGTTTCAACGTTAATTGGTTGCTCTTAGTTAGCAATCGTAGGATAGTAAATTACACATAAAACAATCGCTTTATATTAGGAGTATCATGATCAAAGTATTATTAGCGACCAGCTTAATTGCCTCTTCATTCGCTGCTTTAAGTAACCCTTTAACTGTTGAAGAACAGCGTATCAACAAAGCCCAAACAGCTATGCCAAGTGTTTTAAAAGCATTTACCCCAGAAGTATCAAGTTTTGAACAACAATTTAAAGAGTTAAACGACTTCAAAAGTGCAAAAATATTAGTACAAAACTTTAGCTTTGAACTGTGGGAAAACGCCAAGCAACGCATAGTAAAAACCAATAATTACGACGACCGAGAGCTCTACTGGGCACGCCTGCTTTCAAGCAAAGTAATACGCACAACATCACCTAAATTTTCAATTACGCAGGCTCAACTAAATACTTTATTAACCCTACTTGAGGAAGGCAGCAGAGGCCGTACCGACCTTGCTTTTTCGTCAGGCAGCACTAAAAAAATATTACTAACGGGTTTTGACCCATTTTTACTCGATAGAAACATAAACCAAAGTAACCCCTCAGGTGTTGCAGCGTTATTACTCGACGGCCAAGTTATTAATTACAACGGCGTGAGCGCAGAAATTAACACCGTTATGGTGCCTGTGCGCTACGAAGACTTTGACCAAGGCATAATAGAATCACTACTTGCCCCCTACTACGCACTTAATAATGTAGACATGGTAGTAACCGTAAGTATGGGCAGAACAGAGTTTGATTTAGAGCACTTTCCGGGTAAACGTCGCAGTGTAACCGCCCCAGATAATGCCAATATTGTGTATGGTGGAACGCAAACAAGCCCAGTAATACCAAAGCTTAATGGCCGACCACTCCCGGGCAACGAGTTTGTAAAATTTAGCTTGCCTGTAAGTTACATGCAACAAGCCAAAGGCCCTTATAAAGTTATCGACAATCACGAAGTCACCACGCTTGAAAAAACCTATAAAGCAGGTTCGTACGGCGAGCTAAAGAATAGTATTGCGGTAAATGGCGGCGGAGGTGGTTACTTGTCTAACGAAATATCGTACCGAAGTATTCGCCTGCGTGACGCACTTAATTCAAGTATACCTACAGGGCATATTCATACCCCGCGTATACAACAATTCGAACCTGAAACAGAAGCTAAAATAGTAAAACAAATAAAAGCAATGCTAGAGCAGAGCTTAGTAGCGCTATAGTTTATAACTGCCAATTTAAGCGCATAAAAAAGGGGAGCCACGCCTTATTCCGCGCTTCATTGCAGGTTATTAGGATCTGGCCTTGCCTTTTTTTAAAATAAAAAAGGCAAAAAGAAAGACCTAACCATACCTATTTTCACATCATTTGTTTATCTTTGAAGGTAGTTTCCCAAGATTCTAATGATGCTTTATTTCTTGTCAGGCTAACGGCCTTATGTGCGCTGATAACTTAACTACAATAACTCGTGTATTAATTGTTTATGTGCACCTATACCCGCCATTACACCTGAGGCTGAAGCAAATGTGGCATTTTGCATTGGATTCGCTATATCGCCAGCGGCAAATACACCAGCAACTGTGGTTTGTTTAAAATCGTCAGTTACAACTACAGCGCCCATTGGCCCATCAGTAAACTCACAGCCTAAAAGCTCAACAAGGGGGCTCGCCATATGTGTTTTAGGCCCAACATATAAGCCTCCTAATTCAATGATGCGATCATCGGTAAGTTTTACCGCTGATACTTCAAGGTTATCCCCTAACACTTCAACAACGGGCATATCTTCAAAGCTAACACCACGTTGCTGTAAAAAAAGTTTCTGCTCTGGATCAGGCTGGTATTCGCCTTGAGAGAAATAGGTGGTAACTCCCCAATCAGGGATCATTCCTGCTTGATGCAAAGACAGTGGCCCCGTTGCAATAACGCCTAACGAGCGATTGCGTAACTCATAGCCGTGACAATAAGGGCAATGTATAACACTTTTACCCCAACGCGCTTTAACGCCTTTAATATCAGGCAATTCATCTTTTAAGCCTGTGGCGAGGATAATTTTTTTACAGGCGATTGTTTCACCGTTATTGATTTTTACGGTAAAGCCCTGCACTTCTTTGTTAATATCAACCACTTTATCTTCAATAATATTAACACTTTCATACGCTTGTAACTGCTGCCATGTTTTCTCTTTAATTGCTGCAGGACTGTATCCATCTAAGCCTAAAAAACCATGCGAATGATCAGTGAATCTGTTTCTTGGTTTACCTGCATCAATAACAGTTACTTTGCGCTGAGCCCTTACTAATTGCGTTGCTGCGGAAATCCCCGCAAAACTCCCACCTATAATCACAACATCCTGCTTCATCTTTAGTTCCTCATTTATTGCAAACAGATTCATTCATCAACACCAACTCATGAAACATATTAAGTTACATGAGTTTTGAAAGTCAACACATGCAACATTAAAAGTTTCGTGATATTATCAAACACATAAAATAGCTGAGGCTATTTGTATATTAAGAAGAGAATAAAATGAGAAAAGACAGTCGTTTATCGCGCATGCTGCATATTCTAATTCACATGGATCACATGGACAGGCCTGCAACATCAAATCATATAGCAACCATGCTACAAACTAATCCTGTGGTTGTAAGGCGTACTATGGCGAGGTTACGCGATAAAGGTTATGTAACTTCGATAAAAGGGCACGGCGGCGGCTGGCTTTTAAATGTCTCATTAGCAGATATCACCTTGCTAGATATTCATATCGCCTTAGGTGAAAGCTCTGTATTCACTATCGGCTTAAGTGATGAACATACAGAATGCCTGATTGAAAAAGCAGTAAATAGAGAACTAGCCAGTGCACTTAAAGCTTCAGAAGATTTATTACTAACACGCTTTGGTGAAGTTAGTTTAGATAAGCTAGCCTTCTAGTAGGATGTGTAGTCATGCTGCAATTGAGTTTAAATAATAAGAACACTTGGTTTTTGAATAAAAAGATCAAGTAAACACAGCTGTCTGCTTGACCGGAATTTTCTAATGGGTGACCCCTTTGGTTTTCTTCTCTACCACGGTTAATCACATGGTAAACGCATTTTCATATTCTATTCGCAGTGGTCTAGACAGAGTAATTAACTCAACGGGCAATAAACTATAAATCTAGATCACCAATGTCCGAAGTCAAGATTTGACCCCTTTGGTTCTTGGACGGTAAAGAGGTTGAGAAAGGAGGTTAGAAATAAATATTTAGCTATTAATAACTAAATTTAAAATAACATTGGGGTTACCATAGAAATTAAAAAGCCAGCATCGAGCTGGCTTTAAATAAATTTAATCGATAATTGGTGGAGTAATATCATCTAAAGTTCTTGTTTCATTCATCATAATGTTCACCAACGTTGTTTAATTTAAAAGTAGTCAGTCCGTAAGACTGTCGATTAACTCTGTTTACAAGTTTAGTATAGATCAACAACAATAAACAAGCCTTTTCGTAAAATATAAACTATGTTATTGAGCTACCTTATACTTTTCAATAAGGCTGACAAATGCAGGTTCATTGCGTATATTTTCAAAGTCAGACTCAGTTGATAGGTGTGATATTACAGTCGTTCCATCATCTTTCTCAATCGCGATCTCAAGCTGTTCCATGACTTTATCTACACTCTGCTTATTTAAAGATAAGTAACATGCATAATTATAAAAAAGTAAGTAGTTAGAGGTAGCATCATCGCTGTATCTAATTGCTTTTTCAATCAATTCTAATGCATCAGCATACTGTTCTAATCTCTTATAACAACATGCTAGTTTCCATAGTACGCTTGGATCATTTGGATTTGCTTTAAGATATTCTTCAAAATAACTTACACCTTTAGCATAACTACACTCATGTAAAGCCATCGCACCTTGCAGTTTTAAATGATTGAGTTTAAGAGCCTCGACATCATCAGAGAAATCTTTGGTGCATTCCTCTGTTGCAGAATCATAATTATTCATCTCTCCCTTGCTTCTCAAGTACTCAATAAAACTAACTAAGATGCCCAATCTTTCACCACAAACACTCAAAGCGCAATCTTCTATACGAACAATTTCTTCTGTTTCTAACTGAAACAAAGTCACATTTAAAGTGTTATTTCTAAATTTAATTTTATCTTTTTTAGAGCTTAAATATTTTCTTAGCTTTTCTGGGTTGCTCAATAAGTATTCTAAGTCCTGAATACACCTTTCAGAGCCACTTAAGTAAAGCCTAAAGAAAATTTCATCTCTGAGGGATATTTTTGATTCATTGTATTCTTTAAATGTTTTTACAAGCGCTTGCCTTTTTTTCTTTAACTTCCACTCATGAAATTTTTCACTTATCGTGACCAAATAAGCTAAAACAAAGAAGAAAGCGATCCCATAAGTAAAAATTCTAACAGCTTGCATTCCAAGAGAGCCTGAAAACGAGCTTCTAAGAAAAGATTTTTCCTCAATACTATTTACATTAAACAGCACATCAATTTCATCCAGAGAGGCGACCTTTCCCAATGGCTTTATCGACGGGTTATTACCTGACTCATATAAAATCAGTAACTTAATATCAAAATAATGTTCTGGATCTAAAATAATTTTATTAAAACCTACGTCTGTAGAATTAATTTTCTTTACTTTTAGATTAGTTTTCAAATACTCTTGGCTGAACGCTATATAGGAAGGCTCTTCAGCAACTACACCATCTGTTATTGAAAAGCCAATAGGTAACTTCGAATCATATGACCCCTCTGTTATAGCTGTATCACCATTATTTATAACTCTTACAGTCATAAACCGAAGTTCTTGATTTTTTTCTTTTAAGCTATTGCCTTTATAAAGAATATCTAATTCCCCAAGCTTTTCTTTAACATCTAGTACAGCAGAATTTGATGTAATTATATAATCTAAATCCGGTACTGATTTTTTATAGAAACCTAAATAAACGGAAAGCGCTCCAAAGATAACTGCCAAAATAAACCCAGAAAAAGACCATGGAAACTTTTTTTCAACTCCCTTGAAAGCCTCTAACACTATTTTCCCCAAAATACTGAAACAATAAAGTTATAGAATACATAAGTTTGACAAATAAACAAAGAAAGTCCTATTTGAGAGTTACTCAAAATTATAGGATAGTGCTGAGTGCTATGGAGATAAGCAAGTCAGGTTTTGATTCTTGCTAAGACCAAATACCAATCACACGTTTAACACCCTTCCCCGTCATCACGCCCTGAAAATAAGCAATTGATGAGTAATGCATTTCATGGATGAAATGAAAGCCATGCTTGCACATGGATGTGCTTTCATGGCGTTTACGTTCACATCAATTAATTATTTGAAGGATTAAGCGTGATGCTCGGGTGCGCTGAGAGTGTCCAGAGAGGGACCAGCGGCAGCCCCTCTTTGGCTGCCGTCGCCAGCGCGACAAAACCTTGAAAAAGGTTTCTAATCCCTCAATGAGCCAAAAGCAAACAAAGTATGCGCCAACAATAATTAAACACCTTTTGGGCTGCGCCCAACACGCCAGCAAGCTGTGCGTCTACAATGTTTAAACACACACAAAAAAGCCGTTGCATTGCTGCAACGGCTTTTATAATTTTGATAAATTCCCAAACTATAATGGAACTTACTCCCCATTAAAGTTCAAAAAAATTAGTCTCTGTTCTTAGTCGCGATAAGTCTCAACCGCTGGGCATGAACACACTAAGTTACGGTCGCCGTATACGTCGTCTATACGTGTAACGGTTGGCCAGAACTTGTTTTTAGCAACGCTTGGCACTGGGAATGCAGCGTAAAAACGGTCGTATGCACGATCCCATTCGTTACCTAACACGTCGCCTTGTGTATGCGGTGCAAACACTAGCGGGTTGTTTTCGATTGACCATTCGCCAGAGATTACTTTTTCAATTTCGCCTTTAATTGACACCATTGCTTCGATAAAGCGGTCAATCTCACCTTTTGATTCAGACTCAGTTGGCTCAATCATTAATGTGCCAGCAACTGGGAACGACATAGTTGGTGAATGGAAGCCGTAGTCTTGCAAGCGCTTAGCTACGTCCATTTCAGTAATGCCTGATAGCTCTTTAAGCGGGCGCAGGTCAACAATACATTCGTGAGCAACACGGTTGTTACGACCACGGTATAAAATTGGGAAGTGCTTGCTTAGCTCATGCGTTAAGTAGTTAGCATTAACGATAGCCATTTCAGTGGCTTGTTTTAAGCCCTCTGAACCCATCATGGTAATGTAAGCCCATGAAATAGGTAAAATAGCGGCTGAACCGTAAGGCGCTGCCGATACCGCACCGTTACCGATGTTAGTACCTGGTACGTTAATTACGCTGTGGTTTGGCATAAACGGCGCAAGGTGCGATTTAACACCAATTGGGCCAACACCTGGACCACCGCCACCATGTGGAATACAAAACGTTTTATGCAAGTTTAAGTGCGATACGTCTGAGCCAATAAAGCCTGGGCTTGTTACGCCAACTTGCGCGTTCATGTTTGCGCCGTCCATGTAAACTTGGCCGCCGTGCTCATGAATAATGTCACAAATTTCGCGAATTGTTTCTTCGTATACGCCGTGCGTAGACGGGTATGTGATCATGATGCACGATAAGTTTTCAGACACTTCTTCAGCTTTCGCTTTTAAATCAGCCATGTCTACGTTACCGTTTTTGTCGCAGTTAACTACCACAATTTTCATGCTCGCCATTTGCGCTGATGCAGGGTTAGTACCGTGCGCAGAGCTTGGGATTAAACATACATTGCGGTGTGCATCGCCGCGTGATTCGTGGTATTTACGAATCGCGATTAAGCCTGCGTATTCACCTTGCGCGCCAGAGTTTGGCTGAAGCGATACTGCATCGTAACCGGTAATGTTTACTAGCCAGTCATGTAGTTCGCCAATCATTATTTGGTAACCTTCTGCTTGATCTAGCGGGCAGAATGGGTGAAGGTTTGCAAACTCAGGCCACGTAATTGGGATCATCTCAGCAGTCGCGTTTAGTTTCATGGTACATGAGCCTAACGAGATCATTGAGTGATTAAGCGATAAGTCTTTGCTTTCTAGTCGCTTAATGTAGCGAAGCATATCTGTTTCGCTGTGGTAGCTGTTAAAGTTTGGATGCGTTAGTACTTCGTCATCACGTACTAAACTTGCAGGGATAGACTCGCTGCCATTTGCTTCAACGTCGGCTGCAATAGCGTCAACACTTAGACCATGGCCTTCGCCTAAAATAATATCAAATAACTCAGCGATATCGGCACGTGTTGTTGTCTCTGATACCGAAATTGAGTACTCGCCTTCGTGGTTTGTTGCAAAGTTTACGCCTTTTGCAATTGCACGTGCTGTTACGTCGTTTTTGTTGTCATCTGCAATTGTAAGGGTATCAAACCACGTGCTGTGCTTAAGTGCGATGCCTTTAGCTTTTAAGCCAGCAGCTAAAATATCAGCAAAGCGATGTATACGCTGCGCGATAGTTTTTAAGCCTTGTGGACCGTGGTACACCGCGTAAAACGCTGCCATGTTGGCAAGTAATACTTGCGCTGTACAAATGTTTGAGTTGGCTTTGTCGCGGCGAATATGTTGTTCGCGCGTTTGCATTGCCATACGTAGTGCGTCATTACCTAAACGGTCTTTAGATACACCAATAATACGACCTGGTAATGAACGTTTGTATGCGTCACGTGTTGCAAAAAATGCAGCGTGTGGACCGCCGTAACCCATAGGTACGCCAAAACGTTGAGCCGAACCAAGCACTACGTCTGCGCCTAGTTTACCCGGTGCTTTTAATAGTAATAAACTCATTATGTCGGCAGCAACACAGGCAATCGCCTTTTTGCTTTGCACGCCAGCAATTAGGTCAGTTATGTCTACTACTTCGCCTGATGTAGTTGGGTATTGGAACAATGCGCCAAAAATGTCGTGGTTAACGGCATCTTCTGCTTTACCTACAATTATTTCAAAACCAAACTGCTCGGCACGCGTTGTTACTACGTCGATTGTTTGTGTGTGTACGTCGTCTGCGATGAAAAAGGCATTGGCTTTTTTAGCTTTTGATACGCGTTTTGCAAGGCCCATAGCCTCTGCAGCGGCTGTTGATTCGTCAAGTAGTGACGCGCTTGCTAAATCAAGACCGGTTAAATCTAGGGTCATAGTTTGGAAGTTTAATAATGATTCTAAACGCCCTTGTGCAATCTCTGGCTGATACGGTGTGTACGCTGTATACCAACCTGGATTTTCTAGTACGTTACGTAAAATTACGTGCGGTACGTTAGTTGGGTGGTAGCCTTGGCCAATGTACGATTTGAAAACTTTATTTTTGCTTGCTACTGATTTTAGGTAGCTTAGTGTTTCAACTTCAGTACGGCTTTGTCCAACTGTTAATGGCTGCTCTAAGCGAATGCTAGCAGGTACAGTTTGGTCAATGAGCTCTTGCACACTCGATACTTCTAAAGCACTTAGCATATCGCTTACTTGTGCTGGGCTTGGCCCAATATGGCGGCGAATAAAATCTTGCTTTTGCTCTAGTTCTTCAAGAGATTTGGCGTTTGACATGAATCCAGATTCCTATGATCCTAAATGCTAATGGGTAACTAGCATTAATTAAAATATTTGACGATTTAACAGCTCACTCAGTATGGGGTTGTGCGCTGTAAAATCATAAAAGCCCCATTTTTATGCATTAAACGGGGCTTTTAGTTATCTTCAAAAAATGATTATTCTTCGTCGATAGTGTGCGAGTAACCTTCAGCGTCTAATAAGTTGTCTAGCTCAGACTCGTCAGATGCTTTAATACGGAATAACCAACCGTCGCCGTAAGCGTCGTTGTTTACTGTTTCAGGTGAATCTTCAAGTTCTTCGTTAATAGCAACAATTTCGCCACTAATAGGTGCGTAAATGTCTGATGCTGCTTTAACTGACTCTGCTACTGCACAGTCTTCGCCAGCGTCTACTTCGTCGCCAACTTCTGGTAATTCAACAAATACCATGTCACCAAGAAGTTCTTGTGCATGCTCAGAAATACCAACAGTAAATGTACCGTCGCCTTCACTGCGAACCCACTCGTGTGAAGGTGCGTATTTTAACTCGCTAGGAATGTTGCTCATTTTATTTGTCCTTTGGTTTATATTGGGAGGATACCAATCGCAATAATTATTGTGCTTGGTATAACCAAATTATTTAAAGTATTGATTTACCGTTACGTACAAAGCTAGGCTTTACTACTTTAACGTTTACTAATTTTTTACGCATTTCTACTTGAGCTGTATCGCCTGTTGAACGTGGTACACGTGCAAGGGCGACACTAAAACCAAGTGTTGGTGAAAAAGTACCAGAGGTAATAATACCTATCCCACCGTCAACAATTACTTTAGAACCGCTACGCAACACGCCTTTTTCTTCAAACACTAAGCCAACTAGTTTGTCAGTGCTTTTTTCTGCGCGTTGCTTAACAAGTACGTCACGACCAATAAAGTCGCGATCTTCTGGTTCCCATGCAATGGTCCATGCCATGTTAGCTGCAAGTGGTGATACGCTTTCGTCCATATCTAGGCCGTAAAGGTTCATACCTGCTTCTAAACGTAGCGTGTCGCGTGCACCTAAACCAGCAGGCTTAACCCCTGCGTCTAGCAGTTGTTGCCATAAATCGGCTGCTTGGTCGTTCGGTACTACTATTTCGTAACCGTCTTCGCCAGTATAACCCGTTGTGGCAATAAATAAATCACCTACTTGAACACCAAAAAACGGCTTCATACCTTCAACAGCTGCTTGTTGCTCGGCATTTAAAAGCGTGGCTGTTTTTGCTTTAGCGTTAGGGCCTTGTACTGCAATCATTGCAAACTCTGGGCGCTCTGTAACAGTTACGTCAAAGTCGCTCGATACGTTAGCTAAATGCGCTAGGTCTTTTTCGCGTGTTGCTGAGTTAACAACTAGGCGGTAAAACGTTTCGCTAAAGAAATAAATAATTAAGTCGTCTATTACACCGCCTTGCTCGTTAAGCATGCCTGTGTAAAGCGCTTTGCCTGGTACGGTTAATTTTGCAACGTCGTTAGCTACTAGCTTACGTAAAAATGCTTGTGCTTGAGGCCCTTCAATATCAACAATGGTCATGTGTGATACGTCAAACATACCTGCATCGGTACGCACGCTATTGTGTTCTTCTATTTGTGAGCCGTAGTTGATTGGCATTTCCCAGCCATGAAAATCAACCATTTTTGCGCCCGCTTCTAGGTGCTTAGCATGTAGTACAGTTTTAGAAGTCATAACATTCCTTCACGTTTAAATTAACCCTGTTTAGGGCGTGGCTTAAATAGATATAAAAACAGGTAAACATTGTTATGCTCGCCTGTTGTTTTTATTCGTTATGCGGCTTCACTATGCATAAGTGCAAAGCCTTGCGCTTGCATGTAGCTTTGCCATTTTTGTAATTCTTGTTGTTTAGCTACTAATACAAAGTGTTGTTCGTCGTTTTTATCAATGGCGGTAATAAATACATCACCGCTTTGTGCACCGTAGCAAAGTTGCGCGTCAGAAAGGCGCAAACCTGGTGTTAATTTAAAAGCATTAACTAGGGTATCAAATGCGTTGTCGCCACTTAAAATAAAGCTTGCTAGGTCGGTGCGTACTACATAATCAATATCAAAACGTAATTGCTGCTCGTTTATAAGCGCTTGTAGTTGAAGGCTTGCGTTGTGTGGTAGTACGAATCTAAAGGCGGTTTCGCTAAAGTAATAAACAGCAAAACTGTAGTCAGAATTATAGTCGCCATCAAGCGTGCCTTTTAAGCCTAAACCGCTGGCGGTAAGCTTAGTTAAATCAAGGCCTAAAATAGTGCTTAAAAATACACTGGTTTCGGTTCCGCTAAAATCCATTACAACGTGATTGTTGTTAGTTTGCAAAGCGTTAGTAACCGCACTACTTGCGTTGCTGTGGCGGGCAAACATTATTGGGTTAAAAGTCATAACAAACACCTGTGTATTTTCGATTACAAAATTATATTGCCCACGTCTATCAACAACAAATTGTAATTATTTATCAATTGATAAATAATACTTATATATATGGCTATATAAATTGTAATTTTAAATATGAAAAACATATCAACCGATGCTTTACGTACTTTTGTAATGGTAGTTGAAATAGGTGGCTTTGCTAAAGCAGGCGATTTACTTGGCCTGTCGCAACCTGCTGTAAGTTTGCAAATCAAGCGCTTAGAAGACGTGCTTGGCTATAAACTATTTAAAAAACAAGGGCAGCGCCAAGTATTAAACCAGTACGGCGAGCTATTATTGCCTATGGCAAAACAAATGATGCAACACAACGATGCTATTTTGCAGCAGTTCACCTCAGAAAACATTGCAGGTAAAGTGCGCTTGGGTATTCCGAGCGAATTTGCAGCGCGTATTTTACCCTCAATTATTGGCGACTTTGTGGCGCTCTACCCTGAGGTGTCGTTAGAGGTTAAGTCGCGTTTAAGTAAGCATTTGCTTTCGGCTTCTCGCCAAGATCAGTTTGATTTAGTACTTGCGCTAAATGAGCGACTCAACTCTGATAAGTTTCCTATTTTTATGCAAGACGAACTAGTGTGGGTGGGCGACCTGTCACTTGCGCATAATGAGGTGGTTACCCTAGTTACCGCACCAGAGGGATGTATTTATCGTCGCCGTGCTACTGATGCATTAAAAAGTGCAGGCATTAAATACCGAATAGTTTATAGCAACGCCGATTTAACCGGCCTTATTGCTGCATTAAAAGAAGGCTTAGGTATTACCGTACTTGCCAAAAGTACAGTACCGAGTGAGCTTAACTATCAGGTTCAAACCAAGCATTTACCAGCTCTTGGTAATATTGGTATTAGTTTGGTTAAAAGTTCGGGTGAGTCGGAAAATGCGGTAGATAAACTCGCTGAATTTATAGCTCTACGCTTGGGCTAGCGCTTACGTAGCACATATAATTCGTTCAGCCTTTATAGCTAGTAAAGCAATTACAAAATAATACAAAAGAAACAATTTAGTTAACTAAGTTGCATAAGTAGGTGTTTTTAGTTCTATTAAACTGAATAATTAAATAGTTAATAACATTGATTCGTATTCGTTAACGTGTTCAAATTACGCCAATTAAGATAATTGACATGATTAGGAACACAATGAACCCTAAGTTTTTAGTATCTACTTTGGCAACTGCGGTTGCTTTGTCTTTTAGTGCTACTGCAATAGCAAAAGACACCAGCGATAAAGAACAACGCTTTGAACAAATTACTGTTATTGGCTCAGAACAAGCAATTAACGACATTCCTGGTTCGGCTACGTTTATTTCTGATGAAGAACTTCAAAAATTCAAATTTACTGATATTTCTCGCGTTTTAGCGTCTGTTCCGGGCGTTTACGTGCAAGAAGAAGACGGTTACGGCCTTCGCCCTAATATTGGTATGCGCGGCACAGGTACTGGCCGTAACGATAAAATATCAGTAATGGAAGACGGTGTATTAGTTGCACCAGCACCATACTCTGCACCTTCTGCTTACTACTTCCCTACTATGGGTCGTATGGAGTCTATTGAAGTATTAAAAGGCGCGGCATCAGTTAAGTATGGCCCGCGCACTACGGGTGGTGTTTTAAACTTACTTTCGCGCAGCTTACCTACTGAGCCAAATAGCTCAAAAGGTATGGTAGATGCAGCCCTTGGTGGTGATGGTTACTACAAAGGTCACGCTTACTTCGGTAAAGAAAAAAACAACACAGCAGGCTTAATTGAAGTATTTACTTACGGCGCAGACGGTTTTAAAGAGCTGCCAGTAGGCAATGACAACACCGGCTTTGAAAAAACAGATTTACTATTAAAATTTGGCCACACGTTTGGTCAAAACGATGCCCATAATTTAGAGCTAAAAATTAAGTACTCTGATGAAACATCAGACGAAACATATATGGGCTTAACAGACGAAGACTACCAAAAAAGCCCTTACCGTCGTTATGCTGCATCGCAAAACGATGAAATGAATACTCGCCACAACGCATACCAACTTAACTACGCGTACCGTTTTGGTGATGGCTATGAATTTTTAGCTACGGCTTACTTAAACGATTTTCATCGTAACTGGTATAAAGCCAGCAGCGTAGGTTTAAGTACTCTTGAGCAGTACAGCGATTTTGAAGCAAACCCAACAAGCGAAGGCATTGAAGGTATTGGTGTTAAAGCTAATAACCGCGATTACCAAGCTAAAGGTATTCAGTCTGAATTACATATTCCTGCAGGCGATCATTATGTGACTGTTGGCGTACGTTACCACGAAGACGAAATGGATCGTTTTCAGTGGCAAGATACCTACACTCTTAATCAAGACTTGAGCTTAACGCTTACAGAGCAAGGCGTTCCGGGCTCAGACAGCAACCGTGTAGATAGCGCAGAAGCAAGCACCTTGTTTATTCAAGACGAGTGGACAATTGATGCATTAGTAGTAAGTGCAGGTCTTCGCTATGAAGACATTACCATTACGCGTGAAGAGTGGTCTAAATCAGATCCAACACGCAGCAACGGTTTAACTAAAGATGTGTCGAACGACACAGAAATTTTAGTTCCGTCGTTAGGTGCCACTTACACGCTTAACGAAAACGTAACGCTACTTGCGGGCATTCAAAAAGGTTATGCACCAGCAGCACCAGGTAATGCAGACCAAGAAGAAGAAGAAAGTGTAAACATTGAGTTTGGCTCTCGCTTTAATATGGATGGCTTTAGCGGTGAAGTAATTGCCTTTTACTCTGACTACGACAACATGCACGGTAACTGTACTGCAGCGGTTGGTTGTAGCGACGACAACATTGGCGACCAATACAACTACGGTGAAGTAGAAGTAGCAGGCTTTGAATTTAGTGCAGCACGTACGTTTGCAACTGATACAGCTATGTTCCCAGTTAAATTAACGTATACCTACACAGACTCTGAGTTTAAAAACGATTTTGATTCAGAAATTTGGGGCGCGGTAGAAAAAGGCGATGCAATGCCTTACGTACCAGAAAACCAAGTAGCGCTATCGTTAGGTGCTGAGTTTTCTGCGTTTGTAGTTAACAGCCAAATACGTTACGTATCTGATGCGCATGCTAATTTGACTGAGTCGGGCTTAAACGCAATTGATAGCCGCGTAGTATGGGATTTAGCTGCTAAATACTTAATCGATGAGAATCAAAAAGTATACCTAAGCGTTGATAACTTGTTTGATAAAACATACGTTGCTAACCGTTCAAACGGTGGTATTCAGCCAGGTAAGCCGCGTACAGTACAGATGGGCTACACTTATAGCTTTTAAGCTTAAAGCTGGTTAAACGGTTCACTAACAGCGTTAATAATTTTTTATGTAAAAGCACTACACATCTAAATTATTGCCTTGTTATTAAACCGTTTACCTGCGCTTTGTATAGGATAAATGATTCACTAACAGCGTTAATAATTTTTTATGTAAGAGCTACTACACATCTAAATTATTGCCTTGTTATTAAACCGTTTATCAAAGCTTACAAAGTTAAAGCGTAAATTACAGATACAAAAAAGCCGAGATTGAATTTCAATCTCGGCTTTTTAATACATAAAACTTATCGTCTATATATTAGTTATTTGCGTTACGTTGGCGTAATACTTCAAACAAACAAATACCCGTAGCTACCGATACGTTTAAGCTTGAAACAGTACCCGCCATAGGAATTTTAACGAGCATATCGCAATGCTCACGCGTTAAGCGTCGCATGCCTTCGCCTTCTGCGCCCATAACAATAGCCATTGGGCCTGTTAAGCTTGCATCAAATACGTGGTTATCAGTTTCGCCAGCAGTGCCTACAACCCATACGCCTGCATCTTTAATTTCGCGAAGCGTGCGTGCAAGGTTAGTAACTTGAATAAGCGGTACTGTTTCGGCTGCGCCACAAGCTACTTTGCGTGCTGTGCCGTTAAGTTTTGCAGAGCGATCTTTAGGTACAATTATAGCGTGAACACCTGCCGCGTCTGCACTACGTAGGCATGCGCCTAAGTTATGCGGATCGGTAATACCATCAAGTACAAGTAAAAACGGTGTGTCTTCACGAGCGATTATCGCATCAAGATCTTTTTCATTAAATGTAGGAGCAGCTTTTACGTTGGCAATAATACCTTGATGCTGCTCACCTTTCGATTTGCTATCAAGGGCTTTACGCTGCATAAACTGTACTGAAATGCCAAATTTACGTGCTTCATCAATAATCGGAGTTGAGCGTTTGTCGTCACGACCTTTAAGGGCGTAAATTTCTACAAAGCGCTCTGGCTCGCTTTCTAAAATTGCTTCAACAGAGTGAAAGCCAAAAATTAATTCATTACTCACGTATTATCTGCTCCTGGACTAGTACTTTTGCGGGCATTTTTGCCAGCTCTTTTAGGCTTTCTAACTGCCTTCTTCTTCGGTTTTTTCTTTACGGCAGTGTCTGCTGCTTTTTTATCTGCGGGTTTTGTTGCAGACTTATTTGCAGGCTTGCCTTTATCTTTATTTGCTGGCTTTTTTTTGCCCTTTGGTTTGTCATCGCTGTGCGACTTTTTACCCGGTACTTTGCCTGCTTTTAATTGCGAGCGAACACTTGCTGGCGCATGCTCAGATTTACCTGAACCTTTTTTTGGCGCACGGCGACGTGAGTATCTGTCTTGTGCAACATCGCCTTTAAGCGTTAAGTTGATACGGCGATCGTCTAAACTAACCGATGCAACGTTTACTGTTACTTTATCGCCAAGGCGATAAACTTTGTGAGAGTGCTCACCTATTAGGGTGTGTTTTGCTGCATCATGCGCAAAAAACTCGTCGCCTAAATTAGTAACGTGAACAAGCCCATCAATTTGTAAATCGTCTAAACGAATAAACAAACCAAAGTTAGTGACCGATGAAATAACACCGTTAAATTCAGTGCCTACATGATCTTGCATAAACTCACATTTAAGCCAATCGGCTACTTCGCGAGTTGCATCGTCAGCGCGGCGCTCTGTGGTAGAACACTGCTCACCTAGTTGATCAACTTCGTCGTCAGTATAAGCGTATTCGCCAGACGTTTGCTGACCTTGTGCTTTTATAACTGCTTTAATAGCACGATGTACTACTAAATCTGGGTAACGACGTATTGGCGATGTAAAGTGCGCATAAGCCGATAACGCTAAACCAAAGTGACCAATGTTATCTGGCTGATATACAGCTTGTTTCATTGAACGCAGTAGCATAGTTTGAATTAGTTCGGCTTCTGGGCGGTCACCTAGTCGCGCTAATACTTGGGTTATTTCTTTTGGCGTTGGCTCGTCGCTTAATGTGCTTTCGATACCTAACTCACCTAAAAACTTAGTAAAGTTACCCAGTTTTTCGCCATCTGGTTCGTCATGCACACGATAAAGCGCGCTTGCTTCATGCTTTTCAAGGATTTTAGCCGCCGATACATTGGCTAAAATCATACATTCTTCAATTAGTTTGTGCGCGTCGTTACGAATAACTGGCACTATTGATTCTATTTTACGCTGAGCGTTAAATACAAAACGTGTTTCTAGGGTTTCAAACTCAATGGCACCACGCTCTTGTCGTGCTGCTTTAAGTGCCATATACATTTGCTGTAAGTCAGTTAAATGTGGCACTACGGCTGAATATTCTTCGCGTAGTTTTTCGTCGTTTTGTAAAATGGCATTTACTTTGGTGTAAGTTAAACGTGCATGCGAGTTCATTATCGCTTCGTAAAACTTATAGCCCGAAAGTTTGCCCGCGCTCGATACGGTCATTTCGGCAACCATACATAAACGATCTACTTTTGGATTAAGCGAACATAGTCCATTAGAAAGCACTTTTGGTAGCATCGGAATTACTTGCTCAGGGAAATACACTGAGTTACCACGCAAAATTGCTTCTTTGTTAAGCGGCGTGTTCATTCCTACATAATGCGATACGTCGGCAATGGCAACCCATAAGCGCCAGCCACCCGATTTTTTTGGTTCACAGTATACGGCATCATCAAAGTCGCGCGCGTCTTCGCCATCAATAGTTACAAGTGGTATGTCACGTAAATCTACGCGACCTTGTTTGTCAGCTTCGTCAACAAATTCACCTAGGTGGGCAACTTGTGCTTCAACTTCTTCTGGCCATACATGTGGAATATCGTGATTGCGCAGTGCGACTTCAATTTCCATACCTGGGGCTAAATGCTCACCAAGTACGTCTATAATTTTACCTACCGCGTTCATGTTACGGCTTGGATTTTGTGTAATTTTAACCTGCACCATTTGGTTATGGCGGGCACCGTTTTCGTTGCCTGGTAAAATCATTATATCTTGCGTGATGCGCGGATCTTCAGCGACTACAACAGCAACACCATGCTCTACAAAGTAGCGGCCAACAATTGGCGCGCGCTCGTTAGTAAGCACTTTTATAATACGTGCATCGCATTTTGAGCCAGAGCCACGTTTAGTGCCTTTAGCTAGTACAATGTCGCCGTGTAACACCATGTTCATTTGGTGTTTAGCAATAAACCAATCTTTACTCTCGCCTTCAACTTCTAAAAAGCCAAAACCGTCTCTGTGGCCTATTACTTTGCCTTTGGTTAAACCGGCTTCGTCAATTAGGGCATAGCATTTAAATTTATTAAAATACAGCTGTCCGTCACGCTCCATAGCGCGAAGGCGGCGTTTAAATGCTATTTGGCGTTCGTCATCATTTACTGCTAGTTCTTCACATAATTGCGCGTAGTTAGCAGGCTTTGAACGCTCTTGAAGGTGAGTAAGTATAAACTCACGACTAGGGACTGGGTTTTCGTACTTTTCTTGTTCTCGACTGAGATTTGGATCTTGGTTTGACATTCACTATCTTGTTAGTTGGTTATGTAGGTATTTTAACCCATATAGTTATAATGAGACAGGTAAAAGCTATTAAACTTTTAAGAAAGCGCTTTTACCTTAGCTGTATAGCCTAAAAATCTAGCGCAATGGGGCTTAACGACCCCTTAACTGCAAAGTGTTTAGTCATCTCGTTGCAATGCTAAAACCCTTTCGCGCTATTATAACCTGAGCTCTGGATAGTAAATCTATCTCGAGCAGCTATTTTCAGCGCTAACAGCGCTAACAGCGCTAACAGCGTTGAATATACTTGCAATAGGCCAGCTATTGACGCGTAAATTCGCCTTGTTTTCACTAAAAATCTCTGGCTAGAGAAAATAAATTTAAATATCACCATGATTCAATACGTTAGTAAATCTCTTAACCAGAGTTCAGGTTATTTATTTTTTTGTAGGTTTTTCCAGAGCAGTTTGCTTATATTATCAATAAAGCTTGGGTCTTCTTCTTTCATTGTAAGCAAAATTTGCTTATTCATTTGTGTTTTATTTTGAGCGTAAATCCAGCGGTTTTTATTAAACTGCTGGGCAAACTCAAGTACACCTGCTTGTAGTTCGTCGTTATTAATAAATGTAGCTTCAACCACTTTATTGTCTAGCAACTGATCAGCACCAACACGCTCTCCTGACATAGCTAAACGATTAAAGAATGTTTGCGAAATTGCTTTATTAATTATAGGAAACATCGACGGTACAAACGGCACCATTACATCCACTTCAGGAAAACAAAAGAAGCCTCTGTCTGACTTCATAAATCTAAAATCGCACGCACATGCAAGCACAGAACCATTACCATAGGTATGTCCGTTTAACGCCGCAATAATAGGCATAGGAAAAGTAACTATGCGCTTAAACAAGTCACTTATTTGAATCATAAAATCAGAAATTGCTGCTGGTAAAATACTTGGATTAGACATCCATTGAAGGTCGATACCTAGTGACCAGTTTTTATCGCTCGAAGACGTTAAAATAACTGACTTAATATTTTGATCTGCTTCGATGTGGTCAAGGTGTAAATTAAACTCAGCCAAAAACGCTGGATTGTGACGGTTTTCAGCGGTATTCATGGTGAGTATAGCGGTGTTATTTTTAGTTGTTAGTTCTATTAGATTTGCCATTAAACCCTCTTTTAGCGCTTTTTAAGCTAACTTTAAGCGCCGTTCGTTACTTTTATAAGTAACATAGTAATACTTTGCTTATAATTTATAAACCCACTATTTATAACCACCCTTTTTGTTTAGCTATACGCGCAGCATCTATGCGGTTAGTGGCGTTTAGCTTAGCTATAGCGTCTGATAGATAATTACGTGTGGTACCTTCGCTTATAAATAACTGCTTGGCTATATCACTTGTTTTAAGGCCGTCGCTTGCAAGTTTAAGCGCTTTTCGCTCTTTATCGGTAAGTGGATCTGCGTCGTCTAGTGCATTAATAGCAAGCTCTGGGTCAATTACTTTTTGCCCCTGCATTACTTTTTTAAGCGCATTTATTAGCTCTTCACTGGGTGCTTCTTTTAAAATAAAACCTTTAACACCTGCCGTAAGCGCTCGCCTAATATAACCCGCACGAGAAAATGTGGTCATAATAACCATTTTTATAGCGGGGAACTTAGTGGCTATTTTTTCACTCAGCTCTATACCATTCATGGTTGGCATTTCTATATCGGTTAAAATTATATCGGGATGTAAATCACTATCAAGCGCCTCAATTGCATTAAGTGCATCTTGCCCATTACTTGCTTGCCCAATAATCTCAATATTAAAATCGAGACTTAATAGTGCTGCGATTGCGTCGCGAACAAGCGCTTGATCTTCCACTAAATAAACTTTAATCATTGTAAATCCTTATCTGTGATTGGTAGCATCACATTTAGTGTAAAAGTATCACCACACGTAAACTTAGCACTGCCCTTTAATTGCTCTGCTCGCTCTGTAATACCATTTAGACCATTACCTGCTTTTAATGTATTGCATGGCGCGTAATCAATCACTGTAATGAGAAGCTGCTGCACTGTTTGATCTATATTTATTGCGCAATTCTTTGTGCTGCTATGGCGTAATAAATTAGTCACAGCCTCTTTAATTATTAACCCAGCGAACCCTTCAACCTTAGCGGGTAAAGTACTTAAATTTGCATTAACCTTTACGCTAAAGCCTTGCTCTATTAACCTTTGCTCTAGCTGTGCTATTTGACTGACGAGATTGAGCTGTTTTAAATCACTTACTGCGTTTCTTACATCGCTAAGTAACTGTCTTGCAAGATCTGCCACTTGCGCTATTTCGTTGTTGGCTTGAGCGTAGCGCTCTCCTTGGTTTAATTTATTAGCAAGCTCAGCCTTTAGAGCAATAGATGACAGTGAGTGGCCTAAAATATCGTGCAAGTCGCGAGCTATTCGTTCTCGCTCAGCAATCGCTGCTAATTGCTCTAATTGGTTAGCGCTTTCTTGTTCGCGCTTTTTGTGTAAACGCTCTTTTTGACCTGCTATACCAAAGGCAAATAAAGCCCCACATAATATTAAAGATCCGGCAAAAAAGTACTTAACGTTATGTACATCAGCAGCATATGCAGCCCCTATAACACTTACAATAACCGCTAGTGCTGCAAAAATCCGCTGCTTGTAGCTGTATGATGACCCCGCTATATAAGCAATAAATCCAAATAACGTTGAAGTGCCTGACGTATAAAATGTGGCACTAAAGCACACCAATAACATCACTACAAATAACTTGGTAACATTAGAGTTTTCGCAGTCCATCGCCTTGACGTAAAGCAGTATAAAAACAATGTAAAATGCGAACGTCATAACAATGTTATTTGCGCTTAAGTTAGAAACATTAAAAATGGTGGGCAGTAAATAAAAACCGGTGAAAATTAGCGGTGCATAATCCCAAAACTTTTTCCCTGACGTTTTTTTAGCTGTACTTAATGTGTCCATATTGGAGCCTCTGACTTATTCTTTTTATTTATAGCACTGTTTTTATTAATAAATATAAATAACATAAAAATGCTCATGAGTATAAAGCAATCATTTATTGAAACTGTAAAGCCCAGCCCATCAACAAATTCACTAATAGACAGGCTTATTAAAATTAAAGTATTCATAGCAACCTCCAGTTGAGTACATTAACTATGCCTGTGTAATAAAATAATAAGAGTGTGAAGTGTCATTAACTTTAATGACTTTTGTCATATTGGGAAAATTTCATCTTGTAAAAGTAACCTCAATGATAAGATATTAAAAAAAGGAGATAGCGTTTTAATGCAACCACAACAGCAAAGCCTGATTTACTTACACATAGCCGTTTTACTTTTTGGCGGAACCGCTCTATTTGCCAAGCTTATTGGTTTAAATGCTTTAGATATTACCGTTTATAGAACTGCAATTGCAGGAATGGCTATTTTAGCTATGCTGTATTTTCAAAAAAAACAAATTAAACTAAACAAGCCTAAAGACTACCTTATTGCATTATTTTTAGGGGTTGCGGTGGGTATTCACTGGGTAACCTATTTTGCTGGTATGCAAATGGCCGGTATAACAATTGGGATGCTGGCGTTTTTTAGCTACCCCGTAATGACAGTGTTTTTAGAGCCCTTATTTAATAAAAGCAGGCCAAAAGCAAAAGATATAATAAGTGCGGTGGTAGTTGTTTTAGGTATTTACCTATTAGTACCAAGTGCAAACTTAGGCGACGATGTAACCCTGGGTATAATGACAGGTGTAATATCGGCATTGTTTTTTTCAATCAGAAACATTACTCATAAGCGCTACTTTAGCCAATATGGCGGGCCGCAAACGATGTTTTATCAAACCTTAGTGGCAAGTATTATGTTGTGCGCATTTATTGAAGTGCCTGTGTATGAGGTTAGTGATCACGACCTGATTTTAATTGCTATAGCGGGTATTATTTTTACGGCTACACCTCACTCATTATTTGCAGCAAGTTTAAAGCATTTATCAGCGGCAACTGCGGGGTTAATTTCTTGCTTGCAACCACTTTATGGCACCATACTGGCTATAGTAATAATTCATGAACGTCCTACTGTTATGACGTTAGTTGGTGGAGCACTTATTGTTAGTGCCGCTTGTTTTGAAACGTGGTCAATCACTAAAAAGGCTCGACAATGAAAGTATTTGCACACCGTGGTGCCAGTGGGGATTTTCCTGAAAACACCGAAAGCGCTATTTTAGAAGCGTTAAAAGTAGGTGTTGATGGTATTGAAGTAGATATTCAAAGTTCCATCGATGATTACATGGTAATACACGACTCATGGCTCGATAGAACCACCAGCGGTAAAGGTAGGGTGAGTAACTTTACGGCACACGAACTCTCTAAACTTGATGCTGGAAATGGCGAAAAAATTCCCACTCTTCAGCAGTTGTTTGATTGGAATAATAATAAATCTTTGTTAAATATTGAGCTTAAGCATACTTTTGAACTGGAGAGGTTTGTGGCTCAACTTGAGAGAAACATTAAAGCTAACAAAATATCGAAAGCGAATATTTTAGTATCATCGTTTGATCATCATCAACTACAGTGGCTTAAAAGCAAGCTACCATGGCTTAAAATAGGCGCTCTTACTTCTTCTATTCCAATTAACTATGCAAAGTTTGCAAGTGACTTAAACGCTTATAGCGTACATGCAGATAAAACCTTTATAAATAAGGCTTTTGCCGATGATGCAAAAAAAAGAGGCTTAAAGATTTATGCTTATACGGTCGATAGAGAACAAGATATAGCGCTAATGATTGAGTACGGCATAGACGGAATTTTTACAAATTACCCAGCGCGAACCAAAGCTTACTTGTTATCGTTACAAAAAAGCTAATTTACACCTCCCTAACCAAAATAAGAATCGTAGGGCTTAAGCATAATGAGTAGTTTTATGAAAATTTATAACTATATAGAGCAAACATTCTTTTTTACGTTAACGCGTAAAATAGTCGGTAATTTAAGTTTTGTATTATTGTTCCAAGCAATTACGTTATTTTGGCTGCATCAGAGCTTAAGCGAACAACAGCAAAGTACAGGGCTATTTTGGCTGCTTACGCTTGTTATTATATCTGGTTTTATTTTTACTCTTTTTTATATGCGCTTTTTAATTGTTCGCCCTGTTACTGCTATGCGCGATACTTTAATAAAAATAAATCAGCAAGATGCAGATTTAGCAGCAAAACTTCCCCACTTTTCATATGACGAATTTAAAGATTTAAGTACGCAGTACAATATGTTTACTGCACATTTAAGTGAGTTACTCAGCACAACTTATAACAGTGCTCAAGCTAGTGCACACAGTAATACACAAGTCACCCAATCAATGCAAAATACTGAGCAATCAAGTGATCGACAAATACAATTAAGCCACAGTATTATTAATGCCAGTATGCAAATAACCCAAAGCTTACAAAACATTGTGAATAATACAGATAACGTGCATAACGTTAATAATGAGCACCTTAACTTTGTAAAACTCTCTGCATCAGAGCTCGCTGCTTTAGTGGAACAGGTTAAACTTATTACTAATATGCTGGGTAGCTTTTCAAATACAATTGCGGGACTGAAAGAAAACAGTGAAAACATTCGTAGTATTTTAAAAATGGTTGAAGAGTTTTCTGATCAAACTAACTTATTAGCCCTTAATGCCGCAATAGAAGCAGCTAGAGCCGGTGATGCTGGTAGAGGGTTTGCCGTTGTTGCAGACGAAGTACGTACGCTTTCAATAAAAGTGAGTGGCGCAACTAGGCAAATAAGCGACTTTATTACTCAAATGAATGATTTAGTAAACGAGACGAATAAAGAATCAGAGCAATTAATGACCCACTCCAATAACGCACAAAGCTCAATTAATGCCACTTGTGATGGTTTTACTAAAATGCTGAGTGAATTTGAGCACAACCAACAACAGTTACAACAAATAGCTAACGCGGTGCATATGCTTGAAGATACTCAAACCGATACTCACCAATCGGTAGAACAAATTGTAGCGCTAGGTGAGCAAGCTAAACAGCAAATAGATACAGCCCTTAGCGATTGCCAACAATCTCAACAGTTAAGCTTACAAACCCAACAACAGTTAAAGCGCTTTGTGCGCTAAGAAGCGTTTTCGGGCTCAGAGAAATATGGTAAATTACGCAGCTATTAATTTAAGTGTGTGAAGTGTGTGAGCAACCCTACCCCAGACTATGAAAAATTAGCCCTGCAAATAAAAACCTGGGGACAAGAGCTTGGTTTTAGCGAAGTAGGTATTACTGATATTGACCTATCTAAGCACGAAGCCCAACTGCAACGCTGGCTTAATGCTGGCTACCACGGCTCGATGGATTATATGGCTGCTCACGGCATGAAACGCGCTCGCCCTGCTGAATTAGTACCTGGTACGCAGCGTGTAGTCTCTGTAAAAATGAACTACCTCCCACCTGATGCAGGCTTTGCAAAAACCTTAAAAAATAAAGAAAAAGCATACATCAGCCGCTATGCACTGGGTCGTGATTACCATAAATTAATGCGTAATCGTTTAAAAAAACTAGGTCAAAAAATAGAACAAGAAATTGGCGAATATGGCTTTAGGCCTTTTGTCGATTCAGCTCCTGTACTTGAACGTCAACTCGCTGAAAAAGCCGGTTTAGGTTGGCGTGGTAAGCATTCTTTATTAATTAATCAAGAAGCAGGATCGTGGTTTTTTTTAGGCGAGCTATTTATTGATTTACCTCTACCAATAGATGCAGAGAACACCTTTGAGGGATGCGGTAAATGCGTTGCTTGTATTACTCTTTGCCCAACAGGTGCAATTGTAGAGCCTTACGTTGTTGATGCACGTAAATGCATATCGTACTTAACGATAGAACACCAAGGACCCATACCCGAACAATACCGAACTTTATTAGGCAACCGCATTTATGGCTGTGATGATTGCCAGTTGGTATGCCCTTGGAATCGTTATGGACAAATAACGGATGAAAATGACTTTCATCCCCGTACTCAATTAAAAAATAAAGATTTACTTGCGCTGTTTGCTTGGGATGAGCCTACATTTTTAAAAAATACCGAAGGCAGCCCTATTCGTCGCATAGGTCACGAACGTTGGTTACGTAATATAGCGGTCGGTTTAGGTAATGCAGAGTTTAGTCCGGCTATTATTCATGCCTTACAGGATAAAAGCCAAATATGCAGCGAGCTTGTTTTAGAACATATTGAATGGGCGCTTACTCAACAAAACGATAAGCAACGATTACAAATTCGTAAAACAGCCAGATTAATCAGAATAGTAGAAAAAGGCTTACCCAGAGATGCATAATGCAGTTGGTGTAAGCCTTAAAGTAACATTATTTAATTAAGTATATTTAGCTCTTTAAAAGCAATGACAGATCTTGCTCAATTTCAGCAAAAGCTGCTTTTACCTGTATAACAGACTCCTCTCTGGCTACTGAGTTTTGGATAGTTTCATCTACTTTTTTATAAATAAACACCTCCTGGTCTTCATCTAATCCCATTGTTGGGATACGCTCTTCAAGCTCTTCTTGTAACTGTTTAAACACTTTTTCGTTGTTTTGACGGTTGTCATTCAATAAGCTAATTAAGCCATGAAACTTACTATGGACTGTACTTGCTACGGCATTAAGTTTTGCTTGTTGTGCTTCAAGCATTTTCTTAGTCGTGATGGCGCGTAGCTGCTGCTCGGTTACACTGACAATAAAACACACGTGATCGCGTATACGCCCGTGCTTATCAGGGTCGTGATCAGGCATATTTAAAATAAGTAAGCTAATCAATTCATAGTTAACTAAAATTCGATGCGAAAATTCATGTAAGCGACCTTTGTTTTTAAGCATTTCAAATAGCTCCACCACAATAGGTGAGCACACGCCATTTAGCGCAAAATGACTAATTTCATTATTTTCTCTAAACTCAACATTACTTTGTAAATCAAAAGACTGCAGGCAATCAATCAACGCTTTGCCCAGTTCTTGAGGATCGTTAATAAAGCCTATATTTTCAACGTAGTTAACTATTTTCCCCATCTCACTGCTGTTAGCCATGGCATTAAATGCAGTAGATGTAGCATCTTCAACTTGCTTTTCAAGGCTTTGTTTTTCAACGAGTACTTGGTTTAAATTTTTAAGCTTTGACTTAAGTTCATCATGGCCAAAGGGTTTTACAATATAGTCTTCTGCACCAACCGAGTAGCCTTCCATTCGCTCTTCAACTGTGCCTCGAGCCGATACAAACATAACAATTATGTGTGCTGTATTTGGATTTGCTTTAAGTGCCTTACATACTTCATAACCATTCATTTGCGGCATACTTACATCGAGTAATATAACCTGAGGCATATAGCCTTCAACCATGTTTAAACACTCAGGGCCACTCGTTGCTACTTGTAATTCAAAATCAAGTTCCTCTAAAATTTCCTCAATAATTTCAAGGTTAAAGGGTTCGTCATCAACGGCAAGTATTTTAGTTAAGGCCATAATTTATCATCCATTCAAATTCTCAAAAAAGTTACTTGGCTTGCCAAAAAACAATTAATTACTGTGCTGTATTAATTGATCTTCAGCCAAATGCTCGTCTAGATTTATTTCTAGTGGCACTTGTATAGATATAGTGGCACCACCATTTTCGTTGTTACGTGCAGTGATCTCACCTTGGTGTAAAGATACAAACTCTCTACACAAGGCAAGACCGAGTCCTGTACCACCAGCACCGCTATTTGTTTTACTGCTTTGTACAAACTTAGTAAAAATATGCTCTAGTTCATCTTCAGGTATACCGACTCCATTATCGGTAACCTCTATAGTAGCAAGCTTATTATCTGACTCTAAATTTACCCGTATTTTACTTTTTGGTTCGCTAAATTTAAGTGCATTACCTAATACGTTTCTAAGTAACTGATTTATTTGCTCTTCATCACATTGCACAATTACAGGTAATGGCTGCGCGGTAAATACAATCTCAATTTCTTTTTCCATTGCCGTACCAGATACATCATCAATACTTGTTTTAATGATGTTCGATAAATTATATGGACGAGGATTAAATGGAAACTTACCCACATCTAGCTTAGATAGGTCGAGTAAATTATTTAGTAGCGACAGTAAACGCTCGCCACTACTCTCTATGCGAGATAGGTATTTAATGAGTTTTTCTTTTGCAAAATCTCCAGCATCTAATTTACTTAGACCAAAACGAGAAAAGCTTAAAATAGAGTGCATTGGTGTCCGAAGTTCATGCGACATATTTGCTAAAAACTCTGATTTACTTAAGTTTGCAGCCTCAGCCACATTTTTAGCGTGCTCGAGTTGTGAAGTACGTGCTCTTACTTGCTCTTCAAGAATATCTTTTGCTTCAAGTAGTAAGTCTTCCTTTTGCTTGAGATGAGTTACATTTTTAAATATTACTGCAAGTGCTATTTCGCCATGGTGATCTATCTCATTAAAAGATCCCACCAACGGTATATATCCCCCTACTGTTTTAGATAAACGTAAGTCGCAGCTAAATTGGCGATTACTATTTAATGTCGAAATTTTATCTTTAATACCTAACGTTGAATCATCATCTAAAAAGTTAAATACTGATTTACCTTCGAGTTCGTTAAACGGTAGACTAAATAGTTTTAAACAAGCATCATTAGCTTCTATTACTCTACCGCATTTCTCAAACAACATAATTGCATCGGGCGTATGCTTATAAATAACCTGGAGTAGACTGTCTTTTTCAATCAGGGCATCAACTGTATCTTGTAGCCTTTCAACAAGTTCTGCGTTATGGCGTTTTAATAACTCTGTTTGCCATAATTTATGTATTGATTGTAATAGTGAGCTGTCGTTCAGTGGCTTAATAAGTACGTCTTCTACACCTTGACGAATAGCTTCAATCATCGAAACTTGATCGGGACGTGAGGTAAATAATAAGCAGCGGCAATGTGGTTGCGTTACTTTTAAGTTTGAAAAAATTTCTAAACCTGTTCCGTCATCTAAAACAAAATCGCTTATCAGTATATCGATTTGCTTTTCTTTAGTAATTTCTAAAGCTTCTGCCGAGGTGGTTGCTGTATGAGTCTCGATATGAGCACCGATTAAGCTATTTTTCATTTTTTCGAGGCGCTCAGGAACATGATCGACGAGTAAAATAGCGGGTAATTGCAAAATATGATTAGAGCCTAATTCTAGTAGGCTTTCTAAAAGAGAAGTAATTTCTTTATTAGAAAAAAACGGGTAGATCACGGTTGCGTCAGGCGCAGCATGATTTAGCTCACTAAATGCAGTTAGTTGCTCACCACTTTCAGCTTTTGGAGCAAGTAACATAAAACGCTCTTGCGCTACTTCACTAATAAGGGATTTTATAGAATCAACAGGCACACCATGGGCAACAACAACTAAGTCGTAGTTGCCTATATTGGTATACATGTCTAGCATGCTGAAATGAATTAATTCGACTTCACATCCTATTAATTCTAAAAGCACTTTCACACGCATTGCGATGATACTGCTACTATCAACAATTAATATTTTTCGAATCATCAAGCTACACTTCAAATTAATAAACTTAATATGTTAATAGCGTAGTCTATTTTTCTTTAATTGGCATAAACCCTTCGTCTTATTTTGTAAAAAAATATTACAGCATTATGAAAAATAATTTATTCCAAATGTTTTCCAAAAATAGTAAGGCTATACGCCTTATCATCCATTATTGCAACACTTGGCAACTCGCCCCATATTGCAAAATCAAAATGTTTAAACAATTTAACACTCGGTAAGTTATGACTAAAAATAAAACCGAGTAATACTTTAATATTTAGTTGCTTAGCTTGTGTTTGGGCAAATATCATTAGCTTTTTACCAAGCCCTTTACCTTGTGCTTTACTGGTAATATAAATGCTCATTTCTACTGTGCCATCATAAGCAGGACGGCCATAAAACGATTTATAGCTCACCCAAGCAAGTACTTGGTTATTTTCGCAATAAACGTAAATAGGCCTTTTATCGTTATGGCTATTAAACCAGTCACGCTTTTCGTCAACGCTCACTTCTTCGGTATCTGCAGTTACCATTCGCCCTGCAATAGTTTCGTTGTAAATGGCTACAATTTCTTTAAGATCATTAATAGTTGCTAAACGGATTGTCATAGGTCATTTGGGGGTTGATCAATTTGTTCCATATTAGCGTATGATTATCAAATCAAACAATCGTAAATTTTAGGTAATGTAATGCTAAAAAAAATTATAATAGGATTAATGGCTTTATTTATTAATGCTTCACTCCAAGCTGAAACATCATCAACTATTAACCAAACTTCTGCCCAAGACTGTCAAGATTTTACTAATGTAGATATGCGAAAGCTTCGCTCAAAAGAATCGATTAACTTGTGCAAATTCAAAAATAAGCCTTTATTAATAGTAAACACGGCGAGTAATTGTGGGTTTACGCCTCAATTTAAAGGCCTTGAAGCATTATATCAACAATACAAAGATCAAGGTTTAGTCGTATTAGGGTTCCCCTCTGATGACTTTTTTCAAGAAGAAGATAATGAAAAAGAAACAGCAAAAATATGCTTTGTAAATTATGGTGTAACTTTTCCTATGTTTGCTACCAGCAAAGTTCGTGGTAGCGAAGCAAATCCAATTTTTAAATATTTGAATGAGCAAACTAGCTCTCCAAATTGGAACTTTTATAAATACTTAGTGTCTGCTGATCGTAAAACAATTTTACGGTTTAACAGTAAAGTGGCACCAAATTCAGAGCAAATGATTACTGCAATTGAAACTGTGTTTTCTAATAAATAAGTTTATACTGGTACAATTAGTTGAAACTAACTAGAATGACATTTCAATTCGGTTAAAAAAACACCACATTATATTCGGGAGATTTTATGACAGTAGCAAGCGCACGACACATACTTGTAGACAGTGAAGCACAATGCTTAGACTTAAAAACAAAAATTGAGCAAGGCGAAGACTTTGCTGAATTAGCAAAAACACATTCTAATTGTCCTTCAGGTCAGGATGGCGGTGCTCTTGGTGAGTTTGGCCCTGGTATGATGGTTCCAGAGTTTGATAAAGTTGTATTTTCTGCGCCAATTAATCAAGTACAAGGCCCTGTACAAACTCAATTTGGTTATCATTTACTTGAAGTTACTAGCCGTTCAGAATAAATTTAACTGTACTGTAAGTAACATTTGATAAAAGCCGCTTATGCGGCTTTTTTATGGAGTAATTATGCAATTAATTGGTTCTGTACCTTCACCTTACGTACGCCGAATTAGAATTTGGGCGCAAGAAAACGACTGCAAGCTAGAACTTGTAAGTTTAGACATATTTTCTGATCAAGACCGCCCTACCATGGCCAGTAAAAACCCGGCTCGAAAAATCCCGATTTTGGTAGATGGTGACTTAACACTTAGCGACTCTAATTCTATATTGCGTTATTTACTTGAAAAAACAGGTCAGCCAAAACTAACGTGGCCTCAAGAGCACTTACTTACAACTATAAATGCCTGTAACGATTCGTTAGTAGAAATGGTTTTATGTAAACGTTCTGGATTTGACACCAAAAGCGATAAATTATTTTTTAATCTGCAAAACGAACGTATTGAGCAAACATTGAGCTTTTTAAATTCTCATTTAAGCGATGAAGAATTTAAAAGCTGTGAATACCTCAACATCAGTTTATACTGCCTGCTTGATTGGATTTGCTTTCGCGAATTGGCTGACTTTAGTCAGCATTCAGCGCTTGTTGCTTTTCATAAGCAATATGGTGAGCGCCAAGCAGCAATAGACACTAATCCTCGTCACTAATTTAAAAGGGTAAACACATGAGCGATATCGAAATTGAATCACAACTAGTTAGCTTCGTAGAAAAAGTACGTGTTAGCGAAGTAATTTGGGCACTTGGTGCAGAAGATAATGGCTTTGTAGTGTGCGATTCTAACCAATTTGACGAAACTGACGTACTACTGCTTTGGGAAAGTGAAGCAGCAGCTAAAGCACAGTGTAAAGAAGAGTGGAAAGATTACAGCCCAGTAGAAATCAACCTTGATGAATTTTTAGATGCATGGGTTGAAGACTTAAATGAAGATAATGCACTTGTTGGTATTAACTGGAATGATGACCAAGTATGTGCCGAAATTGAGCCTACAGGTTTAGCTCGCGCATTGAGTGAATAATACTTTATACGCTTTGCGTTAAAAGCGAATAAAACCCGACTAGCATCTATTGCTAGTTGGGTATAAAATAAAACACATCATTATTTTCAAGGTATTACGTTGAAAACCCATCTTGGTCGCCGCCCCTTTTCCGCCATGGAACTGCACACCCTTTATAATGGATATATATACGGTGATTTTAAAGTTGCACGAGAGCAACCAAAACACTGGCACTTTTGGCTCCCTTTAATTGCGTATTATAGCGGTGCTTATAGCGATGAGATTGGTTACTTAACGCTTGATGATCTGTCTCTTGAAAAAAATGTCTTATGTTTTAATTTTTATACCCACGGTAAAATTAAACCTCGTTTAGTTCCAGTACATCAAGCTCTTATAAATGCTGGATTTAATGAATATATAACATTCATCAAATCGCAAAACCAACACCGATTAATGTTCGACTTACCCGCTAAAACTGGCAGGTACAGTGAAAAAGTACGTATTTGGTTTTCAGGTGAAGGTGAGCGAGCCGGTTACCTGCAAAAATGTGATATACCAAACGTAGATCAACTCGGTATGAAAACAGCAATAAGCAGTCTTCGTCTTAACTTTGAGCAACAAGTGCGTATATACGCCCTGCAAGCTAACTCTAAAGACACATTTAATTATTTAATGGGCTTTAACGAGTATCCACATGATGTGTTTAGCGATACTCACTTATTAAATACCGTTGTCCAACAAATACGTATTATTAACTCACACCTGCATTGGCAGCGTTTTATAACACGCGAAAGCCACTGACAAACTTTGTTACTATTTCCCTTTAAAGTCACCGTTATAATCAATTACTCTATTTAAAAAAACTGTTAGGATATCTAACCCCCTAATTATATGAGCATAAAAAAGCCTATTTAGGGTAGTTTCTAACAACAACAATCTAGGGATCACTATGTTTCTTAAAAGCCTCTTAACAGTGAGCGTTGCTTTGGCAATGGGTGCTGCAAACGCTAACGAATTCGTTATTGAAAAACTCGCAAAACCAAGTTCACAACAGGTCTCGTTAACACTCGACCCGAGCCAAGATACATTCACAGGGATGACTGAGATTTCCCTAGAAGTACTAAAGCCAACAAAATACATTGAGTTAAATGGCGTAGCTTACGCTGTTAAAATGGCGCAACTGCTTGGTGATGAAAACTGTGATTTAAACAATGAAATGCTTAAAACAGGTAAAGTTAAATTTAGCTGTGATGAACAAATTCAACCAGGTAAATACACACTTAAAGTTGATTTTTCAGCGCCATATAACCGTCAAAGTGTTGGTTTATACAAAACATTAGACCAAGGCACACCTTACTTATTTACTCAATTTGAAATGAGTGATGCACGCCGTGCATTTCCTGTTTTTGACGAGCCAAGTTACAAAATTCCATTTCAGTTAACGATTACTGCGCCTACATCACAAAAAGTATATTCAAATACGCCAGAACTAAAAACAACGGTTGATGGCGATATGACCACACACTTTTTTGATAAAACACCGCCAATCCCTTCATACCTAGTGGCAATGGCCGTTGGCCCATTTGAAGAATTAGAAATTAAAGGCATGCCAATTCCTGGTCGTGTAATTACGCCACAAGGTAAAATTCACTTAGCCCAATACGCAAAAGAAAATATGCCAAAAGTACTAGGCGCACTTGAAGCGTATTTTGGTATTCCTTACGTTTACAAAAAATTAGACTCAGTAGCGGTACCAGAATTTCCATTTGGCGCAATGGAAAACTCAGGCTTAGTTACCTACAGAGAAGATATTTTATTGGTTGATTTAGCTGCCGCAACACGTAGTAAAAAACAACGTAATGTATCAATTATTGCTCACGAACTTGCTCACCAATGGTACGGTAACTTAGTAACCATGAAATGGTGGAATGACTTATGGTTAAACGAAGCGTTTGCTAGCTGGATGGCTGCAAAAATTACTAAGCAGCTTAACCCTGAGTTTGAATCGCACCTAGACTTGCCACAAAATAACGTGATGGCACTTGATGCACGTTTAAGCACTAAGCCTATTCGTAAGCCAATTAAAACCGAAGCCGACATTATGGATGGTTTAGGCCTTGCTTACAGTAAAGGCAGCTCAGTACTTGCTATGGTTGAAAACTGGATTGGCGAAGATGCATTTCAAAAAGGCATTCAAAGCTACTTAAAAGAGTTTTCGTACAAAAATGCTGAAGCGGCTGATTTATGGGAAGCACTAGGCAAAGCATCAAACAAAGATGTAGCAAGCGTTTTAAAATCGTTTATTGAGCAATCCTCTTTCCCACTAGTTAAAGTGACTCAACAAGGTAGCAAAGTAACTATTTCACAAAGCCGCTTTGTAAATGCAGGTGTGGATGCGCCAGAGCAGCTATGGAATGTACCGGTTGCAATTAAGTATGGTGCTGGCGATAAAGTAAAAACAGCAAACGTATTACTTAATAAACAAAGCCAAACGCTAGACTTAGACTTTGAACCAGAGTGGATTTATCCTGACCAAGGTGCACTAGGCTACTATCGCTGGGTAATGGATGACGCACAATTTAGCGCACTTGTTAAAAAAGCGCCAAGCGTACTGAGTGACCGTGAGCGTTTAGCGTTACTATCGGCTACTGATGCACTACTTGATGCTGGTGTTATATCTGCTGCTAAGTTAATGCAAACACTTGAAGTGTTCGTAAGCGATAGCCATCCTCGCGTAGCAAATACCGCACTAGGTTACTTAGTATCGCAACAACGTACTTTTAAAGACGATAGCAATAAAGATTTATGGCCTGAATTTATTCGTAATGCGGTAACGCCTGCGGCTAAAAAATATGGCCTAGAAGCTAAAGCGGGAGAAGATGGAGCTATTGCACAACTTCGTGCAGCCGTTGTATCGCGTTTAGGTTTTGATGGTGAAGATCAAAACGTCATCAAAAAGGCAAAAGAACAAACACAAGTTTATTTAAATGATCCACAAAAAGTAGATCCTTATTTAGCGGGTACGTACTTAACTCTTGCTGCTTTTCATGGTGACAAAGCGCTGCTTGATCAGTTCATGACAACGTTTAAAACCACAAAAGATCCACAAGTACGTACTAACATGCTTGCTGCAATGGGCTTTTTTGGCAAACCTGAGTTACAAAAAGCGGTATTAGCTTATAGTTTAACGGATGAAGTAACGGCATCTGACATGCGCACTATTTTGTCAGGTCAAAGTTATACAGATGAGCGCCAAGCGTTATTTATTGACTGGGTTTACAGTAACTACGATAAAGTAACAGCAAGCTTACCGCCGTTCTTTATTCCTAACTTACCGTACTTTACAACTGCAAGCTGTAATGCAGAAAGCCTAGCTAAAACAAAAGACTTTTTTAACGAAAAAGTAGCTGATGTAGCAGGTTACGCTCGTACATTAAGTAAGCTTGAAGAAAGCACAAACGACTGTATTGCGCTTAAAACACGCGAACTTGAATCGGTTAATAGCTTCTTAAAAAGTAAGTAACTCTTAGTTATTAAGCTATAAAAATACAAAAGCCGCTGAATATAAATTCAGCGGCTTTTTACGTTTTATATAAAATTAGTTACCAATAATCATAGTTAGCTTGGCTATAAAGTCTTTTGCTGCTTGCTCAGAATTTATTTTAAATGCCACGCCATAGTGAATAGGTTGGGCGCTTTTAAAAATACGCGTAGGAAAGCGTGTCATCTCGCTGCTATGAAAGTACCCTTGAGCACGCGTTACGCCATCAATATCACTAAAATCATCACTAAACACTTCAAATGCGGGGCGAATTACTATTTTACCCTTGCCACTTTCGCTGTGGGTATAAAATGCTTCTTTAGAGTTTACTAACATGTACTCTGCAATATTTTTAATCTTAAAATTACTTCTACACTGTAATTTAATAAGCTGTTCTGTCAGCTCGTCTGCACTATAAGCCACGTGTAATCCCTATTAGTTAAATTTACGCATTAGATTAACGCATACACACAATAAAATCTGAATTTATTTGTCTACTTTACTTCGTTATATCACATACAAAAGCGAGTTTTTCATTGTTGAAACTCATTCTTGTTATATTTGTTTCGCAGTAAGTGCTTAAATTAAGCCATTGCGATACTTCGTCACTGCCCTCAAGCTTGCGTTGATAAACGCGGTTCTTAATTGCGTAAGCGATAGTTGCATCATCTTTCAAAATAAAATCTTGAACTTGAGCCGGCAATCTTAGTAAGTCTTCAACTTGTTTATCTTGTGGATTAAAACTCGCTAAAATGTGTTGCTCGTTTTTAGTGTAACTAAATAAAAATGTAGCCGTCGCGTTATTATAAATAAGTGTTCGGCCAATATTGCTGGCAGCTATCTTTCCCTTTGCTTCTTCAACTGATGTATATTGAAGGGTATGAGGCTTTCCTAAAATAAACATCACTAAATCATTTTGAACGCCCCAAGCATGGTATCCAACAGGCTCAATCCAATCAAAAATACGACTTGGCGCATCTTCGTTTTTACGTGGGTATCGCCACAACTTTTGTTTACCATCCGCCTCAACAACAATCGCTGATACTGCATCACCACTAGGCATAACAGTTGGTGAATATTCGCTTACGGGAGAGTTACTGATATTAGTTACTTGTTTTGATGTTAAGTCATAATAAGCAATATCGGTTTGGCTCTGCCCATCTGTAATGACCTCATGAGTAAAATATAAACCGTCGCTTGTTAAGTATGGTTGGTTGTTATAACTATTTTTATCACTCACTATATTAACTTGTACCCCATAAGGCGTATTTAAATCAGCAAGTAATACTTGGCTTTTTGGCATGCTAGCCTGCGCCATAATTGGGCTAAGCACTGCTATAGAAAATACCCCAAGTAATGGTTTAATAAGTTTCATGCTTTCTCTCGTTTTAATTTTAAGCACCTCATGATAACGTTATTTGCTGATGACGTCACTTGAGCTAAGTCAGTCAACTCTTAAGATACCCAAACGACTTAAAATAATGTTAAGTTTAGTCTGGTTATAAAACCTGGTCCTAAAAAAGAGAATTAACATGTCAGCTAAAAATCCTATTATTGCGATTACGGGTTCGTCTGGTGCGGGTACAACCACCACAACCAATGCAATTAAACATATTTTCCGTAGCCTTAATATTGAAGCGGCTTTTATCGAAGGAGATAGCTTTCATCGTTACACTCGCCCTGAAATGGATAAAAAAGTACGTGAAGCGCAACAAGAAAATAAACACATTAGTTACTTTGGCCGAGAAGCAAATGATTTTGGTTCTTTAGAAGCGTTGTTTGAAAACTATAGTGAAACAGGCCAAGGTAAGTTACGCCGTTATTTACACACCTTTGATGAAGCCGTCCCATACAATCAATTACCGGGTACATTTACTCCTTGGCAAGACCTTGATAGCAATACCGATATTTTGTTTTATGAAGGATTGCACGGCGGCGTAGTTGATCAAGATGTAGACGTTGCAAAGCATGTTGATTTATTAATAGGCATGGTGCCTATTATTAACCTTGAATGGATTCAAAAATTAATACGCGATACATCCGAACGAGGCCATTCTCGCGAAGCGGTTATGGGTTCAATTGTGCGCAGTATGGATGACTATATAAATCATATTACCCCGCAATTTTCTCGTACCCATATTAATTTTCAGCGAGTGCCTACTGTTGATACCTCAAATCCATTTAGCGCCAAAGATATTCCATCACTCGATGAAAGTTTTGTAGTTATTCGCTTTAGAGGAATTGATGATGTTGATTTTCCTTATTATTTACGCATGATCGAAGGCAGTTTTATGTCTCGTATAAATACACTTGTAGTACCAGGCGGTAAAATGGGCTTAGCTATGGAGCTTGTGCTTACCCCATTGATTAAAGATATTATTTTGAAAAAGCGTGCACTGGAAAATCTAGCTCCTCTCGATTTGCCTATTTAACTCCTCTTCTAAGATTGAGCCAACTCACGTACACTGCTGATTTTACTCAAGGTGAGATCAGCATGTCACAACAATTAAAAATTATTGTCGGTTCTAAAAATCCTGTAAAAATAAATGCCGCTAGACATATTTTTACTATGTATTTTCCAGAATGTATCATTGATTGTGAAGGTGTGAATGCTCCCTCAGGCGTGCCCGATCAGCCTATTGGCGAAGACGAAACACGTATTGGCGCGCAAAACCGCGTAAATTATTGCAAAGAGCACCACCAAGCTCACTATTACGTTGCAATGGAGGGCGGTGCTGAGCAATTTAGCTATGGTGCAGCAACCTATGCTTACGTAGTTGTTGATAATGCGTTAAATCAAGTTGTAGGGCGTAGTAGCAACCTTCCTCTACCCCAAGTGCTTTATAATGCTTTACTTAAAGGTGAAGAACTTGGTGATGTAATGGACAAAGCATTTAATACCACCAACGTTAAACAAAAAGGGGGCGCTATTGGTCTACTTACAAACAATCATGCCACTCGGGAAAGTACCTACACACAAGCACTCACTTTAGCTATGGCGCCTTTTTTACACCCTGAGCTATACAGCCAAACAAATTAATTTAGGAAGTTTAATGAAGTACAACTATGTATTGTTTGATGCAGACGAAACCTTATTTAGGTTTGATATTTTAGAGGGCATGACTCGTATGTTTAAAGCTTACAACGTAGATTTTAGCCAAGACGATTATATTCATTATCAAAAAACCAATAAGCAGCTGTGGGTTGATTATCAAGATGGCACTATTAGCGCAGATTACTTACAAGTAACTCGCTTTAATGAATGGGCCGCAAAGCTAAATGTGCCAGCAAAAGAACTAAACGATGCTTTTTTAGATTCTATGGCACAAATTTGCGAGCCATTACCCGGTGCTATTGAGCTTTTAAATAAACTTAAGCCGCACGCTAAGTTAGGTATTATTACTAACGGATTTGCCCGCTTACAAACCGTACGTCTTGAGCATACTGGCTTAAAAGATATATTTGAATGGTTAGTTATATCTGAGCTTGTAGGTATAGCAAAACCGAATAAAGCGATTTTCGAGCACACATTTGAGCTAATGGGTAACCCAGATAAATGCGAGATACTTATGGTAGGTGATACAGCGGCAAGTGACATACT
Source organism: Pseudoalteromonas sp. AS71 (assembly GCF_038900275.1). Lineage (NCBI taxonomy): Bacteria > Pseudomonadati > Pseudomonadota > Gammaproteobacteria > Alteromonadales > Pseudoalteromonadaceae > Pseudoalteromonas > Pseudoalteromonas sp. AS71. The sequence goes on along the minus strand of NZ_JBBMQZ010000001.1, from coordinate 103,972 downwards.
TGGCGGCAACAATGCCGGTATTGATACTTGCTGGTTACAGCACCCTGGTGAGCGATTAGCCGACGGAATAAAGCCAACCTATACAGTAACTAATTTAAATCAGTTACAAACTCTTTTAGAGTTATAATAAAGTAAATTTTACGCAAAAAAATGACGCTAATAAGCGTCATTTTTTATAACTGTTTTTCGAGCTTCGCTATAACGCTTTTAAGCGTGGGCTAACTCAAGACCGGGTGCAGGCATCGTCACAGGCGTTTCAAATGTTGCCCACTCCCATGCTGACTCTGTTGCCATAATTTTACGAAGTAATTTATTATTTAAATCATGACCTGACTTAAATGCAGTTACTTTGCCTAAAAGGTTATGGCCTGTCATAAACATGTCACCAACACAGTCTAATATCTTGTGCTTAACGAACTCGTCGCTATAACGTAAACCGTTAGGATTTAAAACTTTGAATTCATCAAGTACAACTGCACTATCCATGCTCCCACCTAGCGCTAGGTTGTTTGCATGCATGTATTCAATATCTTTCATAAATCCAAAAGTACGCGCACGGCTAATTTCTTCAATAAAGCTTTGCGTTGTTATATCCAACCCAATACGTTGGCGACTTTCATTGATAGCAGGGTGGTTAAATGCAATTTCAAAGTCGATATGAAAACCATCATATGGTTCAACTTCAGCCCATTTACCATCTTCTTCAATGCGTACTTTTTCTTTAATACGAATAAAGCGTTTAGCAACGTTTTGCTCTTCAATTCCGCCTTTTTGTAACAAATATATGAATGGTAATGCACTACCATCCATAATCGGCACTTCTGAGCTGTCTAATTCTACAATTAGATTATCAATGCCCATTGCAGCAACAGCTGCAATAAGATGCTCAGTAGTCGATAAGCGAACACCATCTTTGTTAATTAAACAGGTACACAACTGCGTATCACCAACGGCTTCAGGTGTTGTTTCAAAATCAACAACCGGATCAAGGTCGACACGACGAAATACAATCCCAGTATTTGCGCTCGCAGGTCGGAGAGTTATTGTGACCTTCTCACCTTTATGAAGTCCAATTCCTATGGCTTTGACTACTTCTGCAATCGTACGCTGTTTAATCATAGGTATGCTCACTTTTAAATCAGTTACAGTTATATGGCGGAGTTTAACATAAATCCTTTTGCCTTTCAATATTCGTACATATTTCAAACAAAAGTATTATTTAATGTTAATCAGCCTGCTTACGTAAAAAAGCGGGGATATCAAAATAATCACCACCTTCTGATTTATCCACTTTTTTACTATTTTGCGCTGAAGAACTTGAACTGCTCGAACTAGTTGAAGGCGCTTTTTCTTTGCTTTGCGCTTGCTCTTTAGCAGTGTTTTCTTCAGTGTTTGTATCTTGGCTTGCAAAGCTTGGTACGTACATACTGCTCGTTTGGTTTGATGTGCTTGCAACATCAGAACCTGATGCTTTTTTAAAGCCGTTATCAACAATACCAAACTGTGGACGACGATCGCCGCCTAAACCAGTTGCAACAACCGTTACACGTAGCTCATCAGTCATTTCTGGGTCGATTACCGCACCAACAACAACCGTTGCGTTTTCTGACGCAAGTGCTTTAACGTGATTACCAACAATTTCAAATTCTTCAATCGCAATGTCCATACCTGCGGTAATATTAACTAATATGCCTTTAGCACCTGTTAAATCAACGTCTTCTAGTAGTGGGCTTGAGATAGCCGCTTCTGCTGCTTCTTGTGCACGATCAGGACCTGACGCAGACGCCGTTCCCATCATTGCAGTACCCATTGCTGACATTACGGTTCTAACATCGGCGAAATCCACGTTAATTAAACCAGAACGTGTAATTAGCTCTGCTATACCTTGTACCGCACCAAATAATACGTCATTAGCTTTAGCGAAGGCATCTAGAAGTGTAGTCCCTTTTCCTAAAACTTTAAGCAATTTATTGTTCGGAATTGTAATAAGTGAATCTACAATTTCTGACAATTCATTAATGCCTTGTTCAGCGGCTGCTGCACGTTTTTTACCTTCAAAATCAAAAGGACGTGTTACAACTGCAACAGTTAAAATACCTAGCTCTTTTGCTATTTTAGCAACTACCGGTGCTGCACCAGTACCTGTACCACCGCCCATACCTGCTGCAATAAAGACCATATCGGCGCCTTCAAGGCTGGCACGAATTGTATCTGCATCTTCTTCAGCCGACTTACGGCCTACTTCAGGGTTTGCGCCCGCACCCAACCCAGAGGTTATTTGCGTGCCTAGCTGAACTGTAATATCGGCAGCAGAGTTACGTAATGCTTGCGCATCCGTATTAGCGGCTATAAAACGCACGCCTTCTATTTGTTGTTTTACCATGTGCTCAACAGCGTTACCGCCACCACCGCCCACGCCGATTACTTTTATTACAGCTTCTTCGCTGTGTTGTTCCATTATATCAAACATGTTTACTCTCCGACTTGAGTCTTAAAACTCGCCTTGGAACCATTTAGTAATGCGGTTCCACCAATTATTGTTATCCTCTGCTTTCGACTTTTGTGCATTCATCGATTGCATGGTACGCCCGTATTGTAACAAACCAACAGCGGTTGCGTACGAAGGATCATCTACATAGTCTGTCAAACCAACCATCCCGATTGGTTTGCCTATTCTTACTGGCATTTGAAAGATGTCTTCTGCCACTTCCATCGCGCCAGTCATTTTAGCAGTTCCGCCTGTAATAACGAGACCTGCCGCAATTTGGTCTTCTAAGCCTGAACGACGAATTTCTTCCATCGCAAGCTCAAATAATTCTCTAAAACGAGGCTCTACCACCTCAGATAATGTATGGCGCGACATTAACCTTGCTGGTCGTCCGCCTACACTTGGTACTTCAATTGTGTCTTCGCTACTGGCCATTTGGCTACTAGCACATGCGTATTGTACTTTGAGTGACTCGGCATGTGATATAGGTGTGCGAAATATTTTTGCAATATCACCAGTAACTTGGTTACCCGCCACTGGAATAACCGCAGAGTGACGAAGTGCACCATTAATATAAATGGTGATATCCATAGTGCCGCCACCAATATCAAGTACTGCAACACCTAGCTCTTTTTCGTCATCTGTTAGTACAGAATAACAAGACGCTAATGCAGTAAAGATAAGCTGATCGACTTCAAGACCACAACGCTCTACGCATTTCTCGATATTTTTTGCCATATCGTTTGAGCACGTAATAATGTGTGCACGCGCTTCCATACGAACACCGCTCATGCCTAATGGGTTTTTAATCCCCTCTTGCATATCGATGCTGTACTCTTGCGGTAATGCATGCAGCATTTTACGCTCTGCCGAAATAGGCACAGAACGCGCAATATGAATTACATTTTCAATGTCTTCGTCAGTGACTTCGGTGTTATTAATTGCCACCACGCCACTTTCGTTTTGGCACTGTATGTGTTTGCCAGAAATCCCCAAATACACAGAGCTAATACGACAATCAGCCATTAACTCGGCTTCGTCTATTGCTCGGCGAATAGACTCAGACACTAAGTTTAAATCGTTAACGCCGCCTTTATCCATACCATGAGATACTTGGCTGCCCACACCAACAATGCTGAGCTTGTTATCTGCGGTGATTTCACCTACCGTGGCAACCACTTTCGAGGTGCCAACGTCTAACCCTATTACTAGGTTTCTTTCTGCTGACTTAGTCATGCCTTACTCTTATTTTGTAATTGTTCTTCTTGCACTGGCTTAAAGCTTACTGCAAGGCCGGTATCATACCGTAAATCTATTGTATCTACTTGTGCATCTGCACGTTGTTCCATTCGTGGGTAGACGTCTATAAAACGTTGCACACGCTTGGCTTTATCTTTACGTCCTAAATTTAAACGTATTCCGTTATCTAGCCATAATTGCCACGAAAAGCGCTCCGACAATGCCAAACTTGTTAACGTTAAGCCGTTAACTTTTAGCATTTCATCAAATTGCTTAAAAGCAATCCACGCTTCTTCTTCGCTGCCTTCTGGGCCGTATAACTGCGGTAAATCATCATCTAACTTATCGCTGCTGGCTTGAAATGCTTGACCACTTTGGTTGAGCAGTAAGTCGCTATTCCAATGTGCTACTACTTCATGTTCAACTACATATACTTGTATAGTATCAGGCCATTGTTTACGTACCGAAGCGGTAGCAACCCAAGGTAAATCTTGAACTAGTTGCTGCACATGTTTTACATCTAATTCAAAAAAACTACTTAAATCGGCATTTTTAATCGCTTTTATAATTGCCGTTTCATCAGTGTATTTAGGCTGCCCTTGCACTGTAAGGTGCTTGATTTGAGCATCTTTGTTTTCAACTAACCAATCCGATACGCCTGTCGTAATTTGCACTAAACCAATTACAACTATCAGAAAAAAACTCACACCAAAAATCAGAGACCAATTAAGCTTCAGTTTGATTTCTTGAGCTTTTTCTAAAAGGGGATGCATATTAAAGCGTTTGCTCTAAAATGCGAACAACTAATTGTTCAAAAGTTGCCCCATTCGCTTTTGCAGCCATTGGTACTAAAGATTTTTCAGTCATACCTGGTACTGTATTTACTTCAAGGAGATAAAAATTACCTTGCTCGTCTTGCATCGCATCAACACGGCCCCAGCCGCTTGCGCCCACTAAATCAAAAGCATCTAGTGAGATAGCCTGTAAGTCCTTAGTATCTTGCTCTGACAAATCTGCAGGGCAATGATACTGCGTAGTATTTGATTGATACTTAGCTTGGTAGTCGTAAAAGCCATTTGGTGTCGTCATTTCAATGACTGGTTGTACTTCGTCGCCAAGCACTGTGATTGTAAACTCACGACCAGTGATCCACTGCTCTACAAGCACTTGGTTATCAAACTTAAATGCATTAGCTAATGCATCTTCAAGTTCTTGTACTGTACTTGCTTGCGCCATACCTATGCTTGAGCCTTCGTGCGATGGCTTAACCATTACCTTTTTAAACTCACCCATAATAGCTGCAGCATCAAAGCCTTTTTTGGCATCAACTACGGCATAAGGTGCGGTGCTTAATCCCGCTGATTTAAATAAGTGTTTACAACGTACTTTATCCATAGCAAGTGCTGAACCTAGTACATTACTGCCCGTGTAAGGCAAGTTCATAAATTCAAGCGCACCTTGTACAGTTCCGTCTTCGCCACCACGCCCATGCAAAGCAATAAAAACACGCTCTACATTTAATTCTTTTAATTCCCACAAAGAACGACTTTGTGGGTCAAATGCAATTGCATCAATACCACTATTTTGCAGTGCATTTAAAACAGCTTGACCCGATCGTAAAGACACTTCACGTTCTGCTGAGTTACCACCTAGCAGTACCGCTACTTTACCAAATTGTGTGTTTACCTGAGTCATACTTCACCTTGCTTAAGTTTTTCTATCGACATACCCGTCGCAGCTAATGTTTTAACTAACTGACCTATATTACCAGCGCCTTGAGTTAATACTAAATCATTATTTTGTAAATTTGCGGCCAAAACGCCAGCAAGCTCTGCATTTGTTGCCACATGCAGCGGCTCTTTGCCACGTTGACGAAGGCTACGGCATAAGCTTTTGCTGTCTGCGCCAACAATTGGATCTTCACCAGCGCTATACACATCAAGCAATAGCAACTGATCTACATCAGCAAGTACTTTCACAAAATCTTCGTATAAGTCGCGTGTACGAGAAAATCTATGAGGTTGATATACCATTACTAAACGCTTATCTGGCCATCCTTCACGTACTGCTGCAATTGTTGCTGCAACTTCTGAAGGGTGATGCCCGTAATCATCAACTAACATCACATTGCCACGCTCGTTTTCAAATTCACCATAGTGTTGAAAACGACGACCAATACCTTCAAACTTCTGCAGCGCTTCTAAAATTGCATGGTTCGCAATGTTTTGATCTTTTGCCACAGCAATTGCAGCGGTTGCATTAAGTGCGTTATGTCTACCTGGCATATTCAACGTGGCAGTTAAACACTCACCTTGCTTGTTAGTTACTGTAAATGTGCATGTATTAGCTGATTGGCTAAAGTCGCTCATGCGATAATCAGCATCCTTAGATTCACCATACGTGATAACTGGGCGACCAAAACGCGGTATTAGCTCAGCAGCAACTTCAGAGTCAATACATACAACAGCTAAACCATAAAACGGCAAGTTATGAATAAAATCCACATAGGTGTCTTTCATCTTTTCAAGACTACCACCGTAAGTATCCATGTGATCTTCTTCGATATTTGTGATCACCGATACCATTGGCTGTAAGTGTAAAAACGACGCATCGCTTTCATCTGCTTCTGCAATTAAAAAATCGCTTTTACCTACTTTTGCGTTACTACCTGCGCTGTTTAATAAGCCACCAATAATAAACGTTGGATCAAGGCCTGCTTGTCCATAAATGCTTGCAATTAAGCTCGTTGTTGTTGTTTTACCATGCGTACCCGCAATGGCTATACCGTGACGAAAACGCATTAGTTCAGCAAGCATTTCTGCACGGCGTACAACCGGAACTCTTGCGGCTTTAGCTGCGATAATTTCAGGGTTTGTTTCATCAATCGCGCTTGAAACAACCACTACATTGGCATCTTTCACGTTATTTTCATGATGGCCAATAAATACTTCAGCACCGGCTTTAATTAAACGATCTGTCATAGCGCTATGAGCAATGTCAGAACCTGTAATACGGTAGCCTTCAAATGCGAGTACTTCAGCAATCCCGCCCATACCAGCTCCACCAATACCGATAAAGTGGATGGTTTCTATTCGGCGCATTGCAGGGCGTGTATGCTTTTCTTGTACTGATATCTCTTTCACTTATTTTCTCTTATTTGTTACTTGCTCACAGTGCGTAGCTACGCTTGCTGTGGCATCTAAAATGGCTTGTTTTTTTGCATTTGTAGCCATTTCAGTAATTAATGAAGGTTGGGCTAAATACGGGCTTAATAGTTCAATAATTGATTGTTTATCAAACTGTTCTTGCGGCATTAATAATGCCCCATTCGCCATTACCAAATACTGTGCATTCGCTGTTTGGTGGTCGTCCACCGCATGAGGAAACGGGACAAAAACAGCCATTTTACCTGCCGCTGCGATTTCGCTAACAGTTAACGCACCTGCACGACAAACAACAATGTCAGCCCAGCTATATGCTGCGTCCATATCATCAATAAATTCAGCTATTTTTGTATTACCGCCCGCTAAACCATGCGCTTTATAAGCTGCTTCTACAGTGGGTAAATGACCTTTACCTGTTTGATGCCAAACATTTATTGGAGCTGTATTACTAAGGCCTTTAAATGCTTCTGGTAACGTCTGATTAAGCACTTGTGCACCAAGCGACCCACCAACCACTAAAATATTAATAGGGCTTGATACATCGCGTTTGACTATATCCATTACACTTTGACGTACTGGATTACCTACTAGTTCAGCTTGTCCTTGTGCAAACGCACTTGGAAATGCTGCTAATACGCGTGTAGCAAACTTAGCAAGCCATTTATTGCTCATACCGGCTACAGCATTTTGCTCGTGAATAACCAGCGGGATACCTAAACTTTTTGCTGCAATTCCCGTTGGACCCGTAACATAACCGCCCATTGCAAGTACTACATCCGGGCGCTGTTCTTTCAATACCTTACGCGCCTGCAATATTGCATTAAGTACCATGAATGGGGCTTTAATGAGACGCTTTAACCCATTGCCACGAACACCTTTAACATTAATGAAATCAATATTAATGCCATGCTTAGGAACAACACTTGCTTCCATTCGATCTGGAGTGCCAATCCAGCTGACTTGCCAGCCCTGCTGCTTTAAATAATCGGCCACTGCAATGCCAGGAAAAATATGCCCGCCAGTTCCACCAGCCACTACTACTAATTTTTTACTCATCGCTTACCTCCGCGTGAGGTGGCTTGTTTGGTTGCCATTTTGGTTTCAAAATCTACGCGCAATAAAATACCCGTGGCAATCGTCATAATTAACAAGCTTGAGCCGCCATAAGAAATAAACGGCAGGGTTAAACCCTTCGTTGGTAAAATACCCGCGCTTGCACCTACATTCACCATGGTTTGAAATGCAAACCAAATACCAATGGCAAACGAAAAATAGCCTTCGTATTCCTTACCGCATTTAAGCGCTTGTTGACCTATTAATAAGGCTCTAAATACTAAAGTAGCTAATACCGTTAAAATACTTACAACGCCTATTAAGCCAAGTTCTTCACCTATAACGGCAAAAATAAAATCGTTATGCGCTTCAGGTAAATATTGTAGTTTTTGTACACTGTTACCTAAGCCTTGACCAAACCAACCACCTTGGCTATACGCCATTAGTGATTGCACCAACTGATAACCTTTACCAAAAGGATCATCCCAAGGGTCTAAAAAGCCTACAACACGCGCCATTCGATATGGTTCAACAATAATTAGTAATACAACCAAACCCACGCCAGTTAAAATAAGTACAAAAAACTGCCATAACTTAGCACCAGCTAAAAACAGCAAGCCAACCGTTGTTACAAACATAACAACTACTGTGCCTAAATCGGGCTGTAGTAAAATAAGCAATGCATACACTGCAAATACTGCTATTGGCTTTGCAAAGCCTTTAATATTTTCTTGTACTTCTTCACGTTTTCTTACTAAGTAGCCAGCTATATAACTAAAAAAGTATAACTTAGCGGCCTCAGCAACCTGAAAACCAACAGGCCCAATAGGTATCCATCGTTTAGCGCCGTTCACTTCACGACCAATAATCAATACTGCTATTAATAGCACCATACCCAGTATTAATAGGTAAGGGTTTGAACGTTTCCACCACTCCATTGGCACGCAAACGCTTATCCAAAAAAGAACAAAAGCCATCGCCAAAAACATGCTGTGGCGAATGGTAATATGGTACGGGTCATCAAATAGTCGCTCTGCGGTGGGCATTGATGCACTGGTTACCATGATAAAACCAACACCAATTAGCATTATTACGCAGTATAATAGCGGCACATCGTATAACTGCCCTGAAGGCTTAGGTGTTAACGCATCTCTAATATCGGCAAAAGCAATCATGATTGCCCTGCCATTACACACTGAACGAAGTCATCACCGCGTTGCATATAGTTGTTATACATATCAATGCTGGCACATGCGGGTGCTAATAAAATAATATTGCCTGTACTACTAAGTACTTTGGCCAAAGTAACGGCTTCTTCCATATTGTTAGTTAAATAACTCTTGTTGGTAATCGCAGCTAAATCACTTGCATCTTTGCCAAAACAAATTAATGCTTTTACATGCTGTTTTATGTAAGGTTTAAGCGCATTTAAATCAGCGCCTTTAGCATCGCCACCAGCAATCACAATCAGATTTTCACCGTCACTTGCTAAACTATCTATTGCAGCAATGCTTGCTCCAACATTGGTAGCCTTTGAATCGTTAAAATACTTTACACCGTTAAGCTCAGCTATAAATTGGCAGCGATGAGCCAACCCATTAAATTGACCTAACGCATTTTTATATTGCTCTTTGCTTACTTCAAACGGACTTAAGAGCGCCATTACTGCAAGCGTATTTAAATAATTGTGCTTACCCACTACCGCAAGTGTATCAACAGGTAACAAGGCATCGCCTTTAACCATAAAGTGAGTTTCACCATTGTGCTGCGCTAAATGGTAATCACCTTGTTGAGCACCAAAGCTAATTAGAGGAGCCGTACCGCGCTCAACAGGACGTGTTTGAATGTCGTCAGCATTGACAACAATAAGCTCTGCGAACTTATAAATACTAAGCTTTGAGTCTATATAAGCTTGGTAACTGTCATAGCGGTCAAGATGATCTTCAGACACATTTAATACCGTTGCACTTACTGGTTTTAAACTCGTTGTGGTATCTAACTGAAAACTCGATAACTCAAGTACATACACATCAAAATCATCACTAAGTAAATCAAGTACCGCAGTGCCAATATTTCCACCTAATGCAACTTTGTAACCGGCTTCTTTTAACACTTCATAAGCAAGTGTAACTACGGTTGATTTACCATTAGAGCCCGTTACTGCAACGACAGGTTTTGTATTAATGCGCGCAAATAACTCAACGTCACCAATCACTTCAACACCTGCGTTAATTGCATTTGCAACAGCTGGTATTTTTAAGCTAAGCCCAGGGCTTATAATAATCATATCGCTTGAACAAAGCTCTGCGTCATCCAAATTACCAAAGTGGGTATCTAGAGTTGGCGCGTGCTCTTTTAACCAATCAATCCCCGGCGGGGTTGCTCGGCTATCAACGACCTTGGGGGCAAGGCCATGAGACAATAGAAAACGCACAATGCCCAGACCGGTTACACCGAGTCCGAGCACTGTTATTTGTTTGTTTTTTATCTCGTTTAAATACTGCATTTATCGAATCTTTAAAGTAGCTAAGCCAGTAAGCACTAGCACAACAGAAATAATCCAAAAGCGCACAATAACGCGAGGCTCTGGCCAACCTTTTAATTCGTAATGATGGTGAATTGGCGCCATTCTAAAAATGCGTTGTCCCCGTAATTTATACGACCCCACTTGTAATATTACCGATAGCGCTTCCATTACAAATACACCGCCCATAATAATAAGCAGTAACTCTTGGCGTACTAAAACAGCAATAATACCTAATGCGCCACCAAGTGCTAATGAGCCAACATCGCCCATAAATACTTGTGCTGGGTAAGTGTTAAACCATAAAAAGCCAAGCCCTGCGCCCACAATGGCAGTGCACACAACCACAAGCTCACTCGCTAGCGGTAAATGTGGAATATGTAAGTAAGCCGAAAAGTTAATATTACCTGTTAAGTAAGCAATAATTGCCAATGCCGCAGCCACCAAAATAATTGGCACAATCGCCAAGCCATCTAAGCCATCGGTCAGGTTTACAGCGTTTGATGTACCTACTATCGCAAAATACGTAAGTACGATATAAAACAAACCTAATTGCGGTAACACGTCTTTAAAAAATGGAACAACGAGTGATGTTTCAGATGCTTGTGCACTGGTAAAGTACAAAGCAGTAGCAACAACTAATGCAATCACCGATTGCCAAAAGTACTTCCACTTAGCAATTAAACCTTTTGGATCTTTACGAATAACTTTACGGTAATCATCAACAAAGCCAACAATACCTAAAGAGCCAATTACAAACAGTGTTGCCCACACGTATTTATTTGATAAATCGGCCCAAAGTAGCGTGCTGGTAAAAATAGCCGCTAAAATAAGTAAGCCACCCATAGTCGGTGTACCCGACTTAGACAAATGCGATTGCGGACCATCGTCTCGAACTGTTTGGCCTATTTGCATACGTTGCAAACCACGAATTAACTTAGGCCCTAAATAAAGAGACATAATTAGCGCAGTTAAAATACCTAAAATGGCACGTAGCGTTAAATACGAAAAAACATGAAAACCACTAAAATACTGTGTTAAATACTCTGCCAGCCAAACTAACATTATGATACTCCATTGATGGCTTGTTGCTGGCCATTAACTAAATCGGTTACTAATAATTCCATGCGAGAACTGCGCGATCCTTTCACTACTATTGTTGTTTTAGTATTCACTTTATTAATACTTTCTTGAATTTTTTGCTGCATCTGTTCACGACTCGAAAAGTGACGATTAGGGAGTTCAAACACATCACTTGCGTATTTACTTAACACACCTAATGTAAATAACTCATCAATCCCTTGCTCAAGTGCATACTCGCCAACTTCTTGATGGTACTTACGTGCATCTTCACCTAGCTCACCCATGTCTCCGAGTGCTAAAATGCGGTGACCTTGCATATCACTTAACAAGTCAATCGCAGCCTTTACCGACTTAACATTGGCATTATAGGTATCATCAACCACGGTGAGTAAATCAGACACTTCAATTAAATTAACGCGCCCTTTTACATCACCCATAGTGGCAAGTGCATTGGCTATTTCTTCAAGGGTTACATCAAATTCACTGGTCAGCGCCGCAGCGATAAGTGCATTACTAATATTATGCTTACCAGGTAGTGCCAAAGTAACAGGCACTTGCTTGTTTTTAGTGCAAAGCGTAAAGCTTGCACGTGCATTGGCATCAAGCGTGATGTTCTCTGCCCAAATGTCTAGTTTTTCGGTTGTAGAAAAGCGTTTAACATTACGCCCTTCAAGTTTATCTAACCAATACTGACTAAATTCACTATCGCAATTAACAATGGCAACACCGTCATCTTTTAGGCCATCAAAAATCTCACCTTTAGCTTTTGCAACCCCCATTAAACTACCAAAACCTTCTAAGTGAGCTGCTGCAACATTACATACAACGGCCACATCTGGTTTTGTCATTGCCGTTGTGTAAGCAATTTCACCTAAGTGATTTGCACCTAGCTCAATTACTGCAAAACGATGTTGAGGCTCTAAGCGCAATAACGTAAGTGGGACGCCAATATCGTTATTAAAATTACCTTTAGTAGCTAATACATCACCGTGAACCGACAAAATTGCCGCACACATTTCTTTTACAGTTGTTTTGCCTACACTACCTGTAATTGCAATTGCTTTAGGCGCAACTTGCGCCATAACAGCAGTGCCAATTACACCAAGTGCAATACGAGTATCGCTCACTATAAATTGTGGAATATCTACATCTACTTTATGCTGAACAACAACGCCAATCGCGCCTTTTTGTTTAGCCTCAGCTATAAATTTATGCCCATCAAAATTTGGCCCTTTCAGTGCTAAAAACACTTCGCCATCGCACACTGTACGAGTATCAGTATTTATATTAAGCACGTGTTGATTATCACCTTGATAATCGGTTGTTAGCACATTAGCTAACCAATCAAAATCCATTGGGATCATTGTGTTATCCCTCTTACTGCTTTTTTTAGTTGTTCTTGTACATACCGGCGATCGCAAAAGTCGATTCGCGTATCACCTATAATTTGATAATCTTCGTGGCCTTTACCTGCAATCAAAATAACGTCATCAGCTGTAGCGTTTTCTATAGCAAAACGAATTGCAGTTGCTCTATCAGCCTCTAAATGTGCATTTTGAGGATGGGTTAAACCGCCTGCTACATCTGCAATAATGTCATCAGGGTTTTCTGAGCGAGGGTTATCACTGGTAATAATAACTTTATTAGCGTTTTGCTCTGCAGCTTGCGCCATCAATGCACGCTTACCTTTATCTCTGTCGCCACCACAACCAAATACACAACTTACACCACCTGGCACATGCAGCTGCAATGCTTGTAATGCAAGTGCAAGTGCATCGGGTGTATGTGCGTAATCAACAACACACGTTGGCATGCCAGCTTGACTAAATGCTTGCATTCGACCAGCTACTGGCTGTAACTGCGCACAACCTGCAACTAATTGCTCAAGCGGATAACCAAGCCCTAGTAATGTAGCGATCGCGGCCGTTAAGTTATATAAGTTGAATTCGCCAAACAGAGGCGATTTAATCGACATATCACCCCAACTAGTCGATAACTGCGCCGAAATACCGTCACTTGAATATTCAACATTAGAAAAATAAACGTACTGAGCATTCTTAGGGGCTAAGTTTTTGCGGCCATAACAAACTAGGTTATTAAAGTCATACTTTTCAAGCCATTGCTCAGCTTGAGCATCATCTTGATTAAGCACTACAACCTCTGGCTCAAAGTCACGGAAAAGCATTAGTTTCGCATCACCGTAACTTGCCATATCACCATGGTAATCTAAGTGATCGCGCGAAAGATTAGTAAACACAGCCGCTTTAAACGCGCATTTAGCAACGCGCTGCTGCACTAACCCATGAGATGACACTTCCATAGCTACCAGCTTTTTATGCTGCGAATTTAAATCGCTCAAAATATGCTGTAAATCAACCGTTGAAGGTGTGGTATTAATCAGTGGAATTAAGTTATCAGGATGACCATAACCTAAAGTGCCTATAATAGCCGACTCAGTACTACAAAATTGTGCTAAGTGGGCAATCATAGCTGTGGTCGTCGATTTCCCATTTGTACCTGTCACACCAATTAAATCAAGAGCCTGACTTGGCTGGTTATAAAAGCGACTTGCTAATTCTGGAAGCTTTTTATCAAGCTCCGAAACTAAATATAGTGGCTCAAAACTTGTTTCAAATTCACATAATCTGTCAGCAATAATAGCTGTTGCGCCATTTTCAATTGCTTTACTAATAAATTGTCCGCCATCAAGTGCATGGCCTTTAATTGCAACAAATACATCACCTGGCGTTACTTCACGACTATCTAGGCGTAAATGTTTTACCAGTTGCGAGGGCGCATCTATTTCGATGTATTTTAAAATATCCTTTAAATCACGCATCGTTATCTTTACCTTGTACGTATGCAACCTCTTCCTTGTCAGGCGCTACGTTTAATATTCTTAATGCGTTAGAGATGATTTCTGCAAATGCAGGGCCAGCGGTGGCACCTCCATAGTACACATCACCGCCTGGTTCATTAATCATAACTACCACGGCTAAACGAGGATTACTTGCTGGCGCTACACCTGCAAAATAACCTACATATTCATCACCATAACCACCTGCTACGGCTTTTTTAGATGTACCTGTTTTACCAGCTGCACGATACCCATCAACTTTTATGTTGCGAGCAGTACCGTCTTTTTCAAATACACTTTCCATCATGTGCACTACGGCTTCTACGTCTTTTTGTTTAAAAATACGTTCGCCTTCAGGTATATTATCTTGCTTTAAAATAGTCAGTGGTCGATTAACTCCACCGGCGCCTAACATGGTATAAAAGCGCGCCATTTGCGCAGTACTTACCGAAATTGCATAACCAAATGATAAAGTTGCAATTTCAAAGTCAGACCAACGACGATTTGGATAAAACAAACCGCTGCTTTCACCTACCATTCCAGTACCGGTGTCACTGCCAAAGCCTACTTTTTGATATAAGCCAACAAGGTAATCTTTAGGCACTAACTGAGTA
Source organism: Pseudoalteromonas sp. AS71 (assembly GCF_038900275.1). Lineage (NCBI taxonomy): Bacteria > Pseudomonadati > Pseudomonadota > Gammaproteobacteria > Alteromonadales > Pseudoalteromonadaceae > Pseudoalteromonas > Pseudoalteromonas sp. AS71. Next base: position 88,950 of record NZ_JBBMQZ010000001.1, on the reverse strand, counting down.
ACCTTCGCAACTCCCATGTTTGAGGAGTACTTTAATATTTCGCGCAGTGTTAGTTCGCCGTGATTACGAGTATCTCTGACTAAACTACCACCTAAACGCATCCAACCTGGGTAGGTATCAATCGTGTCATCTGCCTGAATGGCGCCGTAGTCTAGCCCAGCCAAAATGGCTAGAGGCTTAACAGTTGAGCCTGGTTCAAACAAATCTGTAATTGCGCGGTTACGACGCTTATGAGGTGCAGCATCGCTTAAGTTGTTTGGATTAAATGAAGGGCTATTTACCATTGCCAGTACTTCACCGGTTTTAACATCAACTACCATAGCTGAGCCCGATGTGGCTTTATAAGTCAATACAGCTGATTTTACAGCCTTGTACGCAATAGCTTGAATTCGTTGATCAATACTTAGTTCTATGCTTTCTGGCTCTACACGTTCACGTTCGTCAAGTACTTCTACCTCACGCCCTTGTGCGTCTTTACGAATGGTACGGCGGCCTTCCTCACCCGTTAAAGCGTTTTCGTAGAGCTTTTCAATGCCTTCAATGCCTTTGCCATCGATATTGGTAAAACCAATAACATGCGCGGTAACTTCACCTGCAGGGTAGTAGCGTTTAGATTCATCTAGTAAATGAATACCTGGTAGGCGTAAATCACCAATATAATTTGCTACAGCAGGAGTAACTTGGCGCTTTAAATACACAAAGCGACGCGAAGGATCGTTTAAAAGTCGAGAATTAATCTTTTTAGGATCAATACGCAGCACATCTGCAAGCTCACGCCAGCGTAAATCGTTTTTATAATAAAGTGCAGTACGCTTATCAAGCTCAGCAGTGTTTTCAGTTAAAGATAAGTGATCTTCGCCGCTTTTGCGTGCTTGTTTGATTACTTTAGAAACAAGCGATTTATGTAATGCTTTAGGATCAGCATATACACTTACCACAGGCACACTTACCGCTAATTCTTTACCATTACGGTCAAAAATCATTCCACGTTGCACATGCAGTTTTTCAACACGTACCGTGCGCTTATCACTTTCTGAACGGGCTTTATCGGGTTCTATCACTTGTAAATAAGCAGCGCGAGATACGAGTGTTACAAACACCATAAACACAACTGTACACACCAGCATAAAGCGCCATGTGATTAAATTAGTGACTGGTTTTTTGCCTCTATTTCTCATTGTACTATTATTACCTGCTCATCTTGACTCGTAGGTCGTTTCATTTTTAATTGTGATATAGCAACTTCTTCAATGCGTGCATGTTGCGAATAAAATTCTTCCTCAACAAGTAAGTAGCGCCACTCTAAATCGAGTTCATCACGTTCTTGTAATAATTTATCTTGCTTTATAAGTTGCCCACGAGCTAAATGTGTTGTTTGCACAACAGCTAAACTAGAAGCGAATATCACAACCAACAAGGCCGAGGTTAGCTTGTTAGCACCTAGGCCTTTTAATATTTCAAAGAATAAATTGGGTTGACGATAGCTCGCTTTTTTACTCATCCCAACCTCTGTGCAATCCTAAGTACAGAACTACGAGAACGTGGATTACGCTCTACTTCAACAGTACTTGGCTTAATAGCCTTACCCACTGCTTTTAAAGTCAGGTTTTTATTTATTTGTGCATCAGTTAAAGGCAGACCTCTGGGTAACACTTCTCCCCTACTCTGTTTTCTAATAAACTGTTTTACAATACGATCCTCTAGTGAGTGAAAAGAAATCACCACTAAACGACCGCCTGGCTTTAGCACTTTAACTGCAGACTGTAGCGCTGTTTGAATCTCTTCAAGCTCGCTATTAATGTAAATACGAATCGCCTGAAAAGTACGTGTTGCAGGGTGCTTAAACTTATCTTTTACCGGTACTGCTTCATCAACAAGGTCAGCAAGTTGCTTTGTTGTTGTAATTGGCGTGTGCTCACGAACTTCGAGTACTTTGTGTGCAATGCGTTTACCAAACTTTTCTTCGCCCAGTTTTTTAATTACGTGGGTAATATCATCTAACTCGGCTTCTGCTAACCACTGTGCTGCACTACGACCTGTTGTTGGGTCCATGCGCATATCAAGTGGCCCATCTTTCATAAAACTAAAGCCACGCGCAGCGTCATCAAGTTGTGGCGACGAGACACCAATGTCTAATAAAATGCCATCCACTTTACCAATTAGATCGTTCTGCTCAGCTACTTCGTATAGATTTGAAAAACGAGTATGTGCAATCGCAAAACGTGGATCATCAGCAAATTTTTCGGCTGATTTTATCGCTTGTGGATCTTGGTCAATTGCTTGCAGGCGACCTTCATCACCAAGGCGTGCTAAAATTTGTCCAGAGTGGCCGCCACGTCCAAACGTACCATCCATGTATATACCGTCTGGCTTAATTGCGAGGGCATCGATGGTTTCGTCCATTAATACGGATACGTGTTCAAATTGCGCTGTCATTAGCTATTATTTGCCTTTTTTTGTGCTGTTAGAGTGTAAAATTATCTAAATCTTGGTTAGGCTCAAAATCGCCAAGTCTTTCAAGCTCGGTATCTTGCTGCATTTGTTCGTGCCAACGCGCCTCATCCCAAATTTCAAATTTATTCATCAAACCAACTAGCATGATTTTTTTGCCAAGTGATGCATGAGCCCGCAGTGACGGCGCAAGCAAAATTCGACCATTTTTATCAAGTTGATATTCAGTAGCATTCCCGAGCAACATACGCTGCATTCGACGGGCTCGTGGGTTCATATTGGAGATTTTAGCTAAACGGCTTTCTATTTCGAGCCACTCAGCCAGCGGATACAACCATAAACACGGCTCATTTAATGCGACGGTACAAATAACCGTTCCCTGATCTTCAGACAATAGAGATTCTCGGTACTTAGTCGGTACCGCAAAACGCCCCTTATCATCCAAACTCAGTGAACTCGCGCCACGAAACATAAAAAACCTACTTTAAAATTGTTTTATTCAACTTTTGTTTATTTTTATCCAGTGTGATCCACTAAAAACCACTTTTTACCACAGTGCTCCAGTTTAGGGCTTGACAAGCCATTTTGTCAAGTAAGCTGACCAGCTTTAGTAAGTCCCAAAGCTAGAAAAAATAAGGGCTCAAGCGAAGCGTTTGAATTATGTGGGAAAAAGTGGGATTGTGATGAAAAAAATATCTATTCTGTTTTTTATAACTTTCTGTTTACACGCTTTGCTTACTGAATAACCAATGAATATTTACAACTTTTTAAGCATTTTTACTCCCTTTGTAAAATTTACCTAACCGTGTAGTAATAGTTACTGTTTGCTTTAAATTATCAAATGTGAAAAAGCTACACACAAACAATAAAAGATAACACATTCAATAACTTAAAATAAAAAACGGTTTTGGTTTAATCATTGCATTATTTAAATCACTATTTAAATTTTTTAACTTATTAAGGATTGATTATGGCTACTGCAACAAATACGAAACCAAACACAACTTCAGATGTTAAGCCTGACGTTAAACTAACAAATACTGAATCACCTCTTACAGAGAAAGCAACATCAGCGGCACACGATGCTGTAGATGCACTTTCTAGCAAAGCAGCAACAGCTGAAAGCAGTGTTCGTAAAGGCGCTTCAAGCTCAGCAGAAGCATTAAGTGAAAAACAACTTATTGCACGTGAAAAGTTAAGTGAATGTACAGCTAAAACTCGTGCATTTGCTTCTGAAAACCCATTAGCAACAGCGGGGATTGCTTTTGCTGCGGGTATGCTGATTACATCACTATTTCGTCGTAAGTAATTAGTGATGAATAACCCACAAACAAGCGCAGCCAAGGATGGTGAAGCGCAAAACCAAACTACTGAGCAGCAGAGCCAAAAGGACGATTGGCAAGATCATATTGCAAAGCTTTTAGAGTACTCTAAGCAGCTCAAGGATGATTACCAAACTCAAGGAAAGATCACCCATCAGCTTGCTAAGGCTGAATGGCGGTTGTCGCTCAGATCGCTTGCATTGATCACTATATTTTTAGGCTGTTTTGCCAGTGGTTTGGTTTTGTTGTGGGCAGGATTTTTGGGTGCTGTTGGATACGGTGTATATGATCTTTTTGGGTCAGTATGGTTGAGTATTGCAACAGCTACTTTGCTGCAAGTTGCTTGTTTAGCATGGCTTTGGAAAAATACGGTTTACCTAAGCAATAAAATTGGCTTTAGTAAAACACTTAAAAGCTTAAAAAAGCTGTTTAACTTATAAGGAAATTACTATGTTAGTTAATTACTTAATTAAAGCACCTAATGAAAACGTTGATGCTCTTAGTAAGCAAATGCATACGCGCAGTGAGCTGAAACGCCAACATCATGCAGCGTTTCAATATAGGCTAAAGCGTTTTGCCGCAACTAAAGTGGGACTAACAAGTGCCTTTTTAGCCGGTGCAGCTGTACAAGCAGGAAAAGGCGAAACCAGCTTTGTAAGAAAATACGGCTGGCTTGTTAGGCTATTTGCTTAAACATTAAACATTTCTACCGTGATCGGATAAGTAATTAATACTTGGGCCACTTGGCACAATTTGTGTTGGATTGATCATTGTATGGCTAAAATAGTAATGTCGTTTAATATGATAAAAATCAACTGTCTCTGCTACTCCCTTAACCTGATATAGCTCTCTAAGGTATCCGCTCAGTGCAGGATAGCTTTCAATTGTGCGTAAATTACATTTAAAGTGACCAACGTACACACTATCAAACCGAATGAGAGTGGTGAATAATCGCCAATCTGCCTCTGTGAGTTCATTTGTGGCTAAATAACGCTGCTTGCTCAGTATTCCCTCTACTTTATCGAGCGCTTTAAAAACATCATTAAATGCCTCTTCATAAGCATCCTGAGTTGTTGCAAAACCCGTACGATATACACCATTATTTATATTTGGATAAATCAGCGCGTTTAATTCGTCAATTTTTGGTTGCAGCGCCTCAGGGTAGTAGTCATCGTTATTACCTGTTAATTCATTAAATGCACTATTGAACATGCGAATAATATCGGCAGACTCATTACTAACAATCTTATTGAGCTTTTTATCCCACAATACGGGAACCGTTACTCGCCCAGAATACTCAGGGTTATTTTTTGTATACACTTGATGTAAGTAGTTACTATTAAATAAAGCATCGCCAGTACTGTGGTTTTTCGTATCAAATTCCCAGCCACTATCAAGCATATCAGGGCTAACAACCGATACCGTAACTAAGTCTTCCAACCCTTTTAACGCTCTAAATATAAGTGTTCGGTGAGCCCAAGGACATGCTAGCGATACATATAAATGATACCTGTTCGCTTGTGCTTTAAAACCTGCGTCACCGGTTATTCCAGCACTGCCATCAGCAGTAATCCAATGGCGTAACTGCGAAGCTTCGCGTTCAAACTTACCATTACTTGAATCAGTGTCGTACCATTTATCTTGCCATTGACCGTTAACTAATAATCCCATGAAACTCTCCTAAAAATACTGTTAAATTTTGCCAAACTCGCCGTTTCTATAATCATGTACCGCTTGCTGCACTTCATCTTGCGCCGTCATTACAAACGGCCCCATATGAGCAATTGGTTGATTAAGTGGATCGCCAGCTAAAATCAATACACCAGCGCCGTGCTCAGAGATAACATTAATATCACTGCCTAGTTCTAAAATAAGTAACTTACCCGCTGGTATTATTTGATTGTCGTTCGTTATTAGTGAGCCGCTATGAATATAAAGCATTACTTTTTGTTGGCTAAGAGGCTCTAAATCCATGCTTTTACCAGCAGGTAATGTAATATCAGCGAGCGCAGCATTGGCAGCTAAACTTTGCAGAGTGCTTGTAAGCGTTTCACTTTCGAACTGCCACGATCCCGCAAGTGCTTTTAACGTCACACCTTGTGTATTTGTAAAACTCGGAGCTGGGTTTTTAGTAGTATCTTGATAACGTGGATCACGCATTTTATCCAAACTTGGCATGTTGATCCAAATTTGAAAGCCATGCAAACCGTCAACAGCATCCGCGAGTGGCATTTCACTATGCATGACGCCGCGCCCTGTACTCATCCATTGCACATCGCCTGCTTTAATTGCTTCTCTGTTACCCATTTGGTCACGATGTTCAAAGCCACCTTTTAGAATATAAGTAAACGTTTCAATACCTCGGTGCGGATGCTCAGGAAAGCCTCCCATATACTCTTTTTTTTCGTCTGACTTAAGTTCATCAATCATTAAAAATGGATCTAAATATTTACCATCAAACCCAGGTATACGGCTAATGTTCACGCCATCACCATCTTGAGTTGCATAAGCTGTCAGTATTTTTAATATTTTCATTTTTTAATTCACTCTAAAGCATAAGTTTATGAGGCTATTAAATCATTCATTAAACAAAACAACTATGTCTTTAAATCGACCTTAACATTCCAAAAAACAGAACTATAATGATTCATTGGTTATATTTTCAACCTTATAATTACTATGGTTATTTGGAGTGAATTTGGCTACAATTGTTATTGCAAAATACAAAACTAAGGAATGGTTATTTTCACTTATTCTCTCAAACATCAGCTTTATCGTTTGCTTATACTGTTAAGTATTCCAGGCACTGCTGTAATTATTTTTACACTGCTGCTTGAGCGCGATCACTCTATTGAGCAAAGTGAAAAAAAAGTAGAAAACATTGCTAAGCAATTAATTTTACAGCAAAAGCATTTAGTCGATGATATTAACCGGTTAGCGCGTTACTTAGCTAAAGAGGAAAGTAAGAAAGAAAATCTAGCAACGTCCTGCCCTAATTATTTTAATCAATTTAGAGCTATATACGCGCACGTTGCCAATATCGGGATTGTAAATCCAAATGGCATTGTTATATGTACAACAAGCGGGTTAGCCAAAAAAATAAATATTGCCGATCGGGCGTATTTTCAAAACGCCTTAAAAAGCAACCAATTGTCGGTAGGTTATTTTCAGCACGACCGAAGCCTGCAAAAAAACACCCTTAATTTTGCGTTACCTATTATTAATAAAAAAAATGTAATTCAGGGCGTTGTAGTTATCGTTGTTGCGCTAGACTGGTGGAATAATGCATTTAATGACATTGAACTTCCGCAGGGCTCTATTGCTGCAATTGCTGATTCTAACGGAAAAATTTTAGCGCGTTATCCTCCTACAACAGCCGCGCTTGGCGATAATATCGCACAGACTTTATTAGCAACTGATTCTTCGATTGATACTGAGGCATCAACAAAAATAAAATCCATTGAAGGTGAAGCCCGAATGCTTCATCACTCTGTTATTTACAGCGATCCGAGTAACAACAGCTTAAATATACATATCGCACTTCCTGTCACGCATGCTTTAAAACAAATAAATAATAACTTTTTTATAGCGATTGGTGTGTTTATTTTATCGCTACTGATACTGTCTTTAATTGCACGAAAACTACTTAAAACAAGTATTATCGACCCAATTAATAATCTAACAAATGCAACAAATGTGCTAGCTAAGGGCGAAATGCCCGCACAAAATATACAGCCCAATAATCCCGAACTAAATACTCTTTATCAGCATTTTAAATCAATGGCGCAAACTAGGTTAACAGCCGAGGCTAATTTAAAAAACAAGCATGACGAGCTTACTAGCTTGCTTAATACTCTGCCTGATAGTTACGTTAGAATTAACATCCATGGCGATATTCTCAACATAACGGGGCAATTTAAGCCCCAAGTAAACCCAAATAGCACTGCCGCACCTCATTTATCATCAATACTTTCACACAGCAATGTTCAGCTTTTATTATCGCAGTTATCTAAACTTGATGTTTCGAGCAATTTAGAATTCACACTCGAAAAATCAGATCCTAAACGCAGCTTTGAAGCGCGTATTAGTGCTATGCAAAGCAAAAATGAATACGTTGTTGTACTACGTGATATAACACAGCGAAAAGTAAATGAAGAAGCACTCCACCTTGCCTCGCTAGTGTATAACAACAGTAGTGAAGGTATGGCAATCACCGATCCAACAGGTATTATATTTGATGTGAATCCTGCATTTAGTAAAACGACCTTATATAGTAAAGAAGAAGTTATTGGGCGGTCCTCTTCAATTCTTTCATCAGGAAAACATGATAAGAAATTTTACAATAAAATGTGGTCAGAGTTACAGCAAACTGGCCGTTGGCAAGGCGAGGTTATTAACCGTAAAAAGAGCGGGCAGTTGTACTCTGAGTGGCTCACAATCGATACGGTTTATGATAAAAATAATGCACCAATTCGTCGAATCGCGATATTCACAGACCTCACAGAGAAAAAACAAGCTAATGAAACTATTTGGCGACAAGCTCACTTTGATCACTTAACAGACTTGCCAAATCGTTTAGAGTTAAAAGAGCGATTAAATAAACGATTTTCAAATGTTGTTACTCCAGATAATCAATTGATTGTCATGCTTTTAGATATTGATCACTTTAAAGATATTAATGACACTTTGGGCCATCATTATGGCGACAACTTATTAAAACTCGTATCACAACGCATAGTACAGTCGGCAAAGAATGCTGACTTTGTGGCTAGGATTGGTGGTGATGAGTTTGTTATTGTATTTAATCACATTAAAAGTACGCGCCATATTAATCAAATTGCGAGTAATATTTTACTTAGCTTATCGTCAGCTTTAAATCTTGAAAACGAAGAGTTATTTATTAGTGCAAGCATAGGTATTGCATGTGCCCCAAATGATGGTAAAAATACTGAACAGCTTTTAAAAGCAGCCGACCAGGCTATGTATAAAGCAAAGAGTAATGGTCGTAATTGTTTTGAGTTTTTCTCTGCTGACATGCGCGAATATGCACATGCTCGCATGGTGCTATTAAAAGACTTACGAAGTGCCATTGAACTTGAACAGTTTAAGTTATTTTATCAACCCATTGTTGCTTTAAATGATTTACATATTCATAAAGCTGAAGCGCTGATTCGTTGGCAACATCCTGAAAAAGGGCTAATCAGCCCTATCGCATTTATTCCACTTGCTGAAGAAACCAGGCAAATAAATGCAATTGGCCAATTTGTATTTGCCCAAGCCCTTCAAACACTTAACGATATAAAAACACTAACCGATGATACGTTTCAAATAAGTGTAAATGTATCGCCAGTGCAATTATCCACGCCAGAGAGTGGCATAGATGAATGGTACGATATGCTAAAAGCAGCAAAACTACCTGCTTCGTCAATTGTCGCAGAAATAACTGAAGGCTTAATGGTTAATCCTGAAGCGCTAACACAAAGACGCCTAAAAGAAATCGTGAAATCAGGAATGCAGCTAGCTCTTGATGATTTTGGCACTGGATATTCATCGCTCGCTTACCTACAAGAAATGGACACCGACTATTTAAAAATAGATAAGCGTTTTGTCGATAATATTCAAATAGGCAGCCAAGAACTTGCATTGTGTGAAGCCATAATCGTTATGGCGCATCAGTTGGGCTTAAAAGTAATCGCCGAAGGAATTGAAACTAAATTACAAATGCAGCTATTACTGGAAGCTGGATGCGATTACGGACAAGGTTATTTGTTTTCAAAACCTTTAAATAAAAGCAGTTTTATGGCACTTCTAGCGGATAAAAAAGTAGCTTTGTTAAAATAAATAGACAAAAAATAACTGTTACGCAATAAATAATGCGTCTGCGCGGTCAAGTTAAGCAACTTGATATAAAGTAGTAACAGGATTTTAAAATGGCAAAAGCAACATTAGAGCAATGGCGAATGTTTAAAGCTGTTGTAGATCATGGCGGGTTCGCAGGCGCAAGCGCAGCTGTACATAAAAGTCAGTCAACCGTACACCATGCAGTGCAAAAACTTGAAGCCGCCTTGCAAATTAAGTTGCTTGAAGTAAAAGGTCGTAAAGCATTTTTAACCGATAGCGGTAAGCTTATTTTACGCAGAGCTGAATTTTTAATTGAAGAAGCAACTAAAATAGAATCGGTAGCAACTACGCTTAGCGAAGGCGTAGAGAGCACATTAAAAATAGCCGTTGATGAAGTGTTCCCACACGCTATTTTATACCAAGCACTTGCTAAAACGAGTGAGCTTTACCCTCTTTTAAAAATTGATTTAGTAGAAAGCGTGCTAACCGGTGCAAACGAATTACTACATAACTCAGTAGTTGATTTAGCCATTTCATCAATTCCTATTTATGGAATTAGCTGCAGTACGCTATGCGATATAGAGTTTATAGCGGTTGCGCATAAAGACCATGTATTACAACAGCATAGTGAACAACTCAACTTTCGAGACTTAAAGTTACATAGACAAATAGTAGTTCGCGACTCAGCAACCCACACCAGTCACAATGAAGGCTGGTTAGGTGCTGATATGCGCTGGACAGTGAGCCATTTACGCAACTCTATTGATATGGTTAGTCAAAATTTAGGTTACGCTTGGCTGCCAAAAACACAAATTGCACATTTAATTGAAGATAAAACGCTCATCGCGCTTAATTTAGATCAAGGTACAACCCGTACTCTTAATTTATATTTAATGTGCAACGACAACGACAGGCTTGGCCCTGCAGCACAAGAATTTAAAGAGCAAATTACTGCACTTACTAATTTAGCTAGCTAATAGCTATTCGTTTTTTACATCGAGGTGATCTGCTACATAGGCGCCTCGCTGCCCACGCTCTTTAGCTGGGCCTATAGTACTGTCTTTACCTGTTTGCTGTTCAGTTGCAGCATTAATAACAGCACCTAATGTGATTATATAAGCGCTGATATACAACCACATCAACATGATCACTACACCACCTAGTGAGCCGTAAGTTTCGTTGTAACTAGAAAAACGCGACACATAAAAAGAAAAACCTATAGACGCCAAAATCCACAGCACGGTAGCAATCGACGATCCCATCGTGATCCAACGCCATTTAGCGGGTTTACGATGCGGGGCATAACGATATAAAAGTACTAATGCAAAATTAAAGGTAAAAGCCAGTAATGGCCAAGAGATAAGTTTAATTAATAAATCTATACTTTCTTTTAGCCCCACCAAGTTTAGTACGATGGGTAAAATACCAATAATTAATAATGCAAAAATTGCGACAACAATCGCTCCTACTGAAAATAAAAAACGCACTAATTGAGCTTGAAAAAATGAGCGTTTTTCATATTCACGATAACTAATATTACACGCAGTTATAAGTGCTTGGCTGCCTTTTGAACTACTCCAAATGGTAAGTATGAGCGTACCGATTGCACTTAAGCTCAAGCTTGCACTTGATGTTTTAGCAAGGCTAGAAACCTGAGATAAAATCAGTTCACTGGTGCTTGGTGGAAGCAAAGTAACTATTTTACTTAAGTGCTCACTAATATCTGTTGGGGATGAAAAGTACGCATACACTGATACCATCGCCGCAATGGCTGGAAAAATAGCAAGTAACGCATAAAATGCCACACCCGCCGCCACTATAGATAAATTATCTTCGCTCATTTGCTTAAAAATACGTTTAACAATATCCCACCAGCCTATAAAAGGGATATGTGCAGGCTGCTCTGCTTCCTGTCCTCGTTTAGCTTCTTTCATTCTAAACCTCAATATTTATATTACGTTACTACAGCAAAATATTTGCCAAGTTATAAGCGTTTGGTATCAAACTTGCTAATATTTATCTATAAATGACTCAAACACGGAAGATAAGCCATGCTCGGCACCCTAAAAAGCAGTGTAGCGCTAGATAATACAGCACCAATGACTGAAGTAATCACAGTCGATACACTTTCGTGGAATTACTTTTATGAGCAAGCAGTGCAATTACTTCACGTAACAGCGCAAATATTACCCACTCTTTTACTCGGGGTCATACTTTTAGTACTCAGTTACTTAATTTCAGGACCTCTTTCTCGATTACTTATAAAGCCTATTGACTACATGACTGACAGCAAGCTTGTTCACCTAGTTGTAAGACGCAGTATAAGCACTTTAATTATTTTATTCGGCGTATATTTATTTTTACGTTTAGCTGGGCTCACTCAGTTTGCTGTTGCGATTATGAGTGGTACCGGATTAATAGGTTTAATACTTGGCTTTGCTTTTAGAGACATAGCAGAGAACTTTATTGCTAGTTTATTACTGAGTGTACAAAGACCTTTTAAAATTGATGATGTAATTGAAGTAGATGGCCGATTAGGTATTGTTAAAAAAGTAACCGCAAGAGCAACCACGCTTGTTGATTACGATGGCAATCATATTCAAATACCCAATGCGACGGTATATAAAAATACCATTAAAAACCTGACTGCCAATCCGAAAATGCGCGGGAAAGTTGACATTGGTATTGGCTATGATAACGATATACGCAGCGCGCAAACTCTTGCCCTAGATATTGCGAATCAACAAAATGCGGTACTTAGCGACCCACCTGCGCAAGTTTTAATAAAAAACTTAGGCTCATCTACTATTAACTTCGTTTTGTATTTTTGGGTTAATAGCGAGCAGCACAGTCCATTAAAAGTAGCCTCTCAACTTATGCGCGAATTAGTCAATGAGTTCACAAAACAAAACATCAGTATGCCAGATGACGCACGAGAAAGAATTATACTCACCGACCCTAGCGAAAGTGTTTCTAGTTTAGAGGAAAAACAACCATCGCAAATACAAAACGCAAAGAATGAAACTGTTGAGCAAACTAAAACACTTGATGATGTCAGCAGTGATACCGACGAAATACGCGAACAAGCAGAGCAATCAAGAGACCCAGAACAAGGGAAAAATATTATTTAAGGATACTTAAATTGTATTTAAGTAAAATTGAGACACAAAAAAGCCCGCAGTGTTAACTGCGGGCTTTTTATTGAATGAGTGAGTCAGCCTATAAGCCGGGTTTTGTCCTTTCCGAAGAAAGTGATAATCATTCGTCTAGGCCATAAATCGCTCTATGGCTCAAGCAACCTACCCGGTTCCAACGTGGGCCACGCCATAAGGAACCCTATTTGGTCTTGCTCCGAGTGGAGTTTACCTTGCAACCGACTATTACTAGCGGCCCGGTGCGCTCTTACCGCACCCTTTCACCCTTACCAACCCGAAGATTGGCGGTCTCCTCTCTGCTGCACTTGTCGTGGGCTCACGCCCCCCAGCCGTTAGCTGGCACTCTGCCCTATGGAGCCCGGACTTTCCTCCCCCTGATCATTTTCGTCACAGGCAGCGATCATCTTGGCTGACTCGGCGCGCAGTATACATGAGGCTAATACCAAGCGCAGTAAAATTTACTCTTTTTCTTCAATAATTGTTTTGTATAACGCGTTTTTCTTCATTCCAAAGTATTCAGCAACCACACCACAGGCCTTTTTCATTGGCATTTCACTCTCAAGCAGTGCCAGCATTTTGCGCGCTTCAGGCGGAACATCGTCTATTTGCTTTGGTTTACCTGGAAGCATCAGCACTATTTCGCCGCGCTGCTTGGTAGGATCATCGGTTAAAAACTGTTTAAGCTCACTTACACTACCGTTAAAAAATGTTTCAAAGGTTTTGGTTAGCTCTTTAGCAAATACAACTTGTTGCTCATCACCAAGGGCTAGTGCTAAATCATCAAGGCTTGCCATAATACGGTGCGTACTTTCGTACATTATGCTGGTGATACCTGAGTTAACAGCTTCGGTAAAGAAGTCTTGGCGAGCTTTGCTTTTAGCCGGCGTAAAACCAATAAACTGAAAACGGTCGGTTGGTAAGCCTGAACAACATACGGCTGTAATTGCAGCACATGCACCTGGAACAGGTGTAACATGAGCGCCTTGTTCGCGGCATAAGTTTACAACTGCATAACCTGGGTCACTAATAAGCGGTGTACCAGCATCCGATACTAAAGCAATATTTAAACCTTGATTTAGTTGATCGATAATTTGCTGTGCTTTTTGCTTTTCGTTGTGGTCGTGTAATGCAAACGTTTTTGCCTTAATTCCAAAGTGGCTAAGCAGCTTGCCGGTATGGCGAGTGTCTTCAGCAGCTATTAAGTCAACTTGCGATAATGTCGCAATGGCACGGTGGCTTAAGTCGTCATAATTGCCAATTGGGGTGGCAACAATGTAAAGAGTGCCAATTTTCTGTGAATTCTCCTCATTTAACATTGAGGTCTCCTGCGTCAGTCAGTAATATAAGCAAATCGCGTTAACGTATTGGGAAATCATTTGTGCGACTTAAACTAGTTAGTCTATTAATTATATTGTCAGGGTTATCGGCGTGTAGCACAACCGAAAAACCAACTAAAAACAGCGATAACGTAAGTAACCGCTCTAATGCACTTCAAAATCAGGCGACCAGTGCGCAATCTATCTACCAATTGGCGCAAAACCGCCAAGGTGCCGATAAAATACAATTACTTTATAGTGCACGTGATGCTGCAATTAGTGAGCAAAACTGGCCTTTATTAGAGACAATTGGAAATGAGCTTGAATTAACAGCAAGTGTTGATCAAATTCAAAACCGTCTTTATATTGCATTTGCGCAAAAACAACAGAATAAAAATGATCAAGCCTTAGTGATTTTACAATCGCTAGACGGACAACTTACTCAACCTGAACATTTTGCATGGCATCAGTTTTTAACTGCCACTATATACGCATCACAAAATTTTCCTAAAAAAGCAGCGCCATACTTTTTTAGAGCCTCTGAAACAGCAGCAAAAAATAACATTGAAATCCCTCAACTGAATCAAAATCTGTGGGATAACTTAAAACAACTCTCTTCATATGCGCTTGAGCGCTTTAACCGTGGTTCGGTTATTCAGCAAGGCTGGGCTAACCTAGCGTTATATCATCAAGTATATGCAGGCAGCGGTGTAGAATTAGATCAAGCAATCAATAATTGGCGAAGACGCTATATTGGGCACCCCGCTTTTACAGTTTTACCTAAACAAGATGAAATGCTTACTGAGTTTGCACCTCTAAATATAGAACGCTTAGTTGTATTGTTTCCACAGTCAGGACCTAACGAACGCTTAGGTGATGCTCTAAAAGCCGGCGTGTTAGCAGCACTTGATACTCAAAATATCAACGACACTATTTTTATTGATGAAAACTTAAGTACAGAAGAAATTACAGCACAGCTTGAAGAAATAAGGCCTGACTTTGTAATTGGCCCACTACTTAAAGCAAATATAGACAAACTAGCTAATGCGCAAACGCTTATCGATACGCCAGTACTACATTTGAACACCTTTGACGGTGAACGTATTTCACTTCAACATTATTACTTTGCACTAAATCCTGAGCACGAAGTAGAACAAGCCCTAGAGCACTTTTTAGCAATGGGTTACCAAAAGCCGATGCTACTAGCGCCTAATAACGCTAACGGACAACGTCTTGTTGATTATTTTAACTTACAGTGGCAACGCTATAGCGAAACTAAGCCGCAAATAGGCTTTTATAACGATAAAAAAGATATGCCAAATACGATTACAAGCTTGCTGGAAGTAGATAAATCAAAAGAGCGCATAAAAACGGTTAAGGCATTATTTAGACAAGAAGTAGAAAATGAAACGCGCTCACGCAGTGATATTGATGTTATTTATATTTTAGGTGATGCAATAGAAACACGCTTAATTAAACCTTATCTTGATGTAAACGTAAGTACTTTTGCAGATCGCATTCCACTTTACGCCAGCTCTAAAAGCCACAGTAAACAAATTGATAGTACTGACAAAGGCGACTTAGACGGCCTATACTTCACTGAATTGCCGTGGATGCTCGATTCGCAAATTAAACAACATAATTTACGCCAGCAGTATAATTCGTTATGGCCAGAACAAGTAGATATTAGCCAACGCTTATTTGCAATGGCATACGATGCAGTATCTGTATTACCTGATATTAGGCAGTTAAGCGTAATGCCAGGTAATCAATACAGTGGCCTAAGCGGTAAATTATCAGTTAATACAAGCGGTCATATAGAACGTATGCTCGACTGGGCTCAATACACAAATCGTCGTATTAAATCTGTGCAATTAAAAACACAGCGTCCCGTGCCATTGTTTATGCAATCAGCAAGTGAGATGCAAACTATAAATTAAACTTAATTAAGTTGAGGGGGCGACATGTCGTGGTTTAAAGAGCTGTGGCACAATAGTCGCGAAAAAGGCCAGTATTATGAGCTTGAAGCGCAAAAATACTTAGTTACTCAAGGGTTAACGCCCATTGAACGTAATTATTACTGCCCCTTTGGTGAGCTTGATATCATTATGAAAGAAGGTAACACCCTTGTATTTGTTGAGGTTAAGTTTCGTAAAAACAATGCTCGTGGCGGCGCAAACTATGCGCTTAGCCCACAAAAACAAGCTCGATTAAAACGTAGTATTTATCATTACTTAGCAGCTAAAAATTTGACTAACCAAGCGCTAAGAATTGATTATGTAGCCATTACAGGAGAAGCATCTCCTAATATTAATTGGCTGAAAAATGTATTTTAAACACAAATACAAAGATAAATTATTGGTAGGCTATGCAAGATACAATTAAAGAAATTTTTACAGAGAGCATTCAAGTTCAAATCGCTGCGGGTGAAGTGCTACCGAGTGCGCTTGAGTCAGCTGCATTTACTATTGCACAAAGTCTGATCAACGGAAACAAACTCATTTGCTGCGGCACTGCAAATTGCCACATGCTCGCCCAGCATATGGCCGGTGTATTGGTTAATCATTATGAAACCGAACGTCCTTGCCTACCTGCAATTGCTCTATCGCAAGAAAACGTTAACCTTGGACAAAGTACTCAGGTAGACGAGCATGATACATTTGCTCGTCAAGTCCGTGCTTTTGCCCAGCAAGGCGATTTATTGTTGGTACTAGCTATAAACGGTAACGAAAAGCATGTTATTTCTGCCGTTGAAGCTGCACTAACTAAAGATATGAAGGTCATAGTTATGGTTGGTGATGATGGTGGTGAGTTGGTTGGTCTACTTGGTCCTAACGATGTTGAAATTAGATCTCCATCTAAACGCCCTAGCCGCATTATCGAATCCCATTTAGTTAACTTACATTGTTTAAGCGAACTTGTTGATTTAACGCTTTTCCCTCAGGATGAAAATTATGTTTAAACGCTTTCTTATTGTTTTAGGTACTGTTGTATTACTTCAAGGCTGCGCAGCAGCTGTTGTTGCAGGTACAGCCAGTGCAGTAACTGCAGCGAACGACCGCCGTACCATTGGTTCACAAATTGATGATAACAATATTGAAATAAAAGCCAGTATTGCACTTAGTGAAGTAGAACGTCTTGAAAAGTTCGCTAATATAAGCGCTGTAAGCGTTAATGGTATTGTTTTACTTGTTGGCCAAGTAGCAAATGAAGAAATGAGAAACGAAGCGCAGCGCACCATTGAAGGCGTTTCAGGCATTCGTAAAATACATAACCAAATTCGTATTGGTTCAAATATTGGCATTACTACACAAACTCACGACTCTTGGCTTACTTCTAAAGTAAAAGGCCAGCTTCTAACAGCAAAAGACATTAGTAGTAATAATATTAAAGTGGTTACAGAAAACGCTGAAGTATTTTTAATGGGTTTAGTATCTGACTCTGAGTCAACGAAAGCTGTAAATATTGCCCGTAATGTATCTGGCGTAGAGCGCGTAGTTAAAGTGTTTGAATACCTATAAATACAAAATACAGACATAAAAAAACCGCTAATTAGCGGTTTTTTTGGCATTTACTTATTATTTAATAACGCGTAAATGAGAGCCTTTTTTCTTCTCAGGCTTTTCTGGTGGCGTTTCATCAATAAACTCAGCTGATGAATCAACACTTTCAAACTCTGGCACAAAATCGTCTTCGTCCTCTAAAAACTCATCTGCGGTAAAGACTGTTCCTTCGCCATTTTCACGCGCGTATATCGCAAGCACAGCACCTAGAGGTACATACACTTGCATTGGCTGACCACCAAAGCGCGCATTGAAGCTAAGTTGGGTTAAGTCTAACGAAAACTGTGTGACCGCTGATGGACTTATGTTTAAAACAATTTGTCCGTCTTGAACAAATTGTGTTGGCACTTGTACATTTGCAAATCCAGCGTCTACCACTAAATGCGGTGTACACTCGTTATCGACTATCCAATCAAAAAAAGCACGTAATAAATAAGGACGATTAGGCGTCATTATAAACGGATCTCACGCTCAGCTTCAGTTAAAGAGGCTTGGAATGACTCACGTTCAAATAAACGGATCATGTACTCTTTAAGCTCTTTAGAACCTGCACCATTAAGCTCAATACCAAACTCTGGTAAACGCCACAATAGTGGAGCTAAATAACAATCTACTAAGCTAAACTCTTCACTCATAAAGTAAGGTGCTTCGCTAAAAATAGGTGCTACAGCAAGTAATGCTTCTGTTAGCTCTTTACGAGCTTGAGCCGCATCTGATGTGTTGTTACTGATTTTGTCAGCTAGGCTGTACCAGTCAGTATCAATACGATGCATCATTAAACGGCTACGACCACGCATTACCGGGTAAACAGGCATTAGTGGAGGATGAGGAAAACGTTCATCAAGGTATTCCATGATGATGTTTGCCTGATATAAACCAAGCTCACGGTCAATCAGTGTTGGCACTGTACCGTAAGGGTTAATTTCGTGAAGTGCTTCTGGCAAGTTATCTTTTTCAGCCAAATGAATATCTACACTTACACCTTTTTCCGCAAGTACAATACGTACTTGGTGGCTATACATACAGTTAGCACCAGAAAAAAGGGTCATTACAGGGCGCTTATTGGCAGCTACGGCCATGCCTATACCTCCATTAAATAACTAAAACAGCAAAAGGGGCTTAAGCCCCTATTGCAAAATTACCTTTAAAAATGTTCAACCTAATGAACATCTCTCCAGTATTCTTTCTTAAGCATAAATGCCAAGATAAACAGGATGATTAAAAATCCTATTACCTTAATACCTAGCGCTTCCGATTCAAGACGTGAAGGTTCACCCACGTATTCAAGGAAGTTCGTTAAATCACGAGCAGCTTGGTCGTATTCATCAACACTTAATTCACCCGTACCATCTGTTTCAGTAGCAATAACTTTGGTCACTGTGTGTCCATGTTCTTCTACTTCTTTAGTAATAGGCGTTGGTAAACCTTGTAGTTCTTGAAGAACATGAGGCATACCTACTAATGGGAAAACAATATTGTTAACCCCAAACGGGCGAGATTCATCTTTATAAAACGATTTTAAGTACGTGTAAATATAATCTGGTGATTTTACACGCGCAATTAGAGTTAAATCCGGCGGAGCCGCACCAAACCATTTTGCTGCATCGTCTTTTGTAATCGCGTTAGTAATATGGCTACCTACTTTAGAACCGTCAAAAATCAACTGTTCTAAACCAACTTCTGTTGGGATACCTATATCACGAAAAGTGCGTTCATAACGTTGATACTGCATTTGGTGACAACCAAGACAGTAGTTCATGAACAACTTTGCACCGCGCTGTAAAGATGCTTGATCAGTAAGGTCGTTATTCGCCTCCATTAAAGGAACCGACGGACCCGCTGCCATAACCATGTTAGGTAACAAGTTTACTGATAAAGCAAATAAACCAATAAGTAGCTTCTTCATCATTTCGTTAACCTCTCTGGCAATGGCTTAGTTTTTTCGTTCTTACTGTATACAAATAACAGTACGAAGAACATAAAGTAAGTCACAGTACAGATTTGAGAAATAATCGTTTTCAGATCAGTTTGAGGAGTTGCACCCACCCAACCTAAAAGAACGAAAGTTACAACAAAACCTGCAATGTTCCATTTATGGAAACCACAACGGTAACGAACCGATTTAACTCTACCACGGTCTACCCAAGGTAGTAACGCAAGTACCACAATTGATGCCCCCATCGCCGCAACACCGATTAACTTATCAGGGATTGCACGTAAGATTGCATAGAATGGCGTAAAGTACCAAACCGGGAAAATATGCTCAGGTGTTTTAAGTGGGTTAGCTGCCTCGAAGTTAGGACCTTCTAAAAAGAAGCCATTCATCGCTGGCATAAAGAACACAACCCAACAAAACAATATTAAGAAACCAACCACACCCACAATATCTTTAACTGTGTAGTAAGGGTGGAACGGTATCGCATCAACAATATCTTTCTTGTCAGTGTAATACTCGTGAAATTTAAATTTAGGCTTATCTTCTTCAGCTACTGAGCCTTTCTTACGTTTAATCTCAATACCTTCAGGGTTGTTTGAACCCACTTCGTGTAGAGCAACAATGTGTAAGAAAACTAAGATTACAATAACCAGTGGTAGTGCAATTACATGTAATGCAAAGAAGCGGTTAAGCGTTGCACCTGATATAACGTAGTCACCACGTATCCAAAGTGTTAAGTCATCACCAATAACCGGAATAGCCCCGAATAAAGAGATGATTACCTGTGCGCCCCAGAATGACATTTGTCCCCATGGTAATAAATACCCCATGAATGCTTCAGCCATTAGCGCTAAGAAAATAAACATACCAAATAACCACAGTAACTCACGTGGTTTTTGATAAGAACCGTAGATCATGCCACGAAACATATGCATATATACAACGATGAAAAACGCCGATGCACCTGTCGAGTGCAAATAACGTAATAACCAGCCATATTCTACATCACGCATGATGTACTCTACCGAGGCGAATGCGCCCTCAGCAGATGGAACAAAGTTCATCGTTAACCAAATACCTGTAAGGATTTGGTTTACTAGTACTAACATGGCTAGAGAGCCAAAAAAGTACCAGAAGTTAAAGTTTTTAGGTGCTGGATACTGTGCAATGTGCATGTTCCAAACACGTGTCATTGGGATTCGGTCGTCTATCCAACCAATAATCTTACCAAACATTAGGCTACCCCTCTTTCTTCGCCCACTAAAATAGTGGTTTCATCTAGAAAAGTATAAGGTGGTATTTCTAAGTTTAATGGTGCAGGTACCGATTGAAATACACGGCCAGCCATATCAAATTTAGAACCGTGGCACGGGCAGTAGAAACCGTCATCAGTCCCTTCTACTTTTTCACCAAAGTTACCTTGTAAAAAGCCTGGCGAACATCCTAAATGCGTACAAATACCTACAGCCAGAAAGATTTCTGGACGTAATGAACGGTAATCATTTGTTGATGATTCTAATTGTTGTGGCTCTTGCGATTGTGGATCACGAAGTTGACCTTCATGTTCTTTCATCTGCTCAAGCATTTTTGGGGTACGTGATACAACCCATACAGGTTTACCACGCCACTCGACACGTATTAATTGTCCCGGTTCAAGTTTGCTGATATCTACTTCTACAGGCGCACCCGCAGATTTAGCTCGCTCACTTGGATTCCAAGACGCAATAAAAGGAACAGCAGCCCCAGCCGCACCAACACCACCTACAACAGAGGTAGCTATGGTTAAAAAGCGACGTCGGCCATTGTCTACAGGCGCATTGCTCATCCACTTATCTCCACTATGATTCTCAACACTTGCTATATTGAGAACATCAGTTACAGCAGGTTAATTATTCGAAATTTTTAAAATAGAAGCGATCATAATTAAAACCCTTGATTAAAACAAGGTTATTCAAAGCCCCATGCTCGAATAAACCTGACTTGATCAAAAATTTGATTAAGCTAGCTCGAGAATAAAGCCGAACGACTATAATAACGCTTCTGTAAAAACAATATACTGACCAAGATCAACATCACTTAGAGGAAACAGTAAAAACTGTACATAGTGTTGTTAAACCGCTCATTTTACTTACCGGACAATTGTAGCAAAAAATTCCACCAATTAACTGATGGATTTAAACTAATTACGATAATTATTTAACTTTTTTGCAGCTATCTGAGTATTTTTTAACTTTCGTTCGATTAATACGCAGTTATTAATAAATTTGATCATCATTAATTGCTGCAATCACCTTGTATGGCAGTCGCAATAAACAAATTTATAGTAAATTGAAAATGTAAACATTTTGATTTGAAAACAAAAAACCCAGCATAAGCTGGGTTTTTGAATTCTTGATAACGTATAGATTAACGTTTTGAGAACTGTGGACGCTTACGCGCTTTCTTAAGACCCACTTTCTTACGTTCAACTTTACGTGCATCACGTGTAACAAAACCTGCTTTACGAAGTTGTGGACGTAATGATTCGTCAAACTCCATAAGTGCACGAGTGATACCGTGACGGATAGCACCAGCTTGACCAGTTGTACCACCACCGGCAACGGTGATGTAAAGGTCAAATTTTTCAGTCATATCAACTAGCTCAAGAGCTTGATGAACAACCATGCGTGCTGTTTCGCGACCAAAATACTCTTCAAGAGAGCGTTTGTTGATTACGATGTTACCAGTGCCTGGGCGTAAGAATACGCGAGCACTTGAACTTTTACGACGACCTGTACCGTAGTATTGATTTGCCATGATGGTGCTCCTTAAATGTCTAGAACCTGAGGCTGTTGTGCAGCATGGTTGTGCTCAGTACCTGTGTAAACTTTAAGTTTACGGTACATAGCGCGGCCTAAAGGACCACGTGGCAACATGCCCTTAACAGCCTTCTCGATGATCATTTCAGGCTTTGCAGCTTGAAGTTTATCAAAAGTAGTAGACTTAAGACCACCTGGAAAACCAGAGTGTGAATAGTACACTTTGTTTTTGAATTTGTTACCAGTTACAGTAACTTTTTCAGCGTTGATAACGATGATGTAATCACCAGTATCTACGTGCGGTGTATATTCAACTTTATGCTTACCGCGTAGGCGATGAGCGATTTCAGTAGCGATGCGACCTAAAGTTTTACCTTCAGCGTCAACTACGTACCAGTCACGTTTTACTGTTTCTGGTTTAGCAACAAACGTTTTCATTTATAAAAATCCAATGTTTTTCAATTAAAACCACAAGTAGTTAATATTAACTACTGCTCTAAGTTTGCTATAACCCCTTCGAGTTTTAGACTTTTGCGCCGCTCACAAGTGGCTAGACTATATGAGGGCATAGAACGCAACGTGGCAGACGCGGGAGTATACCAGCACTTAAAACACATTGCTACTCGCCGGTTGTTTTTTCCACAAGAAATTTCATAAATAAGAAGTACTATATACATAGCTCTTATTTTTAATGGCTAACCTATTACACTTTTGCCTACTTTTTTAGACCAAATGCTCTCTAGCTAAATACTCTAAAGACTGCATTTCTTGCAAACGGCTTATACAGCGCTTAAATTCAAAGTTTAAATTACCTTGAGTATAAAGTTCGGTAATAGGTTTTTCAGCCGATATAATTAAAGTTACGTGACGCTCATAAAATTCATCCACTAAAGCAATAAAACGTCTAGCGGCATCATCATTAGTCTGCCCAAGTTGTTTTACGTTAGAAATAATAACCGTATTATATAGGCGGCTAATTTCCATGTAATCGACTTGACTACGAGGCGTTTCGCATAATTCACTAAACTCAAACATCACAACGCATTTAGCTACTTTTCGCGTTTTGATTTTTCGCCCTTCTATTTCTATCGGCTCATCTAATTGTCCAGGCTCTGGTGATAACTTGTCGAAGTATTCAAATAGGTTTTTATCTGCATCTTCATCTAACGGACTATGAAAAATTTCGGCTTGCTCTAAGGTACGTAATCGATAATCAATACCTGAATCTACATTAACTATCTCTGTATTAAGCTTAACCAGTTCTATAGCAGGAACAAAGCGTGCACGCTGCAGGCCATTTCTGTAAAGCTCATCAGGTACTATATTAGAGGTAGCAACAAGTACTATACCCCGTGCAAATAGCGCTTCCATTAATCCACCTAGCAGCATGGCATCGGTAATGTCTTGAACAAAAAACTCATCAAAGCATATTATGTCTGTTTCTGCTTTGAAAATGTCGGCTATTTTTTCTAATGGATTAGCCGTATTATTTAATTTCTTAAGCTCATTATGCACTCGGTGCATAAACCGATGAAAATGCACGCGCATTTTACGCGTGCCCGGTAGTGATTCGTAAAAAGTGTCAACTAAATAAGTTTTACCACGCCCTACTCCACCCCAAAAGTACAAACCTTTTATAGGCACTGGTTCATCTTTGCTGAATAACTTAGCAAAAAAACCTTTTGGTGCAGGCTTTGCCTGAGTTAAGTCATCGTACAGACGTTGTAAATGGCGCACAGCATTTTCTTGTGCTGCGTCGTGTACAAAGTCATCTCGCTTCAAGTCTTGTTGGTATGTTTGCCAAGGAGTCATATCTATTTACAGTTAAAACACAGTTTAATTTGCAAAGTATATTAACACGCATCATAACTCGGGGTATATTACACTTAGTATGATTTATAATTGAATCAAGCATTCGTTAGTTATTTTCCCAAAGGGGTAATTTTTATGGGCACAGTTATGTGGGTAGGTTTGGTTGTTATTGTTGCTGTAGTAGCATTTTTTATTGGTGCATTTGTTACTAAAAAACAGTTCAAACAAGATGAATTAAAAGAACAGGCTGAGCAAGCTGAAAACGCATTAGAGCAGTATCGCCAAGATGTCGCTGATCATTTAGCAAATACGGGTAAGCTCGTAAATAAAATGAAAGAAAACTATGACCAATTGCTTAGTCACGTTGAAGAAACAAACCAGCTTCTTCTAGAAGATAGAAATAAAGCACCAGCGGAACCATTCTTTTCTAAAGAAACTACTGAGCAATTACAGGCGTCTTTAAAAGAACGTAGTTCAGATCGCTCATCTGCTGCAGCGCAACCCGCTGATTATGTATCGGGTGAATCTGGTTTATTTGCAGGTCAAAATAAAGTTTCAGAACATTCTAAAGCATCTTGATGAACTTTTTTTAGACCCCATAGTCTTTAGATATAACAGCTTTGTTGTTTTATCTTAACAAACCAAAAAGGGCTGCTGTAAAGTAGCCCTTTTTGGTTTTTGCTTTACCTTAAGTGGAGTTATCCCTGACTATGAAAATGAAATTATCACTTATCAGCGCAGCTATTCTATCTACAAGCTTATTAATGAGTCCTGTAGCGTCTTATGCAAAAATGCCAATTGCAGTAAATGGTCAACAACTACCTACTCTTGCTCCCATGCTAGAGCAAATATCTCCTGGTGTTGTAAGTATCCAAGTTTCAGGCTCTAAAGAAGTACGCCGCCGTGCAGATCCACTCGAATACTTTTTTGGACAACAGCAGCCCCGCAGTCAAAAACGCCAATTTAGTGGTTTAGGCTCAGGGGTAATTATTAATGCCGATGAAGGCTATGTGGTAACTAACAATCATGTTATTCAAGATGCTGAAAAAATGGTAGTTACCCTCGAAGATGGCCGTGAATTTGAAGCAACTAAGATTGGTACTGATACTGAGTCTGATATCGCTCTTTTACAAATAGACGCCGATGACTTAACTGAAATAAAACTCGCAAACTCAGATAGTTTACGAGTGGGCGACTTTGCGGTCGCGATTGGTAATCCATTTGGACTTAGCCATACAGTAACATCTGGTATTGTTAGTGCTCTTGGCCGTAGTGGTTTAAATATTGAGGGCTACGAAGATTTCATTCAAACCGATGCTGCTATTAACCAAGGCAACTCTGGTGGTGCATTAGTTAACTTAAACGGTGAATTGATTGGTATTAACACTGCTATTTTAGGTGCTTCTGGCGGTAACGTGGGTATTGGTTTTGCCATTCCATCAAACATGATGAAAAACTTAGTTGATCAAATTGTTGAACACGGTGAAGTACGCCGAGGTTCGCTGGGTATTTCTGGCCGCCCACTTGATGCAGGCCTTGCTAAAGCGCAGCAACTTGACGTTAAACAAGGTGCTTATGTAATGCAAGTAATGGACGACACTGCTGCAAGTAAAGCAGGTATAAAAGCAGGTGACGTAATTGTTAGCATTAATGGCGGTGATATTAGTGGTTTCCATGAACTACGCAGCAAAATTGCTACGCTAGGTGAAGGCCGCGAAATAAAACTTGGTATTTACCGCGATGGTAAAATTAAAACGGTAAAAGTAACTCTTGATGGTGCATCAGGTGTTACAGCGACTGGCGAAGAGCTGCATCCTGCGTTCCAAGGCGCGACACTTGAAAACGTGCAAAAAAATAGTAATAAAGGTGTTGAGGTTACGTCTGTAGACCCTCGCTCACCTTCTGCCCGTGTTGGCCTTGAAGAAGGTGATATTATTATGCAAGTGAATCGTCAACGAGTAGAGACTATTCGTGATATGAATAAGATTATCGAAAACACCAAAGGTAATATCGTACTTGGCGTGCAACGTGGTCGTGAGTCTATATTTATTTTAATTCAGTAATAAATAGCACTATTAATGTAATAAAAATAACAGTGGCACTTGCCGCTGTTATTTTTTTTATGTCATCATAAAGAGATTGCTCACTTACATAATAAGAAAACTGTGCTGAAATTAATAAAATTTATTCTTCCCCCTTTATTTGCAGGTCTAAGTATTGCTTTTTTAGTGGTTTTTTTCAGCCCTAATATGCGAGCCGCCTTACTTCCTAATGTTCCCCTTCCAAGCGCGATGAGTGCGAGTCACCTGAGTTTTTCTGATGCAGTTAAACGAGCAGCTCCTTCTGTAGTTACTATTTTTTCAGAAAGCATTTCCAAAGAACCTCGTTATAAAAGAAAAAACACAGTACAAGAGCTAGGCTCTGGCGTCATTATGTCGCAAGACGGTTATATTCTTACTAACTATCATGTTGTTAATAATGCAGACCAAATTATGGTTATCTTAACCGATGGCCGACGCTTTTTTGATGTGCAACTCATTGGTTTTGATACTATTACTGATTTAGCCTTACTTAAAATCAATGCAGATCACCTCCCAGTGATTCCCGTAAACGATAGCTATGTATCAAATGTAGGCGATGTTGTACTTGCTATAGGCAACCCGCTTAACTTAGGGCAAACAATCACTCAAGGCATTATTAGTGCAACGGGTAAGCAAAAAATTACAGATAGCCCTTACAATAACTTATTGCAAATGGATGCAGCTATTAACGTGGGCAACTCCGGCGGCGCATTAGTTAACTCCAATGGTGATTTAGTCGGCATTACTTCTGCACAATTTAAAACGCGTGAGAACTTGAATATTCAAGGAATATTTTTTGCGGTTCCTTACTCACTTGCTAAAAAAGTGATGGGTAAACTCATTCGTCACGGTCGGGTTGTGCGCGGCTATTTAGGCTTTGAAGGCACAGCAGTAGATAGTACGGGTAAAGAAGTAAACGACAGCCTAACGCCGGTTACCGGCATGCGTATTACTAATTTAGACCCTTTGGGGCCAGCATGGCAAGCAGGCATTGAAGAGCAAGATATCGTCATTAAAATTGCAGGGCTTTCGGTAGCAAACCCACAAAAAGTGCTTGAAAAAATAGGTAATACGGAGCCCGGTAAAGAAATAGAATTTGAGCTATACAGAGATGGCAAAATAGAAAAAATCATGGTGGTGGTAGCTGAGCTTGAAACAAAGCTTTAAAAAAGAGTAATACCAATCGTCAATAAAAAGGTCGGATAGCAATTTGCGTATCCGACCTTTTTTAAATAGCTTAACTAGTTATCTACTTAGCTACTTCTACGTTTAATGTTTGCACCCAACGCACTTAGCTTATCTTCAATGCGCTGATAGCCTCTATCAACGTGATAAATACGGTCAACAACCGTTTCACCCTGTGCCACTA
Organism: Pseudoalteromonas sp. AS71; assembly: GCF_038900275.1. Classification (NCBI taxonomy): domain Bacteria; kingdom Pseudomonadati; phylum Pseudomonadota; class Gammaproteobacteria; order Alteromonadales; family Pseudoalteromonadaceae; genus Pseudoalteromonas; species Pseudoalteromonas sp. AS71. Next base: position 61,306 of record NZ_JBBMQZ010000001.1, on the reverse strand, counting down.
TACCCGTTAAAATTAAGCTAGCTGAAGCGCGTAAATCGGTTGCCATCACTTGCGCACCCGTTAAGCTTTCAGTCTCACCACAAATTGCGGTATGCCCTTCTAAACGAATATTAGCGCCCATACGCTGCAACTCTGGTACATGCATAAAACGGTTTTCAAAAATCGTTTCTGTGATCGTTGCACTACCATTTGCTACTACATTCAATGCTGTAAACTGAGCTTGCATATCCGTAGGAAAACCTGGGTGTGGAGCTGTTTTAATATTCACGGCTTTAAGTTCTCGGCCGCGCATATCAAGATAAATACTATCGTTATGTACTTCTAGGTGCGCATTCGTAGCACGTAGCTTTTCAATCACAGGCTCAAGAGAATGAAAGTCTGTATTTTTACAAAGTACTTCACCGCCAGCCATTGCTGCTGCGACTAAAAACGTCCCAGTTTCAATTCGGTCAGGTAAAATACTGTGTTCACAGCCAGCTAAACGCTCAACGCCTTCAACTTCAATGCGGCTAGTACCTGCACCTGTGATTTTAGCGCCCATAGCAATTAGGCAGTTAGCTAAATCAATTATTTCAGGCTCGCGTGCCGCATTATCAAGTATGGTTTTACCATCAGCGAGGGCCGCTGCCATTAATAGGTTTTCGGTAGCGCCTACACTTACCATTTCCATAAAAATTTCAGCGCCTTTTAAGCGACCATTAACCTTGGCATTAATATAACCATTTTCAACGTTTATTTGTGCGCCCATGCGCTCCAAACCTTGAATATGGATATCAACAGGGCGAGCTCCAATAGCGCACCCACCAGGTAAAGACACTTGAGCCTCACCAAAACGTGCAACTAGAGGGCCTAATGCAAGCACAGAGGCGCGCATTTGCTTTACTAAGTCGTAAGGCGCTAATGTTTTATTAACCGTTGCACCGTCAATTACTAGCGTATCGCCCTGCCAATTAACATCTGCACCTAAAGTTTTTAATAAGGCTTCAGTGGTCACTATGTCTCGAAGACGCGGTACATTAGTAAATATACTTTTACCATCAGCTAATAGTGAAGCAAATAAGATAGGAAGTGCGGCATTTTTAGCGCCCGAAATAGTCACTTCACCAGCAAGTGAAGTGCCACCTTGAATTACAAATTGATCCATTAGGAGGCCCTAGTTATTGCGGTAAAATGAATTTTTGTTCACGCTTCCACTCTACAGGAGTAAATGCACGAATAGATACTGCGTGAATTGTCCCATCTGAAATTGTATTCATTAATGGACCATAAACTAGCTGCTGCTTTTTAACTCGGCTTAAACCGTCAAAGCATTCGCCTACTGCAACAACTTCATAATGACTACCATTGGCTTTTACATGTACTTCAGCTAATTGAAGTTCTTCGCGTAATAATGTTTCGACTTGGCTAGTTTCCATAACTCTCACTCAAATAGGGTTGTAACCTGACCCAATTGCATTAAATTTTGCAATTGCTCAGGTAGGTTTTGCAATTCAAGGCGAATGCCTTGCTGCTTTAATTCTGCAAAAGAGTGAATTAACCAAGCTAAGCCTGCTGTGTCAACCCTTGATACTCCACTTAGGTCGAAATAGATGATTTTATGCTTAGTTAATAACTTATTGTTCAGAAGCTGTTCATCGCCAATTGAATTTCGAGTAAGCTCACCGCTTACTCCAAAATGTTGTCCATCAACTTGGCTTATTGCCAATTTAGTCATTCGAGTTACTGCCTCTAAACTGAACTGGTAGCTGACTCTTTTGCTCTAAAAGGTTACTTACATTATCAATACCTTGCTGACGCAAAATACCTTGCAGCTCGCTTTGCTTTGCATCCAGTAAACTAATACCTTCGGCAATCATATCGTACGCGCGCCATTCACCGTCGCGGTCTTCGCGTACTTTAAAATCGATTCTGATATCAGGTTTACCGTCTTCAATAATTTTAGTCTTAACAACAACGACGTCTTTACCTTTAAACGCTTGCTCTGCACCAAACTCAACTTTCTGGTTTGTGTATTGAGTAAATACACCTGCATAAGTAGCAACTAAGTACTCTCTAAATACACCAATAAAGCGTTGAATTTCTTTAATTGCTTTGGCCTTTTCAGCCTCGTCGGTAATTGCACGAACTTTAGATACTTCACTGCCAAGTACACGAAGTGCTGCATATTTATAGTCGATATAAGGCATTAATTCTTCTTCGACTATTACGCGAAGGTATTCCTGATCTTTAACAATTAATGGCTGATCTTTTTTAATGCGCGCAAATGTATTATCGGCAACTTGGCGTACCATTTTATTAGGATCGACTAATTTCACATCTGCTGCACTTACGCTTTGAGTTAGCGTCATTGTGCCAATTGCTACAATAGCTAAAAACTTTTTCAACATAATAATTACTCACTACCTTGGTTGAATAAAAACTGCCCGATTAATTCTTCAAGTACAATGGCAGACTTAGTATCAGTGATTGAATCGCCATCACCTAGTGCTTTACTTTCCACGCCAAATAAATCGTCAATTGCTTCATCTTGCTTGTTTTCTGTCACTGTTTCGCCTAAACAACGTTGCTTAGCAGAATCTGGAGAAATTACAGGGTGAATACCTAAGTACTGCTCACCTAAAATACCCGACGTTAAAATAGAGATTGAGCTTGTGTCTGAAAAACGACATAAGTACTGTGCGTCAATGGTCATATTAACGACTGGTAAAAACTCTTGTGGGTGAACATAAATTGATTCAACACGGCCAATTACAACACCACCTACTTTTACTGGCGCACGCGCTTTTAACGAGCCGATGTTTTCAAACTTGGCATTAAGCGTATATGTTTCGCCAGAGCCACTAATACCTGAATTGGCAACTTTAAGTGCAAGCATCGCAAAAGCTAAAATGCCAAGTGCTACAAAAAAACCAACTAAAATTTCTAATTTCCGTGAATTCATTATCTATACCCTATTAGCTGGTAAACATTACCGCTGTCAAAATAAAGTCAAAACCTAAAACTGCTAATGACGAATGAACAACCGTTTCGGTGGTTGCTTTGCTGATCCCTTCTGAGGTCGGCACACAGTCATATCCTTTATAAAGCGCAATCCAGGTCACCACTATGGCAAATACAAAGCTTTTAATAATACCGTTTAGTATGTCTTGCTGAAACGACACTTGCGATTGCATGATTGACCAAAAACTACCTGTATCAACACCCAGCCAATCTACCCCCACTAAATGAGCGCCTATAATTGCTACAGCTGAAAATATCAATGCAAGCAATGGCATGCTTATAAAACCCGCCCAAAAGCGCGGTGCAATAATACGTTTTAGCGGATCGATTGCCATCATCTCAAGTGATGAAAGTTGCTCTGTTGCTTTCATTAAGCCAATTTCAGCGGTCAAAGCGCTACCTGCGCGTCCTGCAAATAATAATGCAGTAACAACCGGGCCTAGTTCTCGCAATAAGCTCAGTGCCACTAACGGCCCTAAACTATCCTCAGCGCCATAACCAACCAATACGGTGTAACCTTGTAAAGCCAACACCATACCGATAAACAAACCCGACACCATAATAATGAGTAACGATTGCGAACCAACCATATAGAGCTGGCGAACAAGTAACGGTGTGCCTTTTTTAAAATTAGGAACATGCGCTAATGCACTAAACAGCATATAAGCAGAACGACCAAGGGCCGCAAAGCGTCCTAGCGTTTTATGTCCTAGCTTTTGAAATAAATCCAACATTATGCTTTTTCTCCAAGTAGTTCGTCTGCATAAGCCTGAGCCGGAAAATGAAATGGTACAGGACCATCCGACAAGCCTTTTAAAAACTGTTGAACTAAAGGAGATTCATGATTACGCATTTCATCTGGAGTACCAGAACCAATTACCCCTTGATCGGCGATAATTATAACGTGTTCGGCAATACTCATTACCTCTGTTACATCGTGCGTCACGATTAAAGACGATAAACCTAATACTTCGTTGAGCGACTTAATTAGCTTAACCAATACGCCCATCGAAATAGGATCTTGCCCTGCAAATGGTTCATCGTACATGATTAGCTCTGGATCAAGTGCTATAGCGCGTGCAAGTGCAGCACGCCTTGCCATACCGCCGGATAACTCAGATGGCATTAAATCTTTAGCGCCACGTAGTCCAACCGCTTGCAGCTTCATTAATACAACTAATCGAATAAGGTCTTCACTTAGCTTTGTGTGCTCTCTTATAGGAAACGCAATATTGTCAAATACCGACATATCAGTAAACAGCGCACCACTTTGAAAAAGCATGCTCATTTTAGTACGTGCTTCGTATAACTCTTTACGAGACATTTTAGGAATGCTGCCACCTTCAAATAAAATATCACCTGAATCTGGTTTAAGCTGACCACCAATTAAACGCAACATAGTGGTTTTGCCAATTCCGCTTGGCCCCATAATCGCAGTAATTTTACCTTTAGGAACGCTAAAACTCATATTTTTATATATGGTTCTATTGCCTCTCGAAAAGCTAACATCCTTGACTTCTACTATTGATTGCGACAAGTCGCTCTCCATAAAAATGTTCACTAGTGCCCCTATTTTAAAGCTTTTTTGTCAAAGATGGAAAAAACAATTCGTAAGATTTTGTAATACACCCATGAAAAGGATTATAAGACTCGCTCAAAACAGCTTAACCCCGGCTTAAATTTTTAAATTAGCTGTTTAAAAGCAACATTGTTACCTAGTTGACCTTACTCTTTTATTTATACTTTCATCTTGGCTTTTGTTACTATTCGCGCCATCCGTATTTTGTATAACTGGCTTAACACAATGGTTACCTCGTTTGTTATTTTAATTCTTGGTTTTGCAGCTCTTGTTTGGAGTGCCGATAGGTTTGTTTATGGGGCTGCGGCTCTTGCTAAAAACTTTGGTGTACCTACACTTATTGTTGGTTTGACCGTTGTAGCCATGGGCTCTTCAGCCCCTGAAATGATGGTTTCAGCCTCTGCCGCTTTGGCTAACAAAACCGACACAGCCGTTGGCAATGCTGTTGGCTCTAATATTACAAACATTTTACTTGTGTTAGGTATCACTGCTCTATTTCGCCCTCTTTCAGTTTCATCTAGTACGTTAAAACGTGAAATGCCATTAGTGATGCTCGTATCTTTAGCTACTTGGTATGTGTTCTCAGATAACTACTTTTCATTTAGTGAAGGTGTTGCGCTTTTAGTTGGCTTTATCGTATTCATCGGTGGGTTAATCATTGTATCTATGCGTGCAAAAAACCAAGATGACCCATTTGTCTCAGAAGCCTGCGACGATGTACCAAACGATGTACCTACTAAAAAAGCGGTATTTTGGTTAATTGTCGGCATGATACTCTTGCCGGTTAGTTCTCATTTTTTAATCGGCTCAGCTGTAGACATTGCTAAATACTTCGGCTTAAGCGACTTAGTCATTGGTTTAACAATTATTGCCATTGGTACTAGCTTGCCTGAACTTGCCGCCTCGGTTGCAGGTGTACTTAAAAATGAAAATGATTTAGCACTAGGTAATATTGTTGGCTCAAATATATTTAATATTCTAGCGGTATTACCACTTGCAGGTATCATTAACCCTTCTGCCATTGACCCATCATTAGTAAGTCGAGACGTATTAATTATGATTGGTGCAACACTTGCTCTTATTATTATGTCATTGAACTTTAGAGGCACCCAGCGTATCAATAGGGTAGAAGGCGGCTTATTGCTAATAGCGTTTTTGGGTTACCAAGGGTATATTTTTAGTCAAGTAGGGTAAATGATGGCAACGCTAAACTTTATTGAACAAGGCCTTCGCGTTTTAGATGTTGAGCGCCAAGCACTTAGTGATATTGCACAATATGTAGATGAAAATTTTCATAACGCGTGCCAATTAATGTACGACTGTGAAGGCCGTATTATTGTCATTGGCATGGGAAAATCAGGCCATATTGGCAATAAAATAGCGGCAACCCTTGCAAGTACTGGCAGCCCAGCGTTTTTTGTTCACCCTGGTGAAGCAAGTCATGGTGATTTAGGTATGATCACTAAAAATGACGTGGTTATGCTTATTTCTAATTCAGGGGAAACCAGCGAAGTTTTAAATATCATTCCGGTTTTAAAACGACTTGGTGCCAAAATGATAGCGATGACTGGCAATACACAATCAACCATGGCAACCCTTGCTAATGTACATGTGTGCATTAAAGTAGAAAAAGAAGCTTGTTCATTGGGTCTAGCCCCTACATCAAGTACCACTGCAACGCTTGCGATGGGCGATGCCATGGCAGTTGCATTATTAGAAGCTCGCGGCTTTACAGCTGATGACTTCGCGCTATCTCACCCAGGTGGTAGTTTAGGCAAGCGCTTATTACTTACTTTAAAAGATGTTATGCACAGCGGCGCAAATACACCTATTATTGATGTTTCACAAACAGTTAAAGATGCTCTAATAGAAATGTCAGCTAAAGGATTAGGCATGACAGCCATTGTTGATGAAAATCAGCAACTCGTAGGGTTATTTACCGATGGTGACTTACGTCGCATTTTAGAACAAAGAATTGATATTCATACAACACAAATAGATGTTGTTATGACTAAGTCATGCACTACAGCTACGCAAGATATTTTAGCCGCTGAAGCGCTCAATATTATGGAACGTAAACGTATAAATGGCCTAATCGTCGTCAATGAGAAAAACCAACCTATTGGCGCATTAAATATGCAAGACCTATTAAAAGCAGGAGTGTTATAAATGCAATTTGAAGAACTCTATCAACCGCTGAGCGATGATGCAAAAGCACGCGCTAAAAAAGTAAAACTACTTATATGCGATATTGATGGTGTATTTTCTGATGGCCGTATTTACCTTGGCAATCAAGGTGAAGAGCTAAAAGCATTTAATACAAAAGATGGTTTTGGCATTAAAGCACTTATAAACAGTGGCTTTGAAGTAGCTGTTATTACTGGTCGTCATTCACAGATAGTACAACAACGTATGAGCAGCTTAACCGTACAGCATATTTATCAAGGCCAAGAAAATAAGCTCATTGCCTATCAAGAATTAAAAGATAAACTCAACCTTAGCGATGGACAAATTGCTTATATTGGTGATGACGGTCCTGACATGCCTGTTATGGAGTTAGTAGGCTTTGCCGTTGCAGTAAATGATGCCCACCCTCTTATTAAGCGTTTGTCACATTATGTAACGCAAATGCCTGGTGGTTTTGGCGCTGTGAGAGAACTCACCGATTTGCTCATGCTTGAAAATGGTAAAGCATTGACTACACAAGGCACTAGTTCATGAATGCAGCGCGCATAATATTAAGCGTTTTATTCATTAGCTGTATGGTTTGGCTTTGGTACCCTTATTTTACACAAACAAATATTGTGCCTCAGGCTGAGCCTGAAGTTGTTGCTAAGCCTGATTACATAGCTATTGAGCTCAAACAGACAGCCTATGATGAGCAAGGTAAAATTAGCCACAAAGTCACTGCGGCTAAAATGGAGCTATACCAGCAATTAGGTTTCACGTTTTTTGAAAAACCCATTTTTACTTTATATAACGAGCAACAAACGTGGCAAATAAATGCAGACGAAGCAACATTATATGAAGATAAACAATTAATTTTAGAAGGTAATGTGGTTGCCAAAAATTTAACCGATAACGCCATGATAGACAAAATCAATGCTGATAATATTCAGGTTGATATAAAGTTATTAACAATGCGTTCGGAGCAACCCGTCATTATCACTGGACCCAATTTAAAAATCACCGGTAAAGGCCTAGAAGCCGACTTGAAAACCGAAGTGATAAAACTAATTAACCATACGCGAACCATATATTATGACCAATAAAATATTAAAATCACTTATAATTCCTACACTTATACTAGCGTTTAATAGTAGTGCTGCAGAGCAAAACACGCAACCTGCTGCCAATCAAATTTCAATAAGTGCCGACAAGCAAGAAGGTCAATTGAAAGCTAATGTGGGTATTTTTGAGAAAAACGTTGAGATTATTCACGGTAATCGCCGCATTACAGCCGATCGCCTCGAAGTACACAAACGTGATGAACTTGGTGATAATAAACAATTATTAATTGCCACAGGTAGCCCTGCGCACTTTGAAGAAAAGCAATCAGACGGCACGACTATGAGCGCCAGTGCTGACGAAGTACGTTATGATGTATCTAAGCGTTTTTTAACGCTTGTTGGTAATGCACAAGTATCGCAAGCCGGACAAAAAATAAATGCTAAAAGCATTACCTACGACATAGAGCAGCAGCTCATCAGTGCCGAAAAAGATGAAAACTCAACTGACCGCGTTCACACAATTTTAGTACCGATCGAAACTAAAAAAAGTAAAAAAGGCGATAAAGGTCAACCATGAGCACATTAAAAGCAGAACTATTAGCAAAAAGCTATAAAGGTCGTGAAGTTGTAAAAAACGTCGGCCTTGAAGTACAAGCTGGCAGTATAGTTGGCTTACTTGGCCCTAACGGTGCAGGTAAAACAACGACTTTTTATATGATTGTAGGGCTTGTTCCTAGCGACAAAGGTAAAATATCTATTGATGATAACGATATTACTCTTTTACCTATGCATAGTCGTGCTAGATTAGGCATAGGCTACTTACCACAAGAGTCATCGATTTTTAGAAAGCTGACTGTTTATCAAAACTTAATGGCCATTTTAGAAACGCGCAAAGAACTAAATAAACAAGCCAGAGAAGACACGCTCAATAACTTATTAGATGAATTTAGCATACAACACATTCGTGATAGCCAAGGTATGGCATTATCGGGGGGAGAACGTCGTCGTGTAGAAATAGCACGAGCGCTGGCAGCAGATCCTAAATTTATATTACTGGATGAACCGTTTGCCGGTGTTGACCCTATTTCGGTATTAGATATAAAGAAAATAATAGAACATCTTAAAAATCGTGGGATTGGTGTATTAATTACCGACCATAACGTAAGAGAGACCCTTGATGTTTGTGAAAAAGCCTACATTGTTTCTCATGGGGAGCTGATTGCATCAGGTACTCCAGAACACGTATTAAATGATAAAACAGTACGCGATGTTTACTTAGGCGAGCAATTTAGGCTGTAACATTTACGCCATGTCTTTAAGCATCTGCTAGTATTAATTATAACAACATAAAAGGATTGTTAGAGATACATGAGGCAATCACTACAGCTGCGCATGGGCCAGCAACTTACAATGACTCCACAGTTGCAACAAGCTATTCGTTTGTTGCAACTCAGTACATTGGATCTCCAGCAAGAAATACAAGAAGCTCTCGACAGTAATCCACTATTAGAGGTTGAAGAGGCAGACTATTCCGAAGACGCTGCTGGTAAAAACGAGCAAAAAGCTGATACCGATGACATAACTGTTAGCGCATCTGCTGATGATGCTCCGAGCGAATACGAACAAGATACTGGTGAAGCACTTGCAAAAGACACGCTAAGTGACGACATGGCTATGGATGTCAGTTGGGATGAGTACATGAGTGCCGCTCCTGCAGCCTCATCAGGTCCAATGCCTGAAGACGAATCAATATACCAAGGCGCCTCTACTGAAACGCTCCATGAGTATTTAATGTGGCAATTACAACTAACGCCATTTAGCCCTACAGACGAAGCTATTGCTATTGCTATTGTAGAAGCTGTCGATGATTCAGGTATTTTAACACTAAGCTGCGAAGAGATTTTAGAAAGCTTTAATCAAGAAAACGAAGATGATAACGAAGTCGAACTTGATGAAATTGAAGCGGTATTAAAACGCATCCAACTGTTTGATCCTGTTGGTATTGCTGCACGTAGTTTACAAGAGTGTTTGTGTATTCAGCTTAATCAATTTGATAAAGAAACACCTTATATTAATGAAACGAAAATGATTTTAACCGAGCATATTGATCTATTAGCAGCTCGCGACTATCGTACATTAATGAAAAAAACTAAGCTCAAAGAAGAAGAGCTTAAAGAAGTAATGACACTAATACATACTCTCAACCCAAAACCTGCAGATACTATTGTAAGGGAAGAATCTGAGTATGTTATTCCTGATGTGTCAGTTAAAAAAATTAAAGGCCGCTGGGTTGTCGAATTAAACCCAGATAGCATGCCTAAAATTCGTGTTAATAGCCAATACGCAGCAATGTCTCGCACTGTAAAATCAAGTGGCGACAGCCAGTTTATTCGCTCACATTTACAAGAAGCTAAATGGTTTATTAAAAGCTTAGAAAGTAGAAACGACACGCTATTAAAAGTTACTAATTGTATTGTTAAGCAACAACAAGGCTTTTTTGAACATGGCCCTGAAGCCATGAAACCAATGGTTTTAAATGATGTTGCTGAAATGGTAGAAATGCACGAATCGACAATTTCGCGTGTGACTACTCAAAAGTACATGCATACACCCCGTGGTATATTTGAGCTTAAATATTTTTTCTCAAGCCATGTAAGTACTGAAAACGGTGGTGAATGTTCATCTACAGCAATACGTGCGCTTATCCGAAAATTAATCGCAGCAGAAAACTCAGCAAAACCATTGAGTGATAGCAAAATAGCGGATATATTGGCTGAGCAAGGAATTAAAGTAGCGAGACGTACAATCGCAAAATACCGCGAATCTCTTGCTATTCCACCGTCAAATCAGCGTAAAAGTCTGATTTAAGACGCTAAACTAAGAGGGTAATGCTTATGCAACTAAACTTAACTGGTCGTCACGTAGAATTAACCGATTCACTAAGAGACTATATTAATACTAAATTTGCGAAGCTTGAAAGACACTCTGATCATATTAATAATGTTCATGTCATTCTCGATGTAGAAAAATTAAATCAAAAAGCAGAAGCCACAATACACGTAAGCGGTGCTGAGCTATTTGCCTCTACAGAACATCAAGATATGTATGCCGCTATTGACTCGTTGATCGACAAGCTCGATCGCCAAGTAATCAAACACAAAGAGAAGCTTGCTCGACACTAATATGATGAAATTAAGTTCACTTATATGCCAGGACTGCAGCAAAGCTGCGGTCCTTTTTAATAGCAAAAAAAGAATTTTAGAGTTCATTAGCGAACTTGCTCACGACAAACTTCCGTATTTACCGCAACAAGATATTCTTAATGCTTTAATGAGCAGAGAGAAATTAGGTAGTACAGGTATAGGGCGTGGCATTGCTATTCCTCATGGAAGAATGAGCGGTGCAGAAGAGCCTTTGGCTTTAGTGCTCGTTAGCGAAACTCCAATAAACTTTGATGCAATCGATAATCGCCCTGTTGATATTTTTGTCGCACTCATCGTACCAGATGGCGATAACCAGCAGCACTTAAAGACTCTAGCAACCATTGCTGATAAACTAAACAACAAAGATTTTTGTAAACAGTTACGCAGTGCAAAATCTGATACTGAGCTTTACCAAGTTATTGTCGATCAATCATAGTTTTATAAAGGGTGTTAAATGGAGTTAATTATCATAAGCGGCCGTTCTGGTTCTGGAAAGTCGGTTGCTTTACGCGTTGTAGAAGATTTAGGCTATTATTGCGTAGATAATATTCCAGTTAACTTGCTTCCTTCATTAGTTCGCAGTGTGTCTGATAGCTACGATAAAATTGCTGTTAGCATTGATGTGCGAAACATCCCTAAAGAGCAAGATGAATTTAACGATATTCTTGAATACTTACCAGGCTTTGCAAATCCTACGTTATTTTATTTAGATAGCGACGATCAAACGTTGATAAAACGCTTTTCAGAAACACGCAGGTTACACCCACTATCAATTGACTCGCTGCCTCTTGATTTAGCCATCAAAAAAGAAAAAGAATTACTTGATGTATTAATCACCCGCGCCGACTTTATGATAGACACAACTGATTTAAGCGTTCACCAACTTGCAGAATCTATTCGTGAAAAGATTTTAGGTAAAAAAGATAAGCAACTAATTGTCACGTTTGAATCGTTTGGTTTTAAACACGGTATACCAAAAGAAGCCGACTATGTATTTGATGCACGCTTTTTACCAAATCCACATTGGGAACCTGAATTAAAACCTTTAAATGGGTTAGATCAACCCGTTAAAGATTATTTGGCCAATCACAGCATAGTGCAAAAATTCACATGGCAAATTCAAACATTTGTACAAACGTGGTTACCGCATTTAGAAAGAAATAACCGCAGTTATTTAACCATTGCTATTGGGTGTACAGGCGGGCAACATCGCTCTGTGTATTTAGCGCAAACTATCGGTGAAAGTTTTGCAATGACACATCCCAATGTAAAAATTCGCCATCGCGAGCAAGAAAAATAATATAGCTGAATAATCACCTGTTCAGCTTAGGTAGAGTAAGTTATGCATTATGAAGATACCTTTTTAATAAAAAACAAATTAGGCTTACACGCCAGAGCAGCTACTGTGCTTGCGCAATTAGCAGTACAATTTGATGCGACAATCACATTATTCCAAGATGACAAAGAAGCAGCAGGCGATAGCGTACTTGCATTAATGTTACTTGAAAGTAGCCAAGGAAAAGAAGTTAAAGTTGTTTGTAAAGGCCCTGATTCTGAGCAAGCTTTACACGCTGTTGGAGAATTAATAGCACAACGCTTTAATGAACAAGAATAATCTGTTTTATAAAAACAATATTCGCATTACTAGTGCTTCAATTAAAACAGATATATAAAATAAATAGGTTAGTAACGCCAGTTAACTCACCTCCCCCCATAAAGTAATATAACAATTTATAAAGGACGCCAATGCCAGAAGCTTTTGAACAAGATTATCCACTACAGCAACTAAAGCAGGTGACGAAGTCACTCAATAGTGGTCAATTTGTTCAAGTTAGGCGCATGCTCGCAAAAACGGCTCCTTGTGATACCGCATTATTATTAGAATCATCACCGCATAAAATTCGCCGACTGCTTTGGCAATTGGTCGATCCTGATGTGCAGGGTGATGTTCTTGAAGAATTATCTGAAGATGTTCGTTTAGGCATTATTGCCCAAATGGAACCTAAGCATATTGCCGCCGCAACTGAAGACATGGGCCACGATGACTTAGGTGAAGTATTACGTAGCCTGCCAGATACCGTCTATAAAGACGTTGTTAGCGCGATGGACATTCAAGACCGTGAACGTGCCACGCAAGCACTGTCATATCAAGAGCGTTCAGCAGGTGCGCTAATGAACACCGATACGGTGACCATTCGCCCTGATGTAACACTCGATGTTGTACTTCGTTATATTAGACTGCGTGGTGAGTTACCAGAGGGTACAGATGATTTATATGTTGTTGATAAACATAACTGCTTTATAGGCGCTTTATCGCTGAGTACATTATTAACTAATCCGCCAGAAAAAATTGTCCGCGATTTAATGGATGAAGATTGTGAGTCTATCCCAATCTCAATGGATGAAAGTGAAGTAGCGCAATTATTTGAGCGTCATAATTGGATATCGGCCCCAGTGGTGGACGATAACGACCAACTCCTCGGTCGTGTTACTATCGATGACATCGTTGATGTAATCCGAGAAGATGCCGAGCATAGCTTATTAAGCCTAGCCGGTCTTGATGATGAAGAGGATACATTCGCGCCAGTACTAAAAAGCTCTAAAAAACGCTCAGTTTGGCTAGGAGTTAACTTACTAACCGCACTTGCAGCTGCTTTTGTAGCTAGCTTTTTTGAAGGCACTTTAGATGTGCTCCCTATTTTGGCTGTGCTTAACGGTATTGTCCCTTCTATGGGTGGTGTTGCTGGTAGCCAATCATTAACGCTTGTTATCCGTGGTATTGCAGTAGGTCATATAAACCAAACAAACCAACGTTTCTTGATGATGAAAGAACTGGCCATTGGCGCGCTAAACGGTATTTTGTGGTCACTATTAATTGCGGGTGTTATTGCGCTATGGCAGTGGGACTTTATGCTTGGTGGCGTACTCGCCTTCGCTATGTTTATGAACTTAGTGGTGGCAGGTGTTGCTGGTGCAAGTATTCCAATAATTCTTAAAAGAATGAATATAGACCCTGCTCTTGCAGGGAGTGTGGTGCTAACCACAGTGACTGATATTGTTGGTATATTCGCCTTTTTAGGTACTGCTACATGGTTGCTGATATAAATTAAACGCTTTAAATGTAAAAAACTACAGCAAAAATAGTTAGGGTAAATCAGTAGCTATGGCAACGGATACCAAACATAAAAATGACATACCTAAAAAAACGCTAAAACAAAAAAGCGTATCCATATTAAAAAGTGTACTGGTATATAGCTCTATATTTTTCGTCATTTATACCGCCGTCAATTGGTGGCGGCAACCTGTCATGCCAGCAAATCCTCAATTACAATTAATCGACTATGAAGGGCAAAACATAGATTTAGCAGCAATGAGCCAAGATAAACCCACGCTTGTGTATTTTTGGGGAACTTGGTGTCCTATTTGTAGTATTACCTCCCCTGCCATAAACGAACTCGCAAACGAGAATAAATACCCCGTCGTGAGCATCGCGATAAAATCAGGCTCTGATCAAGAGCTGCATGATTATTTAAATGAGCAAGGCTACAGCTTCAGTACTGTTAACGATCAACACGGGGAGATATTTTCCGATTGGCAGGGACAAGTCACGCCATCTTATATAATCTTAAAAGATAATAAAATGACGCAAGGACTCACCGGCATTCAGCCGTTATGGTCACTTAAATTGCGTTTGTGGTTATCATCAATGCTTTAAAAAAAAGCTAAACTTAGCACAGGATATCTAAAGAGAGGGGGGCTCTAAAACCTCACTCTTTATCACCTACAATAATATAGATAATAAAGAGCAAAGCTGACTTAATTTACGTATACAAAAGCTAAAAAACGCGTACCGCAATTAGCCTTATCTATTAGCGAATAAAATTACTAACGTGTGCTTTGACGATTAGCGCCCACTTTTGGCTTAGTGTTTGCCTTTTTAAATTGGCTAAAACCAGTATGTCGCGTTAGTGCCGGACGCCCACCTTTTTTACCACCTTTACCTGATTTTTCATCGCGCCCTTCTTCTGGCACTAAACAGTTAGGCCCTTTACCAATTAAATTAGCTTTACCCATTTTACGTAGAGCTTCACGTATCATTGGCCAACCAGCTGCATCGTGGTAGCGTAAAATAGCTTTATGTAATCTACGTTGGCGTGCGCCTTTAGGTACTGGAACAACTTCTGAGTTGTTTTTTATATTACGTAAAGAGTTCATCTCTGTATGGTAAATAGTCGTAGCATTAGCCATAGGTGATGGGTAAAAATTTTGTACCTGATCAAGCTTAAAGTCGTTTGATTTAAGCCATAAAGCCATGTTTACCATGTCTTCATCTTTTGTACCTGGGTGAGCAGATATAAAGTAAGGAATTAAATACTGCTTTTTACCGGCTTCTTTAGAGTACTTATCAAATAGTTCTTTAAATTGATCGTACGCTCCCATACCTGGTTTCATCATTTTTGATAATGGACCATCCTCTGTATGCTCTGGCGCTATTTTTAAGTAACCGCCTACATGGTGCGTTACTAATTCTTTAACGTAACGCGGGTCGCGTACAGCTAAATCGTAACGTACACCTGAAGCAATCAATACCTTTTTAATACCCTTAACTTCACGTGCTTTTTTATACAAATCTATTGTTGGCGTATGATCTGTATCCATGTGTTTACAAATATCTGGATATACACATGATAAGCGTCTACAGGTACTCTCGGCCTTTTTGCTCGTACAGCGCAGCTTATACATATTCGCCGTTGGGCCACCTAAATCAGAAATAACACCAGTAAAGCCGGGAACTTTATCTCTAATTTGTTCAATTTCTTCAATAATAGATTCTTGTGAACGACTTTGAATAATGCGCCCTTCATGCTCTGTAATTGAGCAAAACGAACAACCACCAAAACAGCCACGCATAATATTAACAGACGTTTTAATCATATCGTAAGCAGGTATTTTAGCATCACCATAACTTGGGTGAGGAATACGCTGATACGGCAAACCAAATACAGCATCCATTTCATGTGTTTCTAATGGATATGCTGGCGGGTTTACCCAAATAGAGCGATCGCCATGTCGTTGGTAAAGCGCCCTTGCACAACCAGGGTTTGTTTCTTGGTGTAAAATGCGCGAGGCATGGGCGTATAGAGGTTTGTTAACACTTACTTGCTCATAAGCAGGTAACTTAACATAGGTTTTTTCCCACGGCTTAGGACGTGCAGGCTGAACCATGATTGGTTTTGCCGCTTCTGCTTTTAAATCAATACCCGCTTGTTTAAATTCTGATTTACTACAGCCAACATCATCCGCGCCATATGGGTTTGGAATAGGGTCGATTTTACCAATTTTATCAATAGCGGTAGAATCACTGCCACGCCAACCAGGTAGAGGCTCTTTTCGAATAACAGCCGTGCCGCGAATATCCTGAATCGTATCCATCGTTTCACCCGCCGCAATACGGTGTGCAACTTCAACTAGCGGGCGCTCTGCGTTACCGTAAATTAAAATATCGGCTTTTGCATCAAACAAAATACTACGACGTACTTTTTCCTGCCAATAGTCGTAATGAGCAATACGGCGAAGGCTGGCTTCAATACCGCCAATAACAATTGGGATACCTTTGTATGCTTCACGGCATTTTTGCGAGTAAATCATCACGGCGCGATCTGGGCGCTTACCGCCAACGTTATTAGGCGTGTAAGCATCATCGTGGCGCATGCGTTTTTCCGCTGTATAGCGGTTGATCATCGAATCCATGTTGCCGGCTGTTACACCAAAAAATAAATTCGGTCTGCCGAGCTCCATAAATGCATCTTTAGAGTCCCATGCAGGTTGGGCAATAATCCCCACTCTAAAGCCTTGCGCTTCAAGTACACGGCCAATTACAGCCATCCCAAAACTAGGATGATCAACGTACGCATCGCCACTAATTATTATTATGTCGCAACTATCCCAGCCAAGTGCATCCATTTCTTCACGTGTAGTTGGTAAAAATGGCGCGGTGCCATAACATTCAGCCCAGTATTTAGGGTATGAAAATAAGGCGCGCTTAGCTTTGAGTGTGCTCATAATTGTGGCCGTAGAATAACAAAAGGCGCGAATTATACCCTACTAAATTCTTTATATATACAAAGTAGTCAAAGCATATCGCGCTTTAAATTCTAAATCGTTCATTAGCTTAAATAATAAGTTAATCTTTTTTAGCGTTTATTTATAAATTCTATCAATTCATGCTCAGGCATGGGTTTAGCATACATAAAACCTTGTACCTCATCACAGCCTAAGTTTTTTAAGAACTGAGCTTGTTCTTGTGTTTCAACGCCTTCAGCAATCGTTTTTAAACCCAACTTAGCACCAAGAGAAATAACTAAGGCAGCAATAGCGCCAGTGTCATCATTTGGCAGATCCTTAATAAATGCACGATCTATTTTCAACCTATCCAAGGGTAAACTTTGTATATAACTAAGCGATGAAAAGCCAGTCCCAAAGTCATCAATAGCAACCTCAATCCCTAACTTTTGAAGCTCTCTAAGTGTATTAATAACAGTTTCGAGTTCATCCATTACTACGCTTTCTGTGACTTCTAACTCTATGTTTTTTGGCTTAACACCATATTTTAATAATGTATTTTTAACGTTTTGAGCATAACCTTTTACTTTAAACTGCGGAACAGACACATTAACCGCAATACAAATTTCGGTACCCATATTTTCTAGGCGCTTTTGTTGTTGGCAAGCTTGCTCTAAAACCCACTGCCCTATATCAACAATCAAGCCCGCATCTTCTGCAAGTGGAACAAATACCGCTGGCGATATATACGACCCATTACCGGTGGGCCACCTAAGTAATGCCTCACACCCAATTAAAGACAAGTCTCCTAATGAAAGTTGAGGTTGGTACCATACCTCTAACTTGTTTCGAGCAAAATCATGGCGTAATTGTCTAATAATTCCTATGCGCCAAGCCATTTTATCTTGCATGTCGATATTGTAATAAACGCCTTCTTTATGCTTTGCTTTTTTAGCTTGGTCAAGTGCAATATAAGCAACTTTAAGTGTATCAATCCCGCTACTTTGAAAGTCTTGCTGTTGGCATAAACCCAATCTAAAATCGATAGGCAATGTATGCTCTTCTGCGCAAAATGGAACACCTAACTGCTCATTCAATTTTTTTAAGTCGAGTTCATCACGGCGAATAATAAAACCAAAAACATCAGCACCAATACGAGATAGTAACTTAGCTGTTGGGTAGTTTTCTTTTAACCTTTGCACAATGCCAATTAATACTTTATTGCCGACCTCTTGCCCTAAGCCATTATTAATATCTGCAAAATTAACTATATCAAGTAGTACAAATACATAATCATTCACGTGCGGCTTTTGATAACGCTCTACCCGTTCAATAAAATTGGTACGATTTGAAATACCTGTAAGCACATCTTTATAAGCTGCATCTCTTAACTTTACAAACAGCCTTATATTATCCAGGGCAACACTCACATTTGTTAAGAAGATTTCAGCAAACTGCAATTGTGCTTGCAAAGGAACATGGTCACATTCTATATATAAAGCCGCTTTTCTATGCTTACTTTTTAATACAAATGTTGCACTTGAGTCTGTATGTTGATGCTTTAATAAATCAAAACACAACTCAACTTGTTTAAATACTTTGCTATCAACATTAATTAATTTTTCACCAAAGTAGTCTTCGTAATGCCCACAACCACCTAATACTTGAATAAAGTCATCGCCGTCTAATTTGCTGCACACAAGCCCTCGAGGTGAACACTTTAAAATAATACTCATGTGCTTGATGATTTCTTTGCATAGTTGCTTAATATCAGTAAGCCCTAAAATAGACTTTGATGCAGAAACAATCGTGTTCATTGCATCACTTTGATATTCAAGCTGGCATACCTGCTCGTAAGAGCGAATAGCGGTTATGAGCGATGTTACTAATTTAGAGCGAGTGAGTTCTGTTTTAGTTTTATAATCATTTATATCGTATTCACGTATTACTTTTTCTTCTGGTATATTACCAGCTTGCCCTGTTCTTAAAATAATTCTCACATGTTGATTATTTAATTCGTCACGCACCCTTTTTACAACCTGCAAGCCAGCATCGTCAGTTTCCATAATAACGTCTAAAAAAATAACTGAAATATCGTTATTTTCAGCTAAAATCTCTATTGCTTCAGCTCCCGAATAGGCATCATGAAATCGCAAGCCTGCCCCCAAAAACTCAACCCCAGACAAAGCTAACTTTGTTACAGAGTGGATCTCAGGTTCGTCATCAACAATTAAAATATCCCAAAACTTAGTCGGCTCAATTACTGCATCATCTTCATAGTCTTGTTCAAAAAATAAAAAATCGTTTTGATCTGACGACATTCGCTCTCCTAGGTAGCAATTTATAAATTATTTTTGGTTTATAATCTAATTCATACTATAGTCGATTAATAAAAAGTTGTTGTATTTCAACTCAAAAAACTAATAAAAGGTGTGCTTATTAAACCATTAAAAATATTGATCAAAGGCGTACTGTTATTGCTATTGGTATTAGTACTGGTAGGGCTAATACTTCCTCAAAGTTATAGTGTAAATAAAACAATAGAAATCAATGCAAATATTGACGCAGTAAAACCGCTTATTACTGACTTTAATCAATGGCAAAAATGGTCTCCATGGGAAAAAGTAGACCCAAGTATACGTTTTACCTTGGGCGAACCTAGCTCTGGCCTAGGTGCTCATCAGTCTTGGAAAGGAAAATGGGGGTATGGTGAAATGATCATAACTTCGGTGAATCAAAATAAGGTCAGCTTTAATATACTTTTAAATGCTGAGCATATTATTAGGGGGACTTTTAATTTTAGTGAGCAAAACGGTATCGTCACTTTAATATGTAAGATTAACGGACAAACAACCGCCCCTTTAATATCGGGTTACACCGCAATTTTGAGCGAATATGTGCTCCGTAATACAGTTTCAATGGGGTTAAATAACCTTAAAACTGTTGCTCAGCTTAGTCATTCACAAAGGACAATGCACAGCCATGACAGTCAAGACAGCACAAGCGAGAATTAACCTTGCTAACATTATCGAATCCTTACTTGGTTACCCTATAACAAAAATAGGCAGTAACGGAGTACTGCCTACCCCCGAACAAAATTACGATATTAAAGGCCAAGTTAAGCCGCTTTATCATATCAACAGTGAAAACTCTGTTTTAGCTCGTGCCCAAAAGCGCCAAGATTTATTACTAATAAAACAACAACAAAATATAGAGTCAATTTTAGCAATGGCTATGGGGTTTTGCCCCGATGTAGCAAGTACTAAACAACCCGATGCTGACTGGGTAGAGCATTTTATCGCACTGTGCGAGGATACTTCAAATGCGTCAATGCAAACTTTATGGGCCAAAATTTTAACGGGAGAAACACTCAACCCTGGTACGTTTTCAATTAAAAGCCTGCAAACGTTAAAGCATATGACACAGCGAGAAGCTGACTCTTTACAAAAATGTGTGTCGCTCTCAGGCTATAACGAAAAAGACGACAGCCACTTTATATTACTCGGCTTTTACAAAAAACCGTCATTGTTTGATTTGCTACGAAAAGGCAATAAAGTATCTTTAAATTTAGGAAAAACGGGTATTAGCTTTCCTGATATTTTAACGCTCATGGATCTTAATTTACTGTATAGAAAAGAAATTGAATCTGCAGTGCTTAAAGCGGGGCAAGAACTTACCCTTTCATTTTTATCGCAAAAAGTAACGTTAAAAGCAAAAAGTAGTGATTTGGTATTGAGCTATTATAAATTCACGCAAACAGGTGATGAGTTATCTAAACTCATTAATTTTCCTGTAAATAAAATTTATAAGCAGTTAATTAATAATGCGCTGGAGGGAGAGTTTGATTTAGCGTGGCACGCAATAAAATAATATGCCACGCTTTGTTTAATTAGAAAATACTAATTAAAAGTGAACCTGAATACCCGCAAATGGGCCAGATGCATCAATATCAGTCGTAATATCATCTACATCATCAAGTTCTAATACCATAGAGCGGTAACCTGCTTTAACAGCAACATCTACTGCTAGGTTATCAATAAGTTCCCACGCTACGCCTACTTGGTAATCTTGTACTTTGCTATCGTCAATAGCCAAAAAGCTACCTTCAAAAAATACACTTAAACCAGTAAATGGTAAGCCGGCTTCGGCACGGCCATATGCAAGAGGAACAAAACCAGAGAAATCTTTTGTTTCGGTAAAGTTAGTACCACCATTTTGAGTAGTACCATTTACAACAATATCACCATCAAACTGCTTAGCATTTAAACCTAAGTCAATTGAGATTAAATCGTTATCAAAAATCTCATAATAAAAAATGTAATCGATGTGTGTTAAATCACTTACCGTATTTACCGTAGAGCCTACAACATAATCAGAGCCATTAAAGCTAAATGTATCTGTAAGTAGCGCAGAACCATTTAACTCAAGCTCGGTATACTTTAATTTAATATTTGGAACTAATGGTACAGGGTGCTCAAGTGCCGCGTAGTAACTTACAAAAGTCTCATCTTCAAAATTAAAATCTTGAGATGCATTATTTTTATAAGAAAATTGACCATCGTTATCTGACTTCCACCCATCAACACCTACGTATAAACCTAGTAGAGTGTCAGCTTGCGCTGCTGGTGCTAAACATGCCATTGAAAGGGCTGCTGCTAAACAATACTTTTTCATTTTTTATCCTTGAGCTAGTAGTTCGCTGAGTTCGATTAAAGCCGCATTGGCTCTAGAAATATAATTTGCCATAACTAAAGAATGGTTTGCCACATAGCCAAAACCATTGCCGTTTAAAATAAGTGGGCTCCAAACTGTTTCTTGAGTGGCCTCAAGTTCACGTATGATTTGTTGTAAGCTTACACGTGCATTTTTCTTTTCAAGCACGTCATTAAAGTCATACTCTATCGCTTGTAAAAAATGCAGTAACGCCCAAGTAGCACCGCGCGACTCGTAAAACACATCGTCAATTTCTAACCATGGTGTTCTTACTTGCTGCTGCAGTGGCGCAAGAGTTGCTTGTTTATTAGATGAATTACCCGCTAAATCGGTGTTTACTTTTTCTTGGCCTACACTGGCACTTAAACGTTGGCTTAAGCTACCTAAACGTTTTTCAGCTTCTTTAAGCCAACTACGTAAGTTATCTGCTCGTGCGTAAAATTGGCTATCGCGCTCATGCTCATTAGCAATTTGTCCACGATATACCATTAAGTAGTCAATACCTTTTTGGTACTCACCTTCGGCACTTGGCCATGCCCATGCCTCAGAGCTTATATTAAACTGCGGCTGCGCCTTTTTAAGGGCTTCATGTTCCGTTGATTGTGATTGAGAACGGCTAAAATCTTTTCGCATAGAAAGCGATAAATCACGTACCATTTCTAGTGCGCCATATTCCCACGCTGGCATATCATCCATAATAATACTTGGTGGTATTACATCATTTGATAAGTAGCCACCCGGTTTATCTAGTAAGGTATTGGCTACCGTAATTAATGTAGAAGTAGTTACATAACCCGTTACTATTTTTTCATTACGAAGCTGCGCTTGCTCTTTCGCGTTTGCAACAACGTCAAAACGTGAAGGTTCTGTGCTCCAATAAACAGCAATTGCGTAAAAAATGATAAGCAGTAAAACAATTATTCCTGCTATTTTTCCTTTATGTTGCGACATGTGTACTCCTAATGATGAGCGTGTTGAGTAGATGGTTTTGACTGCTTAGCTTGCGCTTCAAGCGACACGACTTGAGCATTAGTAAATAAGCGATTACCGTCACTAAAATATAGTGTGAGTTTACGTTCTTGTCCTACTTTTAATGGCTCTTGTGGTTCAAATGCCATTAAATGATAACCGCCAGGCTGAAAGCTGACACTTTCGTGCGCCTTAATTTCAACCGATTCAACTTGTTGCATTTTCATCATGCCGTCTACATGTGAATGTTCGTGTATTTCAACACGCCCTAAGCCATCAATAGTTGCCTTAGTTAAAGTTGCTGCGGCTCCACTGTGATTAATAAGGGTTAAATAACCTACAGTTGAAGTACTGCTAGGTAAAAACTCTCTAACTTGCGCGTTAGTTACTTCGAGCACAGCCACATCAGAACCATGATCGTGCCCTGAGTGCGCCGCCAACGATGACGAAAAAAAACTAAATATTAATGCAGAAGCCATCGAAAAACATAGTTTCGTCATCATTCTTATCCTTATGAAAACTTTAAATTACAGGCTAAATTTAACATAGTTAACCTATAATAGTCAGTCAAATTAAGGATTAAGAGGCTACTTTTTTGTTATCGGCAACAAGCCAACACAACACTGCAACAAATAGTAACGGCCATGCAATCATTATAGATCCGAATAAAAGCGCTAAAACAGTCCCTGCTAATGCCACTACACCAGCACCAACTAATCCCATAGTAATTAAAGCCACTACCGCAACTACAGCAATAATTGCGGCCAAAGCACCTACAAGCTCGAGCCCAGCCCAACTAATGTCAGCAATCCATAACGGCAACTGCCAAGAATCAATCTGCACAAACGTTATTAAATCAGTAAACAGTAATAAATAGATAATTACACATACTGCCAAAGCTTTCATAGTAATTCTCCTTATACCAACCGGCTTATACATGAGGTCTATTTAACGATAAGAAAATTGCGCTATAACTAGGCAAAAATTTTTATACTTAGCTGTTCTAAATTAAAATTTTTAACAACGTTATAGGGTGATTTAATTCGTTAAATTGTTCAAATATTTATGCCTGTTGGTATTAATACTCTTTATTTTCAAGACAGCAATGCGCTATAAAATAGCCTAGTGCAACTGCAAACGGAAAACTCAAAAACAATAAAATAGTAACTACGCGTGTTGCCCATACCGGAAAATCTAATCGATGCGCCAAACCACTACATACACCTGATATTTTTTTATTTAACGAATCTTTATACCAACCACGTTGGCGATTAAAGCTGTTCATAATCTTCTCCTTAAGCAGTCTGTTTTAAATCAGTTTTTAAACTTGTTTTCAACTGAGCTAGCTCAGCATCTATTTTTTCATTTTTAACTAAGGCTTCAATTTGTGCAGCAGTCGTATTTGCAGAGTCGGTTAACTCATACGCTTCTATTTGCGCTTCAATACTTTCTACACGTTGCTCAACTTGCTCAAACCGAGATAATGCATTAGCTACTTTGTCGCTTTGTAACGTTGTACTTATCTTTTTTCTTGCAGCTGCTACATCATGGCGTTTAACTAATTGTGCTTGCTTCGTTTTAGCTTCTACTATTTTTTGCTGCAGACGCTCACAATCAACTTTAATTTTTGCGATAGACTCTTGCAAAGTTTCTAACTGAGTTTTCTTATTTACAATGCTTTCACTAACACGTTGCTTTTCAAGTAAAGCAGATTTAGCAAGGTTATCACTGCCTTTTTCAACCGCATGTTCAGCCTTAACTTGCCAAGCTGCTAATTCTGTTTTTTTAGTATCAATTTGACGATTAATTATTTTTTCTTCACACAATAAAGCAGCAGCTGTACTACGACACTCATTCAACGCATCTTGCATGTCGGTAAGCATTAGGTTTAAAAGTTTTTCAGGGTCTTCTGCTTTATCAAGCATAGCCACAATGTTTGATTGAATAACGTCATTTACGCGGTTAAATATTCCCATGGTATTCTCCTGTTGATTTTTGATTAATTTCAACAAGAAGATTCCAAGAGTTGTGCCAAGTCCATCAAAACAAAAATAAAACATTTAAAATCAAGGTGATAAATAATAAGACATCTAAATTTTAGTGACTTCAAGCTGAACAGCATAGAGTGTAATTGGCCAATAAATTATGATTTTGACTAATTTTTAGGATCAAAAAAGCCACTCGAAAGTGGCTTAAATTTAGAATTTTTAAAGCTTAGCTTTATTCTGGTACAAAGCTTAATGCTTTATCCATTACCGATAAATCAGCTTGCTTACCATGACCACTTTCAGAAAGGTGGCGCCTAAAGCCTCGTGCACCTGGTTGCCCCTGAAAAATACCGAGCATGTGACGTGCAATATGCCAAAAATTAGCCCCCAAACGCATTTCTTCTTCAATGTAACTGTACATTGAGCGCACTACGTCGTGGCGTGATTGTGTGTTTGCAGCATCACCATAAATTTTCTCATCAACGTCATTGAGCATAAATGGGTTACTGTAAGCTTCACGCCCAATCATTACACCATCGATATGTTGTAAATGTTCTAGGCTCTGCTCAATTGTTTTAACACCGCCATTTAAGCTTAAATCGAGTTGCGGATAATCTTTTTTAAGTTGATAAACACGTGGGTAATCAAGCGGTGGAACTTCACGATTTTCTTTTGGGCTTAAACCATTAAGCCATGCTTTACGAGCATGAATAATAAAGTCATCACACCCTACTTTATGGGACGCTTCAATTAGCGCACATAAAAACTCATACGAATCTTGCTCATCAATGCCAATGCGCGTTTTAACGGTAACAGGAATGTTTACTTCGTTTTTCATTGCTGCAACACAGTCCGCAACTAATTGAGGTTCAGCCATTAAACATGCGCCAAATCGACCATTTTGAACTCTGTCTGACGGGCAACCTACATTTAAATTTATTTCGTCATAACCACGCTCACCGGCTAATTTTGCACATTGCGCAAGCGCTTTAGGATCAGAGCCACCAAGCTGCAACGCCACTGGGCCTTCGTGTTTATTAAAATGTAAGTAGTCGCCTCGACCAAATAAGATAGCTCCTGTGGTTATCATTTCAGTATAAAGCACAGTATGTTTAGTCATTTTGCGATGAAAAGTACGACAATGGCGATCAGTCCAATCAAGCATGGGGGCCACAGAAAATCTGCGATCTACTTTACTTGCGACCATTACTCTGAACCCATTGATTTATAATGATTTATGTTAATTTTCAACAATTTTTTAACTCTCTAAAATTCTGACGATTTCTGGCTATTTCCGCTGATTTTTAACCCTCAGGAAGACAATAGGCAGACAAAACTATGGCTCATTATACCATCCGAAAACGATTTCGCGCAGATCAACCTGTATTTTGTGCGTCAGTTATTCAGAAAAATAAAGGAATAATTACTTTTTCAAAATCTAAAACACATTCATCTAAAACGGCTGCTGCTAAGTGGGCCAAAAACTTAGTCAGTCAATTAGAAATAAATGAAGCGATGAACCACCTAGGACTAAAAGAGATGACATTAGGAGATCTAATTAATGAGTATATGATAAGAAAAGAAAAATCGAACCGCCCTCTGGGTCGTACAGCTAGTTACGGCTATAAAACGATTATAAAATATCCTATTGCCGAGCTAGTTTCTTCTAAAATACAGAGCCACGATATTGTTCAATTTTGTTTACAACGCAAAAATTCAGAACATAATCCCTCCCCTGCAACAATCAGTATCGATGTAAGCTTAATAAGAAAAGTGCTTCGAATTGGTAAGTCGCTACTTGGCGTACACTGTAATCAACAATCTGTTATTGAAGCTTATCAAGCACTTTACGACCTCAGGCTTATAGGGAAATCAACTCCAAGAAACCGCAGATTAGAGTGTAACGAGTACAACAAACTACTGAATGAACTGGCTAAAAAGACAGAGCATCATTGCAACCAAATTCCTTACGTTAGTATTTTCAAGATTTCTTTGTTTACCTGCCTGCGAATATCAGAAGTCACTTCATTACGGTGGAGTGATCTCAATTTAGCAAGAAAGACAATATTAGTACGAGACCGTAAAAACCCAAACGGTTCCCGTGGCAACCATGATGAAATCCCACTTCTTGGTAATGCCATTGAAATACTTTTATTACAGCCTCGCACTTGCGATCTTATTTTTCCTTACAAAAGTCGTTCTATCACCGCTGGTTTCAGAAGAACATGTAAGAAAATTGGCATAAAAGGATTACGCTATCATGACCTCCGCCGAGAAGGAGCTTCTCGTTTAATTGAGGCTGGCTATAGTATCGAAGAAGTTGCCACGATAACAGGCCATAAGGATATGAATGTATTATGGCAAGTTTATACAAAAATAACGCCAGACCATCTCGTTGAAAAAGATATGCTCAATAAATCTAAGTAATAAAACACAAACTAAATACTCTCTCTTAACATGTTGTCGAATCTTAAAGCTTCGTTAGGAGAGAACATGAGTATCAAATCTTACAAATCAATCAGAACAGGTCTAACAACGTACAAAGCTGAAGTTGTCCGAAAAAAACAAGGTAAAATTATTGAAAGGCTTTATCGTACTTTTAATAGCTATGAAGAGGCAAAAACTTGGTATGACATGATCCGAGCTTTTTGGAACAATCAACTCTGGCTTAAAGGGTGTGTAATTGACTGCTCTACCATATTTGAGGCTGCTGAATACCTACTTAAATTGGCAGAACTAGGCGTTGTCGATTTAGGCAAGACTGAAAAGTCAAACCTCAAGATACTTGTAAAAGAGGGATCACCATTACGATATTTAATGCTTTATAACCTTAGTACAAGCTCTATCCTTAGATTTTGTCGTTGGCGAAGAGGCCCCAGTAAATCTGAGCCAAAAGTAAATCCGCAAACGGTTTACAGTAATTTAGCAACTTTAAAAACCCTGCTAAGGTTTTTAAAAACTGAGCTTCGTTTAAATGTTTGTCCAAGCTTACTAGAAGACACTGATCTTCAAATACAGCTAAAACGTGAAAAGTTAGCCATCAAGTCCGTTCCAAGGAACCGTCGTCCAGAAAAATGTGAGCTAAAAGCTATTTACAACAAATTGGCGGAGAAGGAAAAGTCTAAGCGTGTGCGAATCCCTTACACACTTATGCTTCTAATGGCAATTTGCACGGGACTCAGAATTAATGAGCTAGTTAATTTAATGGCTGAAGACATAAACTACACTGAAAAATTTGTTTATTTAAGAACATATAAAGGCTCTGGAGGACTAGCTAAGAAAAAAGATTGGGTAAAACAACCGTTAATCCGAGGGTCTTTTGAGTTACTCACAAGCTTTGTTGCGAGTCAAAATATTAGCGATGGGAAAATATTTGACTTTACTTCAGGAGGGGTTACCGCCGCGTTTCGACGAGTATTGCCAGAATTAAATATTGAGAATTTACGGTGGCACGACCTCCGCCGTGAAGCGGTTAGTCAACTAATTGAATTGCAGGTTAGTAAGCAAATTACAAAAGCGGTAAGTCGTCATATAAATAAAGACGCAGATGTCTTCGACACCCATTACTGTCAACCGAGTATGGAAGAAATACACAAACAAATTCCAGTGGACTTAGCTAAACACCCCAAAATGTCTTTTTTATCTGACCAGGTAACATAAAAAAGCCCATCTATATTGAATGGGCAAATGAAAACACTAACTAACAGAGAACTAGGCCGACTTAATGTCGGCCTTTTTATTTTGTTCTTTCTTCACGGAAAGCCTGGAAGTCCAGAGTGTAGTGGTCAATATAATTTGGCCACAGTTTTAGAATCTTGATATCTAACCTCAGATTCATTTGGCGCTAAACAACTTTAAAGTGTAGTTCTTAGGTGTGAATGACTATAATTCGCTCCAAGTTGAACTTCGTCAATGTGCCAAGCAGACTGTTAGATTTAATTGAGCCCTATTTATCGAATCGACAGAGTAGGCAAAAGCTTATTTTGTTAGTAAATTTGGAGCTATAAAAACACCATTAGCTGTTGGGTCTTCGCAAAGCATTTCTATATTAAGACCTAATACTTTCTTCAGCCTTCTGAACCATTCAATGTCGTCATTAGTTGGAGTGCTTCCACCAGAAACGATTATTAATTTATCCGAATCTTTTTTCGCTGCTGGATGTAATTTGTAGCGTAGAAGTTGACCTATAGCCTGCTCAATATTTTCTCTCGCAGAGCTTGTATATTTTAACTCCGCAATGATGCTGCAATCATCATGCGTGTATGTAACGTCTCTTCGAAAAGGACCATCACTATCTTGGCATTTAGCGTCAATATCGTGTTCTGCTTTTAGCCAGTTGACGAACCTTCTTTCCATCGCCGCTTCGTTTAACAAAATGTTTTTAAAAATAACGGCTTTCCGTTGAATACTCTGCACTTCCTCTTTATTGTCATAGGGAAAAGTATAGCTCTTAGGTTTTGTAAAATCAGTAAAGTTAAATTTATTTAAAATAAGATCTGTAACATGTTGTAACTTGATGAGGGATTCATCTTGAAAATCACTAGTGATGTCTAGGCTTTTGCCCTTTAGCTTGAATGCTAGGTAGCTCCCATGCACCCTCTCTAACTCTTCTACAAAGCGAGTAATGTGATCAATAGTTTCTAAAGGAACAAACCTAAGTCTTATATTAGGCTGAGTTTGAGGAGTAATTGAAATTCTGCCTGGTTTATTGTTTGAACCTAATACAATCTTTACAGGCGACTCTTTTCTCCAACTTACAGGCTTGCCCGAATAGTATTTTAAAAGATGGTGTAATACGCTTTGAGATGCATCTATGTGACTTTCATTTTCCTTAAACCACCTGCTAGCCTTCTCGGTTGTTGAATCCTTCATTAAGTGTCCCTTGTTATTAATTCATTTGATTATAGTGGTATAGATACATTAACTCTGAAGCATCGAGTCACGATTAATCTTTAGACACTGACGTTATACTGTTTCTATTTCATGGAAGTACAACCCTTTTATCCCATGTTCTTGAACGATGCTATATAAGCTATTTGTAGCGTCTGTAGTAAAGTATCGAAGCCCAGCTTCTCGTACCCTAAATAATTCAGGATTTTCAATCGCACTCTTCTCAAATACCATCCTTTTGAACTTTCTAATTCTACTCGGTTTACCATTTTTGATATTTCGAATGGAATACTCTTCACTAAGGGCTTTGTCAAAGCCTACAACATTAAATGCAAACCACTTCTCACCTTCTAAATTGCACTCCAGCAACTCAACGTTTTTACTAAAACCATTTAAAAATAAAGATGAATACTTAGGAGATACTACAATTGTTGAGGCGCCCAAACCGGCTATATCAGGTTTTTTTAAGTTTTGGTGAGCAGAACTAGGCTCTATCAACCAATCAACGCCCAACTCTCTCCAATTGTCTTTCATGCTTACACCATCGAACATTAACAACTGGCCCTCGGTCAATTGAATAGTTTGTTCGAACCCCGTTTCATTAAGTAAGAGAAACTCATCAGGCTCGACACTCACACTGTATACTTTATTAAATTTGTCTGTCATTAAGCATTACCTTGTGTCAATAATGTAGTAATTGGAAATGTGCCATCCGCAAGTTCTTCACCTATCTCTTTCAACGTTTCTATAATACCTTGTCGACCTAGGCCCTCTGCTATCGTTTCATTAAGTAAGAACTCAATATTAAAGTAATATTTGCCTGTATGAATTTTCGAATGAGGATAAGCATCTGGAAGGATATCCATTGGAACATGCTTTTGAAACCGAGGTAAGTAGACACCATTTGCTTCATGGTCAATAT
The DNA here is from genome assembly GCF_038900275.1 of Pseudoalteromonas sp. AS71. NCBI lineage: Bacteria > Pseudomonadati > Pseudomonadota > Gammaproteobacteria > Alteromonadales > Pseudoalteromonadaceae > Pseudoalteromonas > Pseudoalteromonas sp. AS71. Next base: position 30,749 of record NZ_JBBMQZ010000001.1, on the reverse strand, counting down.
CAATACCGAACGCTGCTAATCTAAGCCTTGAACGGGCAGCACGCATATCATTCCAAGACACTATATGATGAGCTGCTGTATTCTTTGGTTTATTTCCGCGCCCAGCCTTCGCCATATTTGCGGCTAGCTTTTGAGCATGCTTTTTCATGTGCTCCCAACGTACATGGCGTGAATAGATTAAGTCATCAGCTGAGATAAAGCCCCGTTTATACTTAACCGAGTCTATAATCTCTCCACGATAATGTATGGAAAACGCATGGGCTTGGGCTTTAGCTAAACCACGGTCGCCCGTTACGAGAAATAAATCGTTTTCAATATCTTGAATAGTTACTTCATGTATTTCTTGACGCATAAAAACTCCTTTTAAATGTTGTTTCTAATATAGATATTTATACAGATATGTACAAGCTTGAAAGCTTTATTTGAATATGCAGCCACTTCAAGACAATATAGTTAGAGACCCATACTCTCACAGCGGCTTTTAACTACATCATTTTGGTTCTTTTGTAGCTTTGAAATCTTCTCAGCTCTGGTGCACTCCCAAGCATCAACAGGATACATTTTATCCCAAGCATTCATTAGCTGGCGTTGTGCTTTACTCATGTTGTATCGTTTATAGGTGTTTTCCATATACAAATAAGTACGTGCAATTTGCCCTCTAGCTATTTCAGGTGGCTCAGCTTTTCTCTCGTCAATTTTCATCGCACAACGTCCAAAATCGCTTTGAGCCGCTGGAAGCATGGTAAAGTTGTGGTTACTTCTGAGAGCATTAACAGCGCCAATAGCCGGATAAAGGTTAAACATATCAGCTTGCATAAAACGATATTCTGTATTTACCTTTTCCGCACATCGTCGACCTTTAAATGACTTACCCTTACTGTTAACACACTGCTTATGCCCATCTCGCCATTCGCTAAAAGTACGACCAAAGTTTTCTGCTGGAACAACGTGTTCCCATTCAATTTTTTTAGCTCGTTTGACGTACTTTGTTGTAGAAAAGCCCTCCGGCACGGTTACTTTTTTACTAGCGTCAAATGTCGCACCACAATAAAGTGTAATGCGGTGATTGTTATAAACCTGCTTTTCTAGAAGTCGTTTAGCTTTGCTAAATGAGTCGATTTCTTGATTTGCTGAAGAGGCAGCAGAGAAAATAAGTGCTGCTAACAGTGTAATTGTGGATGCTTTCATTATGATTCTTGATACCTATTTCGGTTTAAATATGCCACATACTATAACTGAGTTAATAAGCTAATTCTCATTTGTGGTGACTAACAATTTTAATTGTAGAACTAAGATATTGTGCTTATAAAGTTTAATCGGAAAGTTACTTCCCAGTCCATGTATTGTCATTTTGATATTGACCAGAGCAAGCGCTGTTATATGCAAATTGGCCCGTAGACTTATCTCGACAGCGCCAGACTAAGTTGTAGTTACCATCATAAAATTGGTCCCATGCATAACCAGAAGAATAGTTATTTGACCCGCCAGCTCCTGCCGCAGCAACAGCTAAAACGACGACACCTACCGCAACGACAGCAGCAACAACGCCTTGAGCGATTTCTTTTCTGTCTTGTGCAGCTAATATCTCACATTTGTATTGAGTGAGTGCTCTATATTTAACTTCTCTGTTAAGCGCGTAGATATAGTTCGCTTCATCAGTATTTTCGGCGGTGTAACTTTTAGCGAGGATATCTTTATCATTAAGGTAGTTTCGACACACTTGAGCATCTGTTAATTCAGAGTCACCTGCAATGATGGCGTGTCTAGAGGCTGAACAGCCAGTAATAACACTAAGTATTAGAAAGGATGCAATAGTGTTTTTAACTAAAGTCATTAGTAAATTATTCCATAATTAAAATAAGCTTTGAGTAAGCTCATAATTCCTTTGTGAAATTTTAACAAACCGAAGGTCATTTTACTAATTGTTATTAAAGGGGTTTTTAATCTTTAAGTCTAAAACATGCTTATACCAGCTCTAATTAAACTATCGTCTTCACAAAAAGAACCTTGGCATAATTTGAACCTTAAATTACACTGTATATATAAACAGTGCTTGAGGTGTGTATGTTCGTTATTCCAATTTTTATAGAAGCAGGCATTACCGGCTTTGAATCCCCTGCAGCAGAATATGTAGAGCTCGGTATTTCAATCGATGAACTAATCATTAAACACCCGAATGCTACTTTCATTGGTATAGCTTCTGGGCAATCCATGCAAGAAGTAGGAATATTCGATGGTGACTTATTAGTCATTGATAGAGCTGAGGATGTAAGTACCGGCGATATTATTGTTGCTAGTTATAACGGTTCGTTTGTTTGTAAAATCATAGATAAATCGAAACGCTTACTTATCTCTGCCTCTAAAGATTATAAGTCTGTTTATATTTCTAATGATGATGACTTTAAGCTCGAAGGCGTCGTTACTGCGAGCATCCGCCTACACAGAAATAAAGCTGAAGTGAATCGATGTTTGCCCTCGTAGATGCTGTGGCATTTTATGCCAGTGCGGAGAAGGTATTTGACCCATCCATTCGCTTTAAACCCGTTGTTGTTCTGACAAATAACGATGGGTGTATTTGTGCCATATGCCCTATTGCTAGAAAGCTTAATATCCCGAAATTTGAACCTTACTTCAAAATTAGACCTTATTTAGAGCAGCATAATGTCGTCGTGCGCTCTTCAAATTATGAACTCTACGCTGATTTAAGTGAGAGAATGATGACGGTCATTAATCGTTTTTGTGATGACCATTATGTTTATAGTATTGATGAGTCATTTTTACGTTTTACTGGTTTTTCTAAAATCATTGATGACTGGGCTGACTACGGACAGACAATACGACGAGCTGTATGGCGTGAGACAGGATTGCCTGTTGGTGTAGGCTTTGGCATTACGCCTACGTTAGCTAAAGCAGCCAACCATGCGGCAAAAAAACTCTCTGGTTATAACGGGGTTGCTGTTATTCACGATGATATCTCACGCCAGGAAGTCCTGATGCGTATGGATGTTACTGATGTTTGGGGTATTGGCTCTCGACTCGGTAGAAAACTTAAGGTAATGGGGATTAAAAGTGCATGGGATTTAGCGAATCAAAACCCAAAAGAAATGCGTCGTATGTTTAGCGTTGTTGTTGAGAGGACCGTAAGTGAACTCAATGGCATCGCCTGTTTAAGTTGGGACGAAGTAAAACAAAATAAAAAAGAAATCTACTCAACGAGAAGTTTCGGGGAAAGAGTAAGTGATTTAAATACATTAAAATCAGCCCTCATAACACACGCAGCAATTGTAGGCCGTAAACTTAGGAAACAACAATCATTAGCCAAACGACTCGTTATATTCGCAGCCAGCTCGCCACACGAAGACGTTTATTATAAGAAATCTTTGCTCTATGATTTTCCTATACCTACTTCAGATACCAGTGTTATAGCCAATGCTGTATCAGATGTTATTAATGATATTTTTAAACCTAATATACGCTTTTATCGCTGCGGTATTGGCGCAATAGAATTAGAAAGTGAGTTATTTCAACAAGCGGATATGTTTTCTGTGAGTAAAGATAACCCAGAAGTAATGGCGTGCTTGGATGCTATAAATAAACGTTATGGGGTTGGCACTTTATCTTTAGGAAGTGAAAAGCTCACAAAATCATGGAGCATGAAACGAGCTTTTTTATCGCCCCATTACACGACTCGTTGGACAGATATACCCATAATTAAATGCGATTAATTGACTCCCCAGCTTTCAATAGTTCAATTTTCGTGCTTTTTTTAATCTTTTATTTTATCTTGAGAGATTAATTAGGTTTTAATTTGAGCCTGAATTTTAGAATTACCGTATTGAAGTGCGTAGGAAATTTATAATAAAATTTTAAATGAGCTTCGTATACTTGATGTAAACAGAAGCTCAAACCATATTTGATATTATTTTACCAAGCTCCATTCACGTTTGCCGCACTTTGGACAATCGTACCTCTCAGATACCCATTTTGTTATCTGATCAGAAAATGCTAGCATCGCAACGCCCCCAGCCACTATTGCTATACAGATAGCAAGAGCAAAACCAGTACCAGCAAAAAGGTAAGCAATCCAAGCGTAACCTCCGAATCCAACCATACCTCCACCTAAAATTTTTAAGAAAAACTCTTTATTTGCTTCTTCTTCGAAATTACAACGTTTACATTTAATTTTTGGCATTTTTCAAACCTTTATATTTATAGAATTAAACTTGTTATTAGAAATGTATTTTTTAAAAAATAAATATGATCACAAAAACTCGCCAGCCTAAACTAATTAGGATGTTATTCTCTAAATTAGTTATCCAATTCAAGCCGACTACAGTAGTAAGCTAAATGTTGCCACGGAATAAAGTACGCTCATCAAACGAGTCTATGTATAGTCAAATTTATCTTAATAAAAATCTTTATAAATCGGTTGGTGGAGGGGTAAAGTTGCCACCGTCAACATCCTTTTCAGCATCTTCAATAGCTTTTTTAATCCAGTTATAAACTGATAAGCACCCAAATGTTTTATTTTGTAAACGAGTATCAGGGTCAAAAGAGGTATTTATCATTGGATGTCCTTCCAAACGCGATTTTGCTGCTTCTTCAAGTTCCAAGAAATCGGCTTGACTCCTAGCTAAATCTATCTTGTTTAAACATATTAAAATAGGCTTATTGAAAGTCTTAATTTTCTCCAAAATATCCATATCTACCTTAGATATGCCTCGATTAATATCAACAACCATAACAAAAACATCTGTGTGATGAAGAAGGTCATCAGTATACTTATTTACACGGCTTCTATAATCGTTAAATCCTGGATAATTTACTAGAACAGCATTACCTTTTTCATTTAGAGAGTAACTTAAAGCAGTTCCAGTAGATCCTGCTATGGGATTAATGTCAGTATCTAATCCGAAAACAGCTTTAACTAAAGAGTCTTTTCCTGAAGAGCCATCTCCTACTACACCTATAGTTATCTTATTAACTAAAATACTCCGTAAAAGAGCAATATGTATTACAGCTGGAACCGTTTTCCTATAAGCAGGCCCAGCAAGATCGATCGCTAACCAAAGGCCTGTAGCGATCCAACCTATAGGTCCTAGTAAGGTACCAACTGTTCTTGTAATCGCAGCATTAGTCGCGAAGCTTAGACCAGCTCCAAGCAAAGCTTTTGAAACCATATTAGCTACAATTACAGATATTTGATAAATATAAAAACCTCCATATTGGGACAGAAACCCTTGCAAAAAAGCTGTAGTAATAGGACCCGTAGGGATATTTCTCTCATTCAAACCAATTGATCGGAATATGGCTCTTTTTTCTTCATCAGTCATACGCGCAAGGGCGTCTTCAAACATTTTTAGAAGAATGATACTCTCATTTTTCTCTACTGAATTTCTTTCCAAAACATTAGCTTTTAGTTTCTTGCCAACATCAAATACCACTTCGCTATATTGAACCCCTTTACCTACACGAAAGAGAGTTGCAAAATCATTGCTTCCGAGCTTTCGAATAGTTCTAGCTATCGACTCTGACGTCTGACGCTCTTCACCTGCGCTATAATCTAAGACTCCTTCATCAAGCTTCAAATATTTCAGCAGTGGCTTTACATCATCTTTATTAACCAAGCTACGTTGTACTACATCTGTCAATGATAAATTCATTACATACTTCCTATTGAAATGGTTTACGCTTACTTAAGCTCTAAACGGTTTGTAAATAAACATAATTTTTACGTGAACGTAATATGAGAGTCACACAGGTTGTAAAAAGACTTCCAGTAAAGATGCACGCACTCAAAAAAGAATTAGAAATACTATTTGAAGAGTAGTTAGTTAAGGATCCCTTACTAGTAATTACCGTTTTACTAGTGCAAACCCAATCATCAGAGTAAGAATGAACGTTGATTACTATACCTCCTTCCTTTGCAAATTGACTCAGTCTATCGAACAAAACACTAGCTACCTCTTTAGATAACAAAAACTTACCTTTTACCCTTAGATGCAAAGCACCTACTAATTTCTCAATGTCATCAACATTATCTATATTGAAAGTCATAATTTTAATACCCTTAAATTCCACACAACCGCTGTGTTACTGGATATACAAAAGCTAAATTCATGCCAATTAAATAAAAAACAAAAAATAAATAAGCCATTGATTTAATTCAATAATAAAATATAAAATAAATGAAGAAAAAATGAAGAATTAATAAAAGTATAATATAATGCATTAGATAAACTCATTGAATGAAATTTATGGTAGGCAGCGTGAATGAAATTAAATATATATTTCTTGACGAAATATATAAAAATAAAATAAAACAGCTTAAAAACACCTGTTATATTTCATATGAAAGTGATACTGAAAAACTAGATAGATGCATAAATTGGAACTCTATTGAAATAGAAAGAAATCCTATGAAAGCATTAGTGGAAGCAGCAGATAAAATTCTATGGAGTATTGCCGTAAGTAAAGTTTTTGCTAGGGAGGAGACTGGTTATCTGGAACTTGATGGTAATGAAATTTATGCCGTAGCTATACAAGAAATTGCTCCCAGTGAGTTTCTAAATATAACTATCTCAAAGTCTATGGGAAACCGAGATACTCGTCTTTTAAATGATCTCATAAACGAAGCAAAAAAAATCTGCAATCTTAAAGTGGCATTCGTATTTCCAAGCAGTTGGTCTATTAGAGCAAAACCAAAAGTTAAAACATTCATAGATAAGCTTTCGAAAGACATCAATGAGCTACTTAATCATTTGCAACCGGACGGAAAACTGAAATGGGTATTTCTTTCTTTACCTGTAGAAGATGAAAGTACCAGCCCACTCTTTTCATTTATTGGGCAATTGCATAAAAACATGATATCAACATACGGTAAAAATAAAGGTAGCTGGAAAACCAAAAGTGGTACGATATTATTATCGGGTCCGACTGGATCTGGGAAATCATATGCCGCACGCTTGTTATCCTCTCATCAAATTAATCAACCGTTTGTAGAAATTAATCTTTCATCGATAAGTGAATCTTTGCTGGAGGCACGGATGAAAGGCTATGTTAAAGGTGCTTTCACAGATGCGAACAAAGAAGGACGTGCAGGCTGGTTTGAGGACGCAAACAATGGTGTATTATTCTTAGACGAATTCCAATCAGCACCCGTAACATTTCAGGCTCAATTACTTGATTTATTAAGCGCTGTTTCAGACAACATTCAGGTTGCTCGTATTGGCGATGATAGCAACCGAAAGTCCTTCAAGGTGAAAGTTGTGTTAGCTATTAACGAAAATATAAGCGCATTACTTCAACAAAACCGTCTACGCAAAGATATCCTTTACCGAATTCGTCATATAGAGTCATTTCCTTCTCTGAGTGAAAAACTTAAAGTAGATCATGAAAATAGATATTTAAGAAATCTTTTATCCACTTACCTATGGAAAAGTTTAGAAGCTGTTACCTTTGAAGAGATTCTAGAAGGAAAAATAGAAAAAATACTATCTTATTTTCCGACTCTTGAGAAAGATGCATTACTGGAACTACGTAGACATGAATGGGAAGGTAACTTTCGAGAGCTTGAAAGAGTTGCTTTTGACTTATTTGATGAACATAAAGAAAACCCTATGTCCATAATAACCTCAGAGAAGGTGAAGAATGTAATTAAATACTGGGAATCCCAAATTACAACTTCATCTTTAAACCCAAGTTTAATTACTAAAAATGATTCAGAAAAAGCAAAACTTAATGATATACAAAACGCATTAAGGTACTCGGATTTCATAATAAAAACAGCTTTAAATGGTGATTATCAATCATACTATCGCTCAAGACCACCACTTAAAAAATACTTAAATAAAAATAAGGACTTACTTGATCATGATATTTTGAACGATTCTCGAATGATTAAATTTATGAAAAACAATGTTTAATATTGATTATCTATCTGTTAATGGGAGACTAAACTTTTCAGTGAAAATTAAGTTTGACAGAGTAACTCAACATTCGCTCAAGTGGATTGCAGCGTTATGGCTAGTAAGTATTACGAAAAGTTAAAAACGGATAATGATGCGCTGAGCAAAGTATTTAATTTTATGCTCTAGGGCACTAGAAATTTACGAATATCAAGTACAGAATATTAGTTGGCTTAGATGAAAATTATCGCTAAATTAAGATTAACTGAAAACATACACACAGTAATGCAGATGTAACCTTGGAAAAAACATCTTTACTCAAAGAGGACCAACTCTGACATATGAAGAACTGATGTTCGAATGTAATAAACGATTATGCATAACAAGCTTACCCCACAAAATACTAACGGGCTAAGTTACAAACTTGTAACTAAAACATATCATTATGGTAAGATATTAGAATTTATTAGGAATATAATGCAAAAACATATTGGTAGGTTTAGTTATAATGCTAACGCTTCCTTATCGTATAAGCAATTGGCTGAATCAGATGAGAAGGTTGCAATACTGTTGTTTGAAGTTGGGTCTTATAGAGAATCTTGTTACCACATACTACAAGCAATGGAAAAATTAATTAGAGCAAAAATATTTACTTTAGTTGATGCGAATAATAAGTTTTTTAGGGACAAAAATAGAAGCCATTCGGTGGAGGATGCTGTTAGCTTTTTAATTGAAGTGGTTAGCTCGAATGAGACTATAAAATCTCAAGTTAATCAACAATTAAAGAAACATGTCTTAGGTATAACACGGTATAATTATCTGCATAATAATTTAAGATACCCAGTATTTTTTGAAAAACAAAATTCTTACTCTTTACTAGAAATAACAAAAGAAGATACAAGAGATTTACTTAACCGCCTCAATTTGCTTAAAGCCTTCATTCAAGACATTGATAGTATAGCTAACGTTTAGATACTAAATTATGCTTGAGTTTTTAGTATAAGATAAGTTATGAATGACTTAACTCTTCACAATCAACACGCTTTTCTTTTATGACTAGTATTATTTTAGTATGCAGAGGCATTAATAAAGCGAATGTGGACTTCCCTGCTTTCGCTAGGCAGTTCTTAATTCAGAGTATTAGCTTCCTCAAACTTAGCAGGTGAAACACCGCCTGTGTGTAAATAGCGCTTTTTTGGATTGTAAAAATCTCTATAAAATTAAATATCTCAGCTTTCGCATCTTCGTGACTCGAGTATACCTTACGCTTAATTATTCATTTTTTAATCGTAGTAAAAATGCTTTCAGCAACCGCATTATCATGACAGTTCCCAGCGCGGCTCATCGAAGGCACTAGATTATGTTCTTTTATAAATGCGAGATAGTCAGTGCTAGCGTATTGACTACCTTGATAACTATGCTCCATTACCTCAGCCTTCGGTTGACTTTGATATACAGCCATCTACAGTGCATTTATAAGAAGTTGCTTATCCATATCTTATCCATCGACCAACCCACAATACACATAGCTTTGAAGCCGATCGGATAGAGAGCGGACGATTCAAGAGAAGGTCAACGCAGTCTATCATCAGTTGAATTTTCTCGGATACTATCGTGATTCTAAAATGAAAAAAGATAGAAGATTTCGGCATCTTTTAGTGATATGACCCATGCAGGTGTTGCTTCATTTTGTCATTTGTATTTGTGTAGAAACGAAGATTTGGTAATGAAGGCTGCTGCGGCTTATGAATTCTTAGGCGTAAATACTAGAATATTGCACTACAAAGCTAATAAGCAAATATAGCCGTTCACTGATGCGTCGGCTGATTAGGGCGTTACCAATGGCCGCAATTGACACTAAACCGAACTTCGGCAAAGAGCGAAAAGCAGACATTGACCGTTAATCGTTTCAACGACGGCAATTAGCCATACGTTGCATGTTTGCTCCCTTACTGGTTTTACGATATCCAAAACCGACATAACGACCATTAAGCAAATACCAAAGTAAAATAGGTATGTGCTCCAATCATATAGCCAAAGAGGATAAAGCGTTAATAGCACTGCTACAGGCCCTAGAATGCTGAAGACAGCTCTGGTATGGTTTTTATTTTTGTGCCAGTTGTATAAGTTTACCAATAGTTCCAAAGATGCAAAAATAGGTAAAAGCGTATTTACAGCTATTCCTTCGAAGTGAGAGAAGAAGCCTAGTCCTAATGCCGATGCAAGTGACCTTAATGCAGGGAGGCAGGCCGTGCCGCTAGCCAAACGCCACTAGAGCCTACTCTGTCTAATATTTTATTTATCATTTGAAAGTCTATTGGTTGATATTACCATCATTCTAAACTCCGTATACAAGTACGGAGTCAATCATTTTAATGAGTCAATTATGGGGCAATGTGTTGGATCTTCGTTTTGCATACAGGTATTTGTCATACCCACAATTACTTTCTCTAAACGTTGAAGGTCATTAATTTTGTCTCGAATGATTGCTAACTTTTGTCGGTTTAATAGCTCAACTTGAGCGCAGTTGCTGTCCATAGACATTAGCGATTTTATTTCTCTTAACGTAAAGCCGAGCGCTTTGGCTTTTGTGATAAACCTAAGTTGTCCTGCTATTGATTCGTCATATTGTCTATAACCAGATATTGGTTTTTCAGGTTGTGTAATCAGTCCTTCTCGTTCATAAAAACGAATGGTTTCTACATTTAAATTTAATGATTGTGCTAATTTGCCAATGGTTTTCATTATTGCCTTTGTGAATACTACTAATCTAAAGTTATATTTAGTTCAACTATCTAATGACTTGATAATGCCACAGACTTCAATTGTACCGTCAGACCCGCAAGAGCTTGCCATTAGTTTTAACTCTTTTTTGAGTGCATTCAATTCCTTCATTCGTTGATTAACTAAAGTTAGTTGCCGATCAATTAATGCATTTACACTAGAGCAACTCTCCTCTGGCTTGTTTTTTAATTCAATGAGTCGCTTAATATCATTAAGCGGAATATCTAAACTTCGACAATGCTTTACGAACTCTAGCTCTTTAAATGCCTTATTAGAATACAACCTGAAATTCCCTTCAGTGCGATCAGGATCTGACAGCAAGCCCTCCTTTTCATAATATCGGATGGTTTGTACTGAATACCCCGATGTTTTCGATAACTCACCAATTTTCATAAAATTTCCAAATAAACTTGACCCTATAGTCACTATAGGATTTATAGTTAGAGCATACAAGTTAATCGGAGATGAAAATGAGCGATTGTGGGTGTGAAGTTGAGCTAAAAGATAACCAGCAAAAAACGGTGCTTTATTGGCTTCTGGCTATCAATGCCTCGATGTTTGTTTTTGAAATTGGCTTTGGTTGGTTATCAGAATCAACGGCTTTAATTGCAGATTCGTTAGACATGCTAGCGGATGCAATCGTCTATGCAATTGCACTATACGCGGTGGGAAAGTCAATCCAACATAAGGCTAATGCTGCTTTAGTGAGTGGCTATTTCCAACTGGGGTTAGGCGTGCTAATTCTAATGGATATTGCTAGAAGGCTGTATGGTGAAAGTGAGCCTCACTCTTGGTTTATGATTGGCGTAGGCATGGTTGCTTTAGTTGCAAATGTGATTTGTCTCATCCTTATTCGAAAGCACAACAACGATGAAGTACATATGAGAGCTAGCTGGATATTTTCAGCGAATGATGTAATTGCAAATCTTGGTGTCGTTATCGCAGGCATACTCGTTATGGTGCTGAAACAGCGTTGGCCTGATATCGTCATTGGTAGCATCATTTCAATGTTAATTCTTCGAGGCGCTTACCGAATACTAAGCGATGCTAAACAAGAATTAGCTGTTGCTGAGAAAACACGTTAAACACCAAATGAAGATAAACAATCAACCTTTGGTTGTTCAAAGTAAGGAAACATCAATGAATAGCAAATATCTAGAAAAAACCAAGATAGTAAATTTTGAACACTCTACAATTCAATCATTAATTTCTGAGCGTAATTGGCAAGAACTCGATGACTTCAACAAAATTGGTGCAGCCTACCAATTTGTTAAAGATGAAATATTATTTGGTTACAATGAGAGTGATGATATTTCAGCAAGCAGTGTTTTAGCCGATGGTTACGGACAATGCAATACCAAGGGTAACTTGCTGATGGCTTTGTTACGAGGATTAGGTATTCAATGTCGTTTTCACGGCTTTACTATTGAGCAGCGATTACAAAAAGGAGCTATTCCAACTTATGTATTTTGGTTAGCACCTAAATATATCATTCATAGTTGGATTGAAGTTTATTTCAAGGATCGTTGGATAAACTTAGAAGGCTTTATATTAGATGAACAATATTTAAGTTCACTACAGCACAAATTTAGTCAAATAAAAAACGAATTTTGTGGTTATGGTGTTGCAACAAAGTGTTTCTCTTCGCCAGATACAGATTGGCGTGGTCAAGATACCTATATACAAAAAGAAGGTATTCATGATGATTTTGGTGTTTATAATTCCCCTGATGAGTTTTATCTCGAAAAAGGAACTAACTTATCAGGAATCAAACGTTGGATGTATCAACGAGTGATCCGTCACTTTATCAATTTTAACGTAGTCAATGTAAGAAATTTAAAAGTTCTTGAGGTGGAAAATGCACAATCATAGCCATAGCCATTCGCATGGAAAAGACGACCGTATAGGTTGGACATTTTTCCTTAATGTTTCATTTACTATTATCGAATTTATTGGTGGTTGGCTAACCAACAGTACCGCTATTATGGCTGATGCTGTACATGACCTGGGTGACAGTTTATCTATAGGATTCGCTTGGATACTGAGTCGTTTCTCGGATAAAGAAGCATCCGATAGATTTAGCTATGGCTATCGTCGTCTTACCCTGTTTGGCGCATTAATTAACAGTATTGTATTAGTTATTGGTTCTGTCTGGGTGCTATTTGAAGCAATACCAAGATTATCTAATCCTGAAATGCCAATGGCTGAAGGAATGTTGGGTCTTGCATTACTTGGGGTTGCTGTTAATGGGTATGCAGTATTTAAACTAAAAGCGGGTAAAACGCTGAACGAAAAAGTACTTACGTGGCATTTGCTTGAAGACGTACTTGGCTGGGTTGCAGTCCTAATTGTTTCTATCGTGCTGCTTTTTGTAGATCTACCAATATTAGATCCTTTGCTTTCTATAGGCTTTACACTGTTTATATTGTTTAACGTTTTGAAAAACCTGAAAACAACATTGGCACTATTTCTTCAAGCTACACCTGATGAAGAAGTGCAGAATAATATTGAAAAAGCGATAAAGGCTATACCTGAAATTAATGGGATTCATCATATGCACTTTTGGTCATTAGACGGGGAAAGTCACGTATTAACTGCTCACCTAGAGTTAGCCCATAACTTTGAGGTTGATAAATTAATTAGGCTAAAACAACAAGTGGCTAAGGAACTTTCTTCTTATAATTTATCTCATACAACCATTGAGTTTGAGTTTCCTCAAGAAACTTGCCGTGACGAGCATGAAAAACATGCGCATGGCTAGTTTAGAAAACCTTTTTTTGATATTATAATTTTTCATATTTAAGTAGGTGTTTATTTTGAAATTCAATGTTGCGTTAAAAATACTATTAGTCGTTTCGATTGTTTTGCAATCGTTAACTGCTGTTGTATCCGCAACACCTGAGAATCACCAAATAGATATAGAGCACCTTCAAATTCAACATGATCATGCAGATGATCGAAATGTCTCAAATGATAATGTAGGTGATGAGCAGCATAATGAAAAAGATTGTCATCACTGCGGACATTGCAGTGGCAGCCACTTATCTTGGATTTTAGTCAGTAATTCAAATACCACGGGCAAACTAAACATTATCAATAAAACGCCTTATCAAATTGATCAAACAAGTACCTTTCTTGAAGCGATACTTCGTCCGCCCATTTCTTAATTAGATTAATTTTTAATGACCTATTTATCCTTTAATAATGGATAAAGGTTTCGTGTTTATTAATTTTAAAATTAAGAATTTTTATGTATATATATTTAAAAAATGCAGGTTTAGTCCTGTCTTTATGTATGGCTGTGAGTTTTTCAGTTGCCACTTATGCCAAACAGAAAAGTATTTCATGGCTAGATAGTCAAATAAATAAAGATCCCGAAGTTGTTGCGGCTAAAGAGTTACTTAATGCAAGTAATCATAGAGCCAAGAGCTTAACTAAAGCCGTATATAACCCAGAGCTTGAAGCAAGCTATGAAAAAGAGGGTGATTTTGATAATTATTCTATTGGTATCAGTCAAACGATTGATTTTTGGGATAAGCAATCAGCAAATAAAAGCATTGGTGAAATTGGTGTTTATGCAAACCAGCAACAATTGTTATCTCTACTCGATTCTAAAAAGGCTAACGCTTTAACTGCAATAGTTAATTGGCAAGCAGCAAAAAAGGTGGCTCAGTTACTTTCAGTAAGAGAAAATCAATTACAAACGCTCGTTGGAATTATTGAAGATAAGCGAAAAGCAGGACTTTTAGAGCCACTTGACGCTGAACTGGTTTATTTAAACTTGTCCCAAGTTTTCAGTGAAATATCTGAGTCGCAAATTGCTTTGAAAAATGCAGAGGTAAATGTTCAGGAGTTATTGCCTGATTGGACGCCTAATACTACCAATTTGTTTTCATTTACTTTTGGAGCAACAAACTATTCATTTAACTCTCAGTGGGTTGAGGAACATCCAAAAGTTAAACTCGCTAGAGCGCAATGGAAGATAAAACAATCTAAAGCTCAACTAACCACTATGGAATCTAAAGCCAATCCAACCATTGGAGTTAACGCAGGGAAAAGTGGAGATGAAGACTTGATTGGCGTGACTTTCTCAATGCCTTTAAATATCAGAAATAACTATTCAGATACTGTTAAAGCCGCTTATTCAGAAGCAATTGCAGCAGAGGCTAACTTTCGGTCGGTTTATCGAAAGCAGTCATTTGAAGCAAAAGCTAATTATGAATCGCTTATTGTCAGTAAAAAATATTATGAGCAATGGCAAAAACTGACAAAAGGCAGATTAGATAGCAGCGAAAACTTATTAAATAAGCGCTGGGAAGCTGGTGACATTAATACTTCTGACTACTTACTTGCATTAAATCAACGTGCGGAAGGGCTTCATGCAGGAATACGTTTGGAAAATCAATTCAAGCTTGCAGAAATATCCTTCATTTTAAGTATGGGTCAGTTATCCAAATTTGAGATTTGAGCGCTTTGTTTTTTCAGTAGCGAAAAACGAAATCTTAAATTTATTAAAAATATAGGTTACAAAAATGAATACAGTAATTAGTAAAAAATTTTTAGCCGTAGTAATTAGCTGCCTGTTAGTTGGGTTTACTACAAATCATGATGCTTTTGCACAGTCGTCAGATGGA
This sequence comes from Pseudoalteromonas sp. AS71, assembly GCF_038900275.1. Classification (NCBI taxonomy): domain Bacteria; kingdom Pseudomonadati; phylum Pseudomonadota; class Gammaproteobacteria; order Alteromonadales; family Pseudoalteromonadaceae; genus Pseudoalteromonas; species Pseudoalteromonas sp. AS71. The sequence goes on along the minus strand of NZ_JBBMQZ010000001.1, from coordinate 15,424 downwards.
ACTGGTTCTGTCACAAACGTTTCGAAACAAGAAGAAAAAGAACATCAAGATGAGCATGAACACGAAAAGGGACATGAAGAAGATAAAGGTGACCATGACGAGCACGGCCATGAAGGTGGTAATAAAGAGGGAGAAGAAGGACATGAAGAAGGTATCACTATTGATCCAAAGAAGATGTCGCTTGCTAACATTAAAGTGGAAAGTGTTAAGCCTGAATATCAATTTAGCTCCGTATATGCACCTGGCGAAATAAAAGCTAATGGCTATAAAAGTTATGTGGTATCACCACGTACAGAGTCAGTCATTATCAGTCGCCATGCAGCGCTTGGCGAGTATGTAGAAATAGGTCAGAAGTTAGTTACATTATTTAGTGAAGCAATGGCACAAGCACAAGCTGACTATTTAATCGCTTCAACCGAATGGCAACGTGTAAAAAAGCTGGGTAATAAGACGGTGAGTGAAAGTCGATTATTACAAGCTGAAACAACATACAATGCGAGCTATGGCAAGCTCATTGCTTTAGGGTTAACTGAAAAAGCAATAAATGGTATTTCTAACAAAGACATTAAAGCATTTGGACAATATGCATTAACGGCGCACCGTGAAGGTGTCGTGCTTCAAGACGACTTTATCCAAGGGCAACGTGTTGATGCTGGGGATTCAGTCATGTTGTTAGCTGATGAAAAACAACTATGGGTTGAAGCAAAAGTTTCTCCAAATAAAAAGCTAAATTTATCAATTGATTCTCCTGCGGTACTTAAATTAGAAGGCCAGAGTTACAATGCCAAAGTTATCCAAGAAGCCCATACAATTGATCCCGTAACTCGTACAAGAATTATTAGATTGGGGGTACAGAATGCTGATGATAACCTTCATTCAGGTATGTTTGTAAAAGTTTACTTTCAGTTTGCCACAAAGCAGAAAGTGATGGCTGTGCCAGAAGAAGCATTGATCCGCAGCGCAGATGGTGATTGGACCGTATTTGTCGAAGACCACCCTGGAGAATTTAAAGCTGTAGAAGTAGAACTAGGCCGAGCCTTAGGTGATTTTAGGGAAATCATTGGCCTTGATAGTGGGACGCGAATTGTAACCAAAGGCGCATTTTTTGTTGCTTCTGAAATCGCTAAAGGCGGATTTGATCCGCATAACCACTAAGGAGCAAGACTATGTTTAATAAAATAATAGATTGGTCTGTTAATAATAGACTCCTGATTTTGATTGCGCTGTTTGCCACAATTGTCGGCGCAATTATGGTTATACCAAAACTAAATTTAGATGCCTTTCCTGATGTTACTAATGTTCAAGTTGCTGTAAATACTGAAGCGCCAGGACTAGCTGCTGAAGAAGTTGAACAACTCATTACGTACCCCATTGAAGCGGTCATGTATGCCTTACCTGATGTAGAACAAGTGCGCTCAATTTCTAAAACAGGCTTGTCTGGCGTCACGGTTGTTTTCAAAGAAGGCACCGACATTTACTTTGCAAGACAACTTGTATTTGAGCGTCTTCAAGCCGCAAAAGAACTGATACCAGAAGGTGTCGGCACACCCGAAATGGGGCCAAACACCTCAGGGCTAGGCCAAGTATTTCAGTACCTTCTTATTTCAGATAAAGATGCAGGCTATGATGCTATGGCACTCAGGAGTCTCAATGATTGGGTAGTAAAATTACTCGTTATGCCTGTCGATGGTGTTACTGATGTACTCTCCTTTGGAGGTATTGTTAGGCAGTACCAAGTAAATGTAGATCCATCTAAGCTTCTTTCTTATAACCTAACGCAAGAAGACGTTGTTGGTGCCCTAGATAACAACAATGCCAATGTTGGCGGATGGTATATGAACCGTGGGCAAGAGCAGCTTGTTATTAGAGGTGCAGGTTGGTTTGAAAGTGGTGACGCTGGTATTAGTAATATCAAACAAGTTCCCGTCAAAACAGTTGATGGGACAGTTGTGACGGTTTCGGATATTGCTAAAGTTGAAATGGGCAGTGAAATTCGTCAAGGTGCTGTCACAATGACGCGCAAAACCGAAGACGGTAAAGTCGAAAATTTAGGTGAAGTTGTCTCTGGCATTGTCTTAAAACGCATGGGGTCTAATACTAAAGCCACCATTGATGGTATCAATGCAAGAATCCCATTGATTAATCAAGCATTGCCTAAAGGTGTTCGCTTTGAACCATTTTATGATCAGGCTGATTTGATTGAAAAAGCCGTTGATACAGTAGTTGATGCACTATTACTAGCATTTATTTTCATCTGTATTGTATTAGCACTATTTTTAATGAATATACGTGCAACCTTCCTTGTCCTAATATCTATTCCAATTTCAATTGGTATCGCGTTAATGATCATGGCTTGGTGGGGCATTTCTGCAAACCTTATGTCATTGGGTGGCATTGCCGTAGCCATTGGTATGCTAGTTGATGGTTCAGTCGTGATGGTTGAAAACATGTTTAAGCATTTAAATAGACCAGACTCTACCCATTTAAAAACTGTAAAAGAAAGAGTGCCTAGTGCTGATACTGATCCACATGATGTAGAACAAGATGAGCATGGTATTAAGTTACGTCTTCAAAATGCGGGTAAAGAAGTGGCTCGTCCCGTATTTTTTGCAGCTTCTATTATTTTAGTCGTATTTACGCCTTTATTTAGCTTTGAAGGTGTTGAGGCAAAGTTATTTCAACCTATGGCAATAAGCATCATTTTAGCTGTTATATCTGCTATTGTGGTTGCGTTGTTTGTTGTACCCGCTTTAGCTACTTATTTATTTAAGTCAGGTGTAAAAGAGAGGGAAAGCTTTGTTCTTAGGCCATTAGACAAACTCTACAGAAAAGGGCTTACATTCGCACTAAAACGCACCAAATTAGTCATTTCAGCCGCACTTATATTAGTTTTCTCTGCCTTTGCATTAGTTCCATTAATTGGTACTGAATTTGTACCTGAGTTAGAAGAAGGGACGATAAACTTAAGAGCAACGCTTGCACCTTCTTCCAGTTTAGATACCGCGCTCACTGTGGCACCAATTCTAGAAGAAAAACTAATGGCTTTCCCTGAAGTAACCTATGCATTAAGCCGAATTGGTCGAGCAGAAATAGGTGGAGACCCAGAGCCTGTGAATAACATCGAAATTTACATAGGGTTGAAGCCTGTTTCTGAGTGGACCAGTGCATCTAATCGATATGAACTTCAAGGAAAAATGGAGAGATCTTTAGAAGAATTCCCTGGGTTGCTACTCAACTTTTCTCAACCTATTGCGACTCGTGTCGATGAGCTACTATCTGGTGTTAAGGCTCAGTTGGCGATAAAGTTGTTTGGGCCTGAACTTGAGGTACTGGCGGCTAAAGGTCAAGAAATAGAAACAGCAATTAAAAACATTGAAGGTGCAAGGGATGTTGCATTGGAGCAAATTGCTGGTGAAGCGCAATTGGTGATAAGTCCTAACAGGCAAGAACTATCACGCTTTGGATTGTCTGTGAGTGACATAATGGAGGTTGTGCGTGATGGTATTGGTGGTGTTGAAGCCGGACAAATAATCAATGGTAATGAACGTTATGATATTTACGTTCGCATAGAGGAAGAGTACCGAAGTAACAAAGAAGCTATTGCTGATATTCGGCTTCAATCACCTACTGGTGCTTGGGTGCGGCTGGGTGACGTAGCCTCAGTCTCATTTGAGTCAGGCCCACCACAAGTTAGACGCGATGATGTACAACGAAGAGTCGTTATCCAAGCAAATGTACAAAATCGAGATATGGGAAGCGTGGTTGCCGATATCAGAACGGTAATTGCTGAAAAGGTTGACTTACCTTCAGGTTATTCTGTTTCGATTGGCGGCCAGTTCGAAAGTCAAAAACGTGCTCAAAATAGGTTAGCTATAGTTGTACCTTTATCGTTAGCACTAATCGCACTACTACTTTACTTTGCCTTTGGTTCTGTTGGTCAAGCTATGCTGATATTGGTCAACGTGCCGCTTGCTGTAATTGGCGGAGTTTTCTCCTTATATTTATCTGGACAATACTTGTCTGTACCAAGCTCCGTTGGCTTTATTACCTTATTTGGTGTAGCGGTATTGAATGGGGTCGTTATGGTAGAAAGTATCAACCAACGTATTAAAGACGGTCTAGAAGCATCTAAAGCCGTTTTTGAAGGCGCTACTTCAAGATTAAGACCTGTACTTATGACTGCTATAACATCAGCTTTAGGTTTGATACCGATGTTAATGTCTAATGGTGTTGGTGCAGAAATACAGCGCCCATTAGCGAGTGTTATTGTTGGCGGCTTGGTAACTGCAACACTGTTAACATTATTTGTTTTACCTGTTTTATATCGCTGGTTTTCAGAGAAAAAAATAAAAGAGCTATCCAGATAAAATTACTGTGAACTCTAACCCCACGCTAAAGTCACGTTTAGCGTGGGGTTATTGAGTAGATGAACGAAAAGAAAGATTAGATTTAACAATAAACTAATAGTCATGACTGCTTTGTCGGAATATTTGTCGTTAAACAGGCCAAAGCTAACTTCCGCTTTCGTATCTTTGCAGTCTTAATCTCTATGTGTCTCAAGGTCGGATTATGGCACGTGCCAGACTCTAACTTCGAGTCTGGCTTAGGTTCAAATTTAAGCATCGATCTGTTCTGATACTTCTAACGCATCATCAACTTCTATTCCCAAGTACCTGACAGTGCTCTCTAGTTTTCTATGGCCAAGTAGAAGCTGACAGGCTCTTAAATTTTTAGTTTTTTTGTAAATTAGTGATGGTTTGGTACGTCTCATTGAATGAGTGCCATATTGAGTCTTATCTAACCCAATTGAGGTGACCCAAGAGTCAACTATACGTCCATATTGACGGGTTGAAAGGTGTTCAGAGGAATGAATTCGTGACTTAAACAAGTAATCATAAGAATTGAGAGTAAATTGCTCTATGAGCGCCACAATTGATTTCCTTGTATTTCCAGTAATTTCAAATTGAACAGGCATACCAGTCTTTTTTTGAACGACTATTGCCCGTGATTGGATTGCTTTACCATGTGCAATGTCATTAACTTTTAGTGAAACTAAATCACACCCTCTTAGTTTGCTATCTATGGCTAGGTTAAATAGTGCTAGATCTCTTATTTTATGAAAAAGTTCCAGTCGTATTCGGATAGCCCATATTTGCTGTAATTTTAGAGGTAACTTTTGTCCTACAAGCTTATTTTTATTCCAAGGCTCTTTAGGCTGATATATAGTTAACTGGTGCATTAGTTGTACTCCGGTGTTTATGGAGTTTTAAGCTTAGCTCGCTACAAAAGAATTCGGGTATGAGCGAAAACCAGTCATTGTAGTTCGAGCAATTTTACTTCGTATTGATATACTAATGTCATGATTAAAGTTGATTTTATGGTTGGACGATGAAAACAATAGGCAAGTTGGCTAAAGAACTTGATATAGGCGTAGAAACTATACGGTTTTATGAGCGGGAAGGCTTGATAAAACAGCCTCAAAAACCTCAAAATGGTTATCGTGTCTATGACGACTCAATCACCAAACAATTACAATTCATCTGTAAGGCCAAAGCACTTGGCTTTACTCTAAAAGAAGTGGCTTCATTGATGTCAATGGATGGCGATTGTGCCAAAGTAGAATCCCTAGGCTTGCTGAAATTGAACGTAATTCAAAATAAGATAGCTGACCTTCAACGCTTAGAAGTCGTCATAAAAGAAATGACTAATTCATGCCGCAACAATAACGATCAATCCCACTGCCCAATAATCGATTCGCTAAAATAGCATTGACTCCGTACCTACCTACGGAGTTCATACTCAAATCATTCAAATAATGTTAGACGTTAAAAATGATTAATAAGATTTTAGATAAAGTTAGCTCAGGTGGTGTTTGGCTTGCGGCTCTTAGTTGTACGGGGTGCTTCCCCGCACTCGGCTCGTTAGCATCAGCATTAGGATTAGGCTTTCTCTCTCACTTTGAGGGAATTGCTGTAAATACCTTGTTACCTATATTTGCAACTCTGGCATTGTTGGTAAATTTGTATAACTGGTATAAAAACCAAAATCATGCGAGAGGTATTCTTGGGGTTATTGGCCCTATAGCGGTTTTGTTAACCCTCTATCCACTATGGCAATACGAATGGAGCACTTATTTGTTTTATGTAGGTATTTGTTTGATGATTGTAATGTCCGTATTAGACATTGTTAAACCTTTGAAGGAGCAAACATGCAAAGTATAGAGTTAAATTCTACCATTACTTGCCCTGAGTGTGGCTTCAGTAAAACTGAAGAAATGCCAACCAACGCTTGCCAGTGGTATTATGAATGTGAATCTTGCAAAGTTCTCCTAAAGCCTTTGAAAGGCGATTGTTGCGTATATTGCTCTTATGGAACAGTGAAATGCCCGCCAATTCAAGAAGGTCAAAGTTGTTGCGATAGCTAAATGACAGTCTATTAATGGCAATGAGAAGGCATAAAAAGAAATAGTGAAATGTCAGCAATCGTATCATTGCAGCCTTTATCACTAAGTCACTCAAGGGCTGCTTTTGGCACAATTGGGCCACTTGCTAGAATGAACTTAAAGTCAAAACAAACTTCCCATGAAATTAGAGTGGCAGATATAAGTTAAATTAAAAAATAAATTGTAGGGAGTTCAGCGGGAAATATGGGGGAAATTAAAATAATTAAGTAAGTTTATAAAACTAAAAAAGCGCCCTAGAATTGGGCGCTTTGCGTTTCGGACAAATAGACAGGTTTTATACAAATTTAAATAACAGATATTTGAGCATAACGTTCATATTTCGCTTATTACTTTGGCGATATTGCTCATAGTTGATTATGCCAATAGCCATTTTGCTACAGAATAAAGTGAGTGAAATAAACCAAGCTAAGTTTTGAGTTGATTGATATTGAAAAAACAGTAACCCTGAGCCACTAAAAGCAATAGTCGAATAGACAATTTCTATTCGATAACCACGGATAGCTTTTAAGATTTTGAGCATTAAAAGCCGTCATCAAATGCATCAAAATAATCGTCTTCTATTGACCCTTCTATTTCGTGCACTGTCATTACTCTGTCTGGCTGGCCTATCACATTGCCACCAACATCTACGATATTAGCGCTCGCATTTGTGATAGGTAACCCTGTTGTTGGGTTAATAGCGATATCAGTAACGTCATTGTTTTTCATTTTTCAAACCTTATTAATCATTAATTTCTGCTATCAAATTTAATGATTTCGTGATAAAAAACAAACATGTTTGACTGCGCAGCTCAGCAACAAACAGTTTGAATTAAGCAATTAGCCCTTCCCTTACTCCACCTAATTTTATTAAGTAAAAACCTTTTATTCTTTTCTAAAAAATTCATTAATAAGTTTAATTTGAAGGCGGTTTTGTCTGAAAGACGTTATAAAAAACGCATTTTTCGGCACGAAAAACTGCAAAAAAGCGCCTCAGAATGAGGCCAACAAGCGCGTAATGTGTTGTAGGCGAAGCCGCAGACACATGGAGACCGCGCGAATGTACAGCTGGTCTGTACCAACCGCGATAGTGTTTCGCATCAGCGAAATTCGATTAAAATTTGGCACAAATTGATATCGAACCATAATTTTCGTAGAAAATTACAGCAGATGAAAAATGCAAATTATGGGGCACCCATTGCATTGTCAGGCGCGGCAGTATGGCGGTTGGTACAGAGCGTAGTGAGGTGCATTCGCGCTGGGTCTACAACGCTAGCGCGATAGCGCGTCGAGTCAGCTCGTTGCGGAGCAACACCAGAGCTGGCGTGCGTTTTAGGCCCAATGGTTGAGTAGCGCAGCGACGAGACCATCCGCTGAAAGCGGCTTCTCTTTAATGGTTTAATCCCTTGTTTCATTAAAAGAGCAAACGCGCAACGTCTTGCAATGAATACCGTAATATTTTTGCCTAATTGAAATAAAGAATAACCTATAAAGTAAGGCCTCCTCTTTAAGAGGAGGCCTTACTTTATAGGTTTAATTCACACAAATTTTCTACGTTTAAAAACACGCTTAATAAAAATAAAAAATAAATTGGATAATTTTACATAAACCGCAATTAGTTCGTTCTTCGACATCCTATTTAGAAATTCCGAAATATCGCAATCTCATAGGAGTTTATTAATATGAATGACCAAAAACATAGCCAACAATTTACACAAAGCAGTGAATCAACAAACACACCTAATCCATTACATCAATTAAGAAAAGCCGATAGCGTGCTTAGTATTGTTCAGGCCGATATTCCTCAACCATGCATCATTGTACCTTCGATATTAACCGCCGGAGAGGCTACGCTGCTTGCTGCCGGAGCTGGCTCTGGAAAAACCTATATATCTCAGTATATCGCAGCGTGTGTTGCTGCTGGCACTACTAGTTTTGGTAATGAGCCGTGCGAAGCTAAAAAAGTTTTGTATATTGATGCTGAATTAGGTTTGCATCAGATACAAACACGTTTTGCCAATATTTTTAACGCGATAGGCGCTGGGCCTGGTGACCAATTATTTAGAGTAATTCATAGAAAAAGTATTCCAGGAGGAATGCCCGACCTCGCAACACCTGATGGTTTTGATGCACTCGTCAGTGATATTGAATGGGCCGATGTAGTGATTTTCGATAACCTATCCGCACTGTATACATCCGCAGAAGAGCTCAATCAAAACGACTGGAACTACTACAACAAATGTATTGATGCATTACGAAACGAAGGAAAGTCAATTTTGATACTGCACCATACAGATAAAACAGGCAAAAACTACCGAGGCCATACCGAGATTGCGCGTGCTGTTGATAACGTGCTCATTGCAGCAAAAGATTTAAAACTGAGTACTAACGCAGTGACTGTGGTTGATATAACGCAGTCTAAATCACGTAACGGCGCCAGTAGTGAAAAGCTTATGAGTATCGCGTTTGGTGATGTATATAACGATGGGCAATTTTTGATGATTCGCGCTAAATAAGCAGTCAATTTCGCATACTCGGGAGTTATATAAATTATGACTCCTGATTAAGTGAACTCAAATGCAAAAAGATAACGACTATGCTCACCAATACGCCCGCTATTTTGACATTGATATGCGATATAACGTAGGTGCTAACAACTATCAAAAGGGGGTAAACCGTACTGCTCTAACAGTCCTTATTGCGGTCAGGTTTTCTATTGTCGCGCCAGTGATTATTCGCTGGTTCTATAATATTAGTCAACCTCAAGCGCTTGCCCATTTAAATAAGTTAGTAGACGAAAAACTGTTAACGATGGTCCCTACACATAGAAGTCCTGATGGGCGGGTCTATATTCCTAGCTACTCAGGAGCTAAATACGCACAAGAGCAAACCAGTATTGATACTTACTTTCGCTCAAAATCAAACCCCGCACTGCAGGTTAACCACAACCACATAATGCACGACCTGATGAATACATTTGTTGCCCTTCGCGGATTACATAACCATACCTCAGACGGCGTTTACAGGCCGCTATGGACAGGATTTTTATCTGAGCCAGAATTTAAACGACTTTATAATCAAAGCAGTGCGCGAATTGTAGACGGTGTGGCCGTATTACCAGATAGAACCGTCGTTGCTATCGAAATTGAAAACTCATTTAAAAGTAAATCGACACGTCAGACTATACTGCTCAAATACCTCGCCTCACTTAAAGCAGGCCACTACCAACAGGTATTTATATTTTCACAATCTACGCAAATATTTGAAGATATAAAAAGATTACACACCCAGTTACTGACAGAGCTCCCAGAGCGCATAAATAAGAGAACCCAACAACCATTCATGACTCACAAAGATGCTGCGTTATTACAATCTGCGATTGTGTATCGCACAAAATTTTGCGATGAAATTACAGCGTTATTCTATTCATAAGAAAGAGCATCAAAATGATGCTCTAGAAGTTAATGGCGATTAGACCACTGCGCAATAATATCCAATGTCAAATGGCTTGCGTAACACGCTAAAATCAATAGTACATACGAGTTAGCTGCCATATCTGTAATTAATGGTATATCACAGACCTTTTTGTAATGAAGCCAACCCGATAACGCAAATGTGTAGCCGCTTATGGAGCACACATCTGAGAGTGTTCGAACTATCACCCCGAACTGCCATTTTATTGGTTTATTTTTCATAATATCTCTTATGTATATGACCTATTTTAATTAGGTATGCACAACTAAGAGGCATTGTTGATATTTCGCATAGAATATCAAAACGGTAAAATTTGAATGTAAAAAAGGAGTGAATATTATTCACTCCTTTTTATTTTTAACCTGTCTACATTAGGTAACTAAGACCGCGCATTCGGGCCCTGCTGCCAAAACAATCGCTATATTGTTTTCTCCCTACATAACCCTGTACGTCATACAGAGTATGAATATTCATTTAAATGCAGTGAATCACCACAAAGGCTCTTCAGGTAGGTAAGCCTGTTTAGCGCCAGGCTCGGTGCAATTTTTTGGAGTAATGAACATGCAGTGTGTAACTTATTTTTGGTTCTATACATATAACTAGTAGCGTTGCAGGGAAATAAAAAAGCGAACCACGTGGTTCGCTAAAGGTTTTTAGGTATTTTCTAATATATCTAACCAATGGCACTCTGTAGCTGCAAAATACTCATTCGGTTTTAGCATAAATAGTTGCTCAAATTCTGCAGTAAACAACCCACAAAATTTTGTTATTTCTTCAATATGTATGAGTAAAAAAGCATACATCTCAATACCTTCCAAATACCTCTCCGAGAACTCAGGATTAGCAGCTAGTAACTGTTGAGAAATACTAATACCCAGCACACTCCCCACGCTATCTCGGTGTAAATAAATGTAATTGGTGAAGCTCAGTTCAAGTTCTTGCTTATCAACAACATCAGCTAGTAGCAAAATTGTTGAACTGTCATCCCACGGTGATTTACTAGCGCGTACATATTGGCGGATGAATTTCGATTGTTTGTCTTTCATGGTTTTCCCTAGTTATTTGTCCTAAAACTAACTAGGCATAAGTGAGGAGAAAAATTGAAAGGTAATAGATAAACGACGTAAATTTGCAAAACACACCAAAAACGTTAAGGTTAAGAAAGTGTTTCAAATATTGAGAATTTAAGATGAGTGATTTTATATGGTTATTACCGGCTGCTGTGCTGAGCATAATTTTAATTAGACTTGTTAAACAAACTAAAAAAGTAAATTAAGTAAAACAGTACTTAACTCATCGTCTGTAGCCGCCGTTAGCTATATAAACCTTTTTTATAGCAGTTTTTTTAGCCGTTTTTTTGGCCGCTTTTTTAGCCGGTCTTCTTATTTCGTCAGTCTGTTTTTCAAAATAGTCTCTGATGTACTGAAACCTCTCTTTTGCTTTTGCCTCTGGACGTAATGCACCCATGATCACCTCATGAAAACCGCCAGGTTCAGGAATCGGTATTTCAGTCCAAATAACCTTCTCTCCATTTTTATTGAATTCTGGATTTTTAGGATGTTGAAAGTAAAATTGCTTAGCTCGATAGTCGATTACGCTACAATCTGTGCAATAGTTGTTGGACGAGAATCGATACCAACCTAATCTTGCCTCTTCATCTTTCTTGTTTTTAAACTTTTTTCTAATCACATCCATTTTTTCTTCAGGGATATCGTCCATTAAAGTAATGCACTTATCACATCGATACGCTGACTCATAAGTTTTAAAGCCTCCCGCTATAGCTTTATTTCGCCTAGCCGTATTTTCTTTTTTAAGGTCTGCCAATGGCCGAGTATTTGAACGGGCAAGCAAATAGCAATCGTGACAACCTCTCTTTCTAATTTTTAGCGTGCAACCACATATTTTACATTTTCGACCTTCATATACTTCACTTTTTCCGGTGTATATCAGTGCTGAATCACTTGTATTTTCTGCCATAAAACCATTTGCTCAAAAAAACTCAGTAGATAATAACAGATTGTATTAATTCAGCACATTATCTCTTAGATATGAAAATTGAGACGGAGTAATGCACTGAAAACACTTAATCTACTTTTTAACGAATATGGTACAGATGAAATATCAGCAGATGATATTCGCCAAAAATATTTTGGAGAAAGTAATAAATCTAAGTTTGAAAAGATGCTTAGCGACAACCCAAAACTTTTGATTTTGCAAAGCTCTTTAAATAGAAAGCTTAGCTTATTTGGATTATCCACTCTAATCGAAAATCGCCGTAACCGTAAACACAACAAAGAGGTAAGTAATATGGTCACTACTCGCTTAGGACTACTTGAACAATTTGGCAGCTGTATTATTCATCTAGCGGATGTCACTGAACAGTATTTCCCATTTAGCTATGACATAACTGTGAAGAAGATCAAGTCAGGTGAGTTGGCATTAAATGTTTTTAAAATTATGGATAGCCAAAAAGCTCCCCTACTTGTGCATATTGATGATTTGGTAGAGTTGTTGGACGCTCGCCGCAAAAAGGCTAAGGAAGAGCTGAAAGATAGAGCCTCTACTTACAACAGCCTAAAATACAAATAAAGTTTGATTGAGTTGTTAGAGATCATTCCACAAATATCAACAAGCTGATCGCATAAAATGTAACAGGGTATCATCGAACAGGGATGTTCTAATCTCGTCAACTAACAGCCTTATTGATAAGCTCAACTTTTTCCACAGCTACCTTCTTGGACTATATATTCTTATAATCCCACAAATTATTATCCCTATAGAATAACTGTATATTATTCGCTTAGCATCCTGAAAAGTTACAACAATTATTTCTGGATATTTACGATTATTTCATTAAGATGGGAAGACAATAGGAAGACAGCCAATTTCTAACTAGAGATTAAAGCCCTTATAAATCATAGCATTGAGTCAAATATAGACGGTTAGTCGTTACCATCAAGCATTGGTGCCACAGAAAAGCGTCTATCCAAAGTACATTTATTCAAAGCAAACCTCAGGGTATTAAAGTTATTAAGCACAGCTTAAAAGGCGCTGCATTTTACACAAAAGCCTAACGGGCATCAATGTTAAGAGAACACCTGCAAGCCAAAATAATGAGCTATGCCATTTAAAATATTGGTAACCGCAACCGAACTTAAAATAAGCCCCATAATTCTACTTATTATACTTGCACCACTGTCACCAATTAATTTATGTACATGCGTTGCAAGCAATAACAAAACCAGTACAACCGCTAATACAGCAAGCATCATTGAAGACGTTAGTAACTGCTCAACCCATGTATATTCTTCGTTTCGGGTCATTAATACGGCGCCTAACATAGCGCCCGGGCTCGCAATAGATGGAATCGCTAACGGAAAAATAGCGGTTTCAGTACTATCGCGCACACTTTTAATTTCGGCTTCAGGTTTACTTTCACCAAATATCATTGAAAGCGCAAAAATAAGTAATATGATACCGCCGGCTATTTGAAAAGCCGAAAGTGGGATTTCAATTGCGTTAAGTAATTGCTCACCTGCAAGTACAAAAAATAAGAGCACTAATGCAGATACGCCTACCGCTTTAAATATAACTTTACGTTTAAATTTCTCATCACCACCACGTGTGACTGCAATAAATACAGGGACAGTGCCAATGGGGTCAATAACCGCAAAAAAGAAAATAAATATAGCCAATAGTTCGTGCATTACTGGGTTTCCTAGGTAAAAAGCGCTTAATAAAAACGCTGCAACTACAACACAGTATGTTAGTATACCACGGTAGCATAAGGATAAGAGTAATGATGAATATAGAATCACTCGTAAGTAAAGCAAAACAAGTTTGTGACAACCGTGGTGCGCGTTTTACGCCTATCCGCGAGAAAGTATTTCGTCTATTAGCCAGTGCACAAGGTGGTGTTGGTGCATACGATTTGCTTGAGCAATTAAAAGTAACTGAAACAGGTGCTAAACCTGCAACTATTTATCGTGCATTAGACTTTTTAGCTGAACTAGGCTTTATTCATAAAATTGAAAGCACAAATGCATTTATGCTGTGCCATCATTTTGATCATATTCATCCTGTACAGTTATTAATTTGCGATACCTGTGGATTTGTTAAAGAGTTGCACTCGACCGTTATCTCTCATGAGTTGAATAATTTAGCCGCTGAAGGTGGATTCGTTGTTTCTGGACAAACAATCGAAGCACATGGCAAATGTGAGTCTTGTAGAGCATCATAATCCCCCAAAATTATCCTTAGTGGCTATACTCATACTATATAGCCATTTATTAGCCCCAATTTAAGAGTACCCACTATGAATGTAGAGTTCATCAATCCGTTTTTATCATCTTTAATTAATGTTTTGAGCACTATGGCTCAAACTCAATTAAAACCGGGTAAACCTCGCATTAAAACTGATGAGATTGCCTGTGGTGATGTATCAGGTTTGATTGGTATGGTTGGCCCGCAAACTCGCGGATCATTTTCAATTACGTTTGATGAAGGGCTAGCATTAACCATTATGGAACGTATGCTTGGCGAAAGGCCAGATACTATAGATGAAGAAGTAACTGACATGGTTGGCGAGATAACCAACATGGTAACCGGCGGTGCTAAAAACTTACTAGGCGAAAAAGGCTTCGACTTTGATATGGCAACACCTATTGTGGTGTCGGGTAAGGGTCATACAATTACTCATAAAAGCCAAGGTAAAAAGATTATCATGCCATTTAGCTGTGACGCTGGTAATGCAAACATTGAAGTTAGCTTCGATAAACTATGAGTTGGCAGCAAAAGCAAATTACATTAAAACCTCGCCCGCGGGGTTTTCATATAATTGATGACGAAATATTGTCTCAACTTCCTGAACTGGCAAATTACAAAATAGGCTTGTTACATTTATTTATTCAGCATACCTCAGCAAGTCTTACCATAAACGAGAATGCAGACCCCACTGTTCGTATGGACATGGAAAGCCATTTCAATAAATTTGTTCCTGAACGTCAACCTTATTATCGTCACGATTATGAAGGTGATGACGACATGCCCGCACATATTAAAACCAGTACGTTAGGCTGTGAGTTAAGTATTCCTATTTCAAATGGTTGTTTAGCGATAGGTACATGGCAAGGTGTTTACTTGGGGGAGCATCGTGACTCTGGTGGCTCAAGGCGAATTATAGCGACTATTCAAGGGGAGCTGTTTTAACACAAGCTTCTCGGTTTAAAATGTTAACCTCTGTTTTTTTTCAGTCATACCCTCATAGATTCAAAATACGCCACTCTATAGACGTAAATCTTAGGTGCGCGAAGTAATAATTTCTAATAATCAAAACTTCAATGCTGAATATTACACATAGAATAAAGTAGATGAGAGATATTTTAAATTATGATTTTTTAATACAGAAAATTTTGAAAGGATATAAAATGATTGGAGCGGTACACGAGGCTCGAACTCGTGACCTCGACCTTGGCAAGGTCGCGCTCTACCAACTGAGCTAGTACCGCA